>NZ_CP058348.1:609428-914143 GCF_013752535.1 Bdellovibrio sp. KM01
ATTCTGGATCTGATGAAGGAACAAAAAGAACGTCTGAAAATTCAGATCGATATCCGTCAGAAACTAAGTGAAAACATCAATCAAAGCCAGAAAGAAAGCATATTGCGCGAGCAAATGCGGGTCATTCGCGAACAATTGGGCGATGAAGACAACAATGATGTCGCCGATAACTTCCGTAAAAAAATTCTTGCGGCGGGAATGCCCGACGAGGCGTTGGCGTTGGCGAATTCTCAGTTGAAGCGATTGGAAAATATAAACTCGGCATCGCCCGAATATCAAATCATCCGTACGCATCTGGATTTGATGACAGATTTGCCGTGGAGTAAATCTTCGCCGGATCAAGAAATTGATCTGGAGAAAGCCGAAAAGATTTTGAACGAGGATCACTTCGGCATGGATAAAATTAAAAAAAGAATCCTGCAGCATTTGGCGGTGATGAAGTTGCGTAAATCGCATCAGGGTTCGATTCTGTTATTCGTAGGACCTCCGGGAGTAGGTAAAACTTCACTCGGTAAAAGTATTGCGCGCGCGCTGAATAAAAAATATGTGCGTGTTGCCTTAGGGGGTGTTCGTGATGATGCGGAAATCCGCGGTCACCGTCGCACCTATATCGGCGCAATGCCGGGTCGAATTATTTCTGGAATTAAGAAAGCCGGTGAAAACGATCCTGTATTTGTACTGGATGAGATCGATAAATTATCGCGCAGCTTTAATGGCGACCCTGCAAGTGCCCTTTTGGAGACTTTGGACCCTGAGCAGAATAATACTTTCCAAGATCACTACCTGGATACGGCTTACGATCTTTCAAAGGTGCTATTTATCGCCACGGCTAATGCGCTCGATACAATTCCGGGTCCTCTGTTGGATCGTATGGAAGTGATTGAACTTACGGGCTATACAATTGATGAAAAGAAAAATATCGCGAAACGCCACTTATGGCCGAAGCAGCTCAAAGAGCACGGTATTGAGGAGTCTCAGTTGGAGATCACTGAAGGTGCTTTGACGAAAATGATTACCGATTACACTCGTGAAGCGGGTGTGCGTGAACTGCAACGTAAAATCGCGACGATTTGTAAATTTATGAGCTTGAAGATCTTAAAATCCGAAGGTGCAAAACTGATTGTTGATATCAATGATCTGGATGACATCTTTGGTGCGGAAAGATTCTCGGCGGATCTAACGGAAACAGCGTTGCCTCCAGGTGTAGTAACGGGGCTTGCATGGACTCCGGTGGGCGGTGATATCCTGTTCATAGAAACGGAAGAAATGCCGGGCACAGGCCAGTTGTTGCTTACCGGGCAACTGGGTGAGGTGATGCAGGAATCCGCTAAGATCGCGATGAGTTTATTGAAGGCGCGGTTGCCTTTAATGGATCCGTCGGTGGATTTCACAAAAAAAGAAGTTCATGTCCATGTTCCTGCAGGCGCCATCCCTAAAGATGGTCCCTCTGCTGGGGTGACGATGTTGACGTCGATTGCTTCAAAAATGTTGAAAAAACCGGTGAATCCAAAATTGGCGATGACAGGTGAAATCTCCCTTCGCGGAAGTGTTTTACCCGTCGGCGGAATCAAAGAAAAAATCATTGCTGCTCATCGGGCGGGGGTGACTGAAGTAATCTTGTGTAAGAAAAACGAAAAAGACTTACGCGAGGTTCCTCAAGAGATCAAATCAACGATGCAATTCCACTTCGTCGATAACGTAAATGATCTTTTGAAGATCGCTTTGGAAATCGATTTCCCGGCCTACAAAATGAGTGCGAACAACACAACGCCTCTATTTCCCAGAGCCCTTAACTAAAAGGTACGAACTAAAAGGTACGGACACACTTTCTCCAAACCCAAAAGCCACAGATTAATCTCTGTGGCTTTTGGGTTTGGAGAAAGTGTGTCCGTACCTATTGTCGCCTATTGTCTTGGTTTGTCGTCGGGATTGATGCCGTCATTGAATTCTACGACATTCACGGTGCGCTCGGCTTTGATGACGTTCAGGCGCTTGGTGATTTCTTCTGCCAGGGCTTCCAGTTCTTTGAATTCGTCACCTTTACGAACTTTCAGCAAAGGTATGTTTTCACCTCTCATAATACCATACAGGTACCTTTCAAAGGCATAGATCGGTCCTGCGATACGGTGAGAAAGAACTTTACCGACGGCGAAAGTGATGGCACAGAACGCCACACAGATGATAATGAACGTGATCACATAAGGAACCAGGAACTTATTCAATAGGAACTGGTTATTCCCCACTAGCTCCTGAATCGTCACACGCAGATAAGTGTAAGAGAACACCAGGCTGATCAGCGTAAGGCTTAAACCCACCGCCATCATCAGGATGCAATATTTTAACTGGAACGAAAGATTCACCCAGAACTTTTTGCGCGAATTGTTTTCCGGCCACAGCAATTCACCTTCACGAATGATCGCAAACACGATCAGGGCATAACCGACCCATTGCAAAGCATCTGCAATATTGAATGCCGGACTGGAAAGAGTGGGTGTGCCTACAACGATAAAGTCGACAACATATCCCCACACGATACGATCCGCGACGTTCCCTAAAATCCCGCCGATCAAGATCGAAAGACCACAACGCAGAGTCAGGGACTTAATTGGTAACATGTACTGGATAAGAGCATAGGTACACAAAAGAAACGCGCCACCCGTCGAAAGGGAAACGATACGCAAAACTGAAGGCAAATCTGAAAACAGGCCTAGCATTGCGCCGTGATTGTGGTGCAATACAAAATGTAGTGGGCCATGGGATTTCACAGAGGTGATATCCGTTGCCCACAATTTAGTTACGCGGTCGACCAACCAGGTCGCAACAAGTGGAAGTATAACAATGAGCCATTCGCGCTTTTTCATTCACCACAGTCTAACAAGAGAGACTGAATTTGTTGCGAACTGATTTGCCGATCGCTACTATCGTCTAGGAAGCTTGATCGTGAATTTTTCCGGCGTTGCTCGTCGTCGGCGTACAGGGAGTACGCCTTCCTCCTCGCGCCTTGGCAAAATCCACGCTTAAGCTTCCTGAAATAGTTCACGGAGGAATTAGGATGCGACATTTGATTTTTGCTGCGGCTGTTTTGTTTAATTTTTCGGCACATGCGTCTTTGGATGCTAAGGGTGCTGCTGAAGAGATGCAAAGTTTGGCCAAGAAGCACAAGGTCCAGCTGTCGGATTTGGGCATTTATGCGTCTGTTGGTGAGGGTGAGAATTTAAAGGTTCTGCTCGACAACAATGGTTCCAAAATGATGATTCCGGCGTCGATCACGAAAGTGGCGACGGCTTCTGCGGTTTTGGCGAATTTCCCTCCGGGCCACAAATTTAAAACTCAGATTTGGACAACTGGTGATGTGGATAAAAAAGGCATCCTTAAAGGCAATGTCTATTTGAAAGGTGGCGGAGATCCTTCTTTCGTTTCCGAGAACATGTGGTTCTTGGTGAATGCGTTTCTGCGTAATGATATTAAACGAGTTGAGGGTGACATCATCGTTGATGATTCGCTTTTTGATAAAATGCGCTACGATATCAGCCGCCAAAAAGAACGTGTTGATCGCGCCTATGATGCTCCGGTGGGGGCTATGTCTTTCAATTGGAATTCTGTAAATATTTTCGTTCGTCCCGGAGATAAATCTGGCGACGACGCGCGCGTTTATATCGATCCAGAAAATGAATACATCCGCTTGGTCACGAAAGCGAAAACGACTTCCGGTTCTGATAACAAATTGCTCGCCGATCGCAAGGAAGATCCCAAATTTGATGGCGATCTTTTGCACGTGGGTGGCAGCATCGGTAAGAATAATAAAGAAATCACGGTGTTTAAGAACATAACCCAGCCAGACCTTTGGTCAGGTTATAATTTGAAGTCTTTCTTGGCTCAAAGAAACGTCACGGTCACAGGTGCAGTGAAATCTGGCGCCACTCCGACAACGGCGACGCTTGCTGCAGAATCCGAAAGCAAAGCAATTGAAGGCATCGTTGCAGATATGAATAAATTTTCGAATAACTATGTGGCCGAGATGTTGACGAAAAACATGGGCACAATGAAAAAAGACAAAGGTGTGACGTTAGCTGACGGCATGGTGGCCATTCAAGAACACATGCAAGCTTTGCAAATCCCTAAGGATCAATACCACTTAGAGAGTCCGTCGGGGCTGACGCGTGAAAATAGAATGTCGTCTTTTGCGATGTGGAAAGTGCTTCAGCATTTGCGCAACGACTTCCGCGTGCAACCTGAGTTTCTTCAAAGTCTTCCCATTGCTGGAATAGATGGAACCCTCAAAAAAAGAATGAAGGGAACAAATGCGGAGCGCTGGGTACGTGCTAAAACGGGATACATAAATAATGTTGTTTCTCTTGCGGGTTACGCAGGTTTAGAGGACGGAACAGTTATTACGTTCTCCTTTATATACAATGGCGCAACGGATGAAGCGATGGTTCGACAATATTTTGATAATCTTCTGAAAAGTTTGATAAAATGATTAAGAAGAGAACACCAGAGGGGATCATTCTCGTGAAGAACTTTGTCGTTTCATTATTAGCCACTGCTTTAATGGCACCTGCTGCTTACGCGCAGGATGTGGGCGACATCATTCCAAACATGGTTCCCCAAGTTTTGCCAGAGAGTCGCAATTGGCGCCCACCGGTTTATAAGAATCAGGATAATACCCTCGGTTACAGTTCCAAAGCTTTCGCCACTCCGAAAGGAATGGAAAAACAGGTGCAGTTCTGGGTCGACGTTTATTCTAAATATACTTCCGAGCAGGGAATTCTGCATGATTCCGAAAATGTCGAAAAAATCTATCAAATTGTTGATTTGAAAGGTTTGAAAACAGATCGCGAAAGACAAAAGAAAATCGACATCGTTAAAAAAGAAATCAGCGAGAAATTGAACCTTAATAAAGAACAACGCAGTAATCTGCGCTTTCAGTTAGGTCAAAAAGATCGCATGCAAACGGCGATTTTCTATTCTGGTCGTTATATTGAGGACATGGAAAAGATCTTCCGCGAAAACAAACTGCCAGTGGAACTGGTGCGCCTGGTCTTTGTTGAAAGCTCTTTCAACATCAATGCAAGATCCAAAGTCGGTGCAAGTGGAATGTGGCAAATCATGCCTTACACCGCTCGCCCGTACCGAATGATTTCTTCGTCAGTGGACAAAAGAAATCATCCGATGGAAGCCACTAAGTTCGCGGCAAGACTTTTACGTTCAAATTACAACATGCTGGAGTCCTGGCCGCTTGCTGTGACTGGTTACAATCACGGTCCAACGGGTGTGGCTAAGATGACTAAGAAGTACAAATCCCGGGATTTATCTTACTTGGTGGATAACGTTTCCTCCCGTCAAAGCTTTGGTTTCGCTTCTCGAAATTTCTATGCCTGCTTCCTGGCGGCTTTAGAGGTTGAAAGAAATGCGAATACGTATTTCGGTGGAGTGTTGTGGTCAAAGCAATTGGAATCGCAAGACTTGAAACTTCCCAAAGCCATCAAATATAAAGACTTAGTGAAGTGGTTTGATGGTGATCATCAGAAAGCTCAAGTATTCAATCCGCATTTAACTTATCAAGTAATCAAAAAGGGGATGGCGATTCCGACGAAGACAGTCGTCGCTCTTCCGAAAGATAAATACAATATTGCTTTGATTTCTCTTGCCCACAAGGGTCGTACGATTGCTTCCGATAAAAACTAAAATGTCTTTTTAATGAAGAAAATAAAAAAACCCGGTATCGCTACCGGGTTTTTTATTTTCTTAGCCTTGGTTTTCGACGGGAAGATCCAAGTATTTCATGAACAACTTTGTCATTTCACTCAGGATGGACGGGTCGTTGATGTAATTTGGATTATCGATCGCCATTGTGTTTGCCAAACCGATGAAGGCATTCACGATGATGTAGGAGATTTTCTCCATGTCTTTTCCAGGAACTTGCGGAAGATTGTATTTGATAGTTTCTTGGAAGAAGCGGATCGATTCAGAAATATAAGCAGCATCTGCTACGTAATATTGAATCGTTGTTAGCTTCGCACGCAATTCGTATTGGCGGCGGTATGTTTCAAACGCTAGCTCCAACATGGCACGAACTCTTTGTTCAGGTGGCAGAGGGAAAATAGAGCGCATTTTTTCGCTCAAGATTCTTTTATCTTCTTCCATCAAGTTTTTAACTACTGCTTGAACGACAGACTCTTTGTTGCCAAAGAATTGGTACAAGGAACCGATACTGACACCGGCTTCTTTCGCAATTTTGTCAGTTGTAATTGAGTAGAATCCTTCAGAAACCAACAAGCGAGAACATGCGTCCAGAATAGTTGATACTGTCTGACGGGAACGTTCTTGAGTGGGCGCCTTCACTATGATCTTAGTTTTCTTCGCTTTTTCTTTTTCCATAGACTGAATCATTTGAATGATTCTCCCTTTCCTTGTGGACGAGAGTCCTCTGAGGACAGAATAGGTCGAGCTGGACGCGGGAGGCAAGTCTGGTTTTTTACAAACCTGTAATGAATGGGTAATGTTCGGGACTTTGGTCTAGTTTCCTGGAACCCGCTAAGCCGGGAGGGGTAGACTTTTGCAAACGCGACACGGCGTCGTGCCTCGCCATCGCCGGCTTCGCCGGTTCGCGCTTCCAGCGCCGATGGAGGTCGCTTTTTGCAAAAGTCTACCCCTCCCGGCTTAGCTGGTAGCCAGTGTCTTTACCTAGTTTCGAACATTTCTCTTATTTGGAGTAGACCAGTTCTGGCTTGTTCGCCTTTGGCGAACTCGCTGGGTTTTCTGGCTGGAGCCTCCCTTCGGGGGCTCGCCGCTTTTTGGGGGAGCGTAGCTCCCTTTGGGGAAAGCCTGCTTTGCGGCTTTCTATTGTAATTCGTTTTCGCAGTATTGTAGGCCGCGGTCGGTGTTGGCTGGGTAGCTCATGGATTTGGCTAAGCTTATGCATTGTTTTTTGCTGATGGTTTTATTGAATTCACGGATGCAGTGCCATTTGGTTTCGTCGCCGCTGTCGGCGTATTCCATGTTTTTGGCTATTTGGGCGCACTCTTTTAGACTGATTTTTTGGAGGTCATAAAGGCAAACCATGCGGGCGTCTTCAGCATTGTTGGAATATTCCATAGATTTTGCCAGTGTTAGGCATTGGCCTACGGATAGATGATTTTTCTTTTTCTTTAGGCATTTTAGGCGGTAGTCGTCTCTTTGATCCATGGCTAAGCCTGAACCCTTTGAGGGTTCGCATGACGTGCTTGAGCCCACGGCGGCGCCGGCATCAATTGCGTAGATAGACATGACTGTTAGGACTGAGAAAACTATTTTCAACCAACGTGAATCCATGGCGAGGTCCTTTTGCAAATTAAAAGCCTCGTTAAACTAGCTTATATTTCAGATGAGCTGCAAACCCTTGTCTAAGAATGTGACAAGCAACATTCAGCGCCACCCAAAAGGTGCCTGCCGGTTTTTGGTAGCTCATGTGCGTCTAGAAAAAAGCGGCAGGCACCTTTTTGGGGGATTAAAGGTGGGTCACTTTTTCTAAATTGGGGGAAACTTCTGGTTAATGCGGTGCAGGTGTTGGTAAGTCCAACGCCTTATGAAAAATGCATTTATCTTCTTGTTCTCTTTGATGGTTTTCGCGCCGGCTTTTGCCTCTGATATTCTGGGTCCTAATTTCCATGAGGTGGATAAAGGGAACCTATATCGTTCGGCTCAGCTGGATCCTTTGGAATTCAAACACTACATTAAAAAGTACAAGATCCAATCCATCATCAATTTGCGGGGGGCAGAGCCTCTTTCATTGTGGTGGCAGCAAGAACTGGCAGTCAGCAAAGAGTTCGGGGTTATTCACTATGATATCCCGATGACAGCCGAAGAAATTCCTCACCGTAAGAATCTTTTGAAGCTTTTGGATTTGTTGAACATGGCTCCTCGTCCGATCTTGATTCATTGCCAAGGAGGCGCAGATCGTTCGGGTGAGGCGAGTGCGCTTTATCAGATGATTTATCAAGGTAAGAGCAAGGAAGAAGCTTTGAAGCAGCTTACTTTCAAATACCACCACGTTGAAAAGTTCAAACCCGCAAAGCGCTATTTCATTGAGAAAGTATGGCAGGGCGAGGAGTGGGCATTTGCTAATTACGACCCATGCAATGCCAAGTACAAGTACTACAATAAAAAGAACGTCTACTGCCGCGATTATTCTGCTGACGATTTAGAGTGGTAATCTTTTAAAAGGAACCTGAACTACCAACGGATAGGTTCAGGTTCTAGTTCGACGCCGAAGCGGGCTTTTACGTCCGCGCAGACTTGAGTGGCTGTGGTCCAAACATCATCGGCATTCGCTCCACCGTGATTGACCAATACCAGTGCCTGCTTTTCAAACATGCCAACCGGGCCAATTTGTTTGCCCTTCCAGCCAGCTTGATCAATCAACCAACCTGCGGCTAATTTCACCTTGCCCTCAGCATAGGGGAAGCTTACCAGTGTCGGATATTTCTGTATCAATTGATCACGAACGGCTACGGGAACGATGGGATTTTTAAAAAAGCTTCCTGCGTTTCCGATGACTTCTGGATCAGGAAGTTTGCTGGATCTGATTTCACATACAACTTTAGAAATGTTGCGAGGATTTGCTTCCAAGCCCTGGCGTTCTAATTCTTTGCGAACATCGCCGTATTCCAAATTTAACTTGTTTTGTTTTGGCAGACGGAATGTCACTTCCCAAATTAAATATTTCCCAGCGCCCTCTTGTTTAAAGAAACTGTCGCGGTAAGAAAAACGGCACTCTGAATTGCTGAATGATTTAAGCTCGCCCGTTGCCAGTTCCACGCAAGTGACTTCGAAAATGGAGTCTTTTACTTCCACTCCGTAAGCGCCGATGTTTTGAATTGGGGAGGCGCCCACGGTGCCCGGAATTAAAGACAGATTTTCCAAGCCCCAAAAACCCATGTCCAGGGTCCAACGAACAAAGTCATTCCAGATTTCTCCGGCTTGAGCTTTTACGAACCAGGCGCTTTCGTCTTCGTGAACTAATTCACGGCCCTTGTTGGCCAAGCGAATGGTCAGACCACCGACTTTGGCTGGCAGAACTAAATTCGATCCGCCACCCAGAATGCGCCAGGTGATTTTTTTTAAAGGTTCGTCTTTCAGGAGTGCGTGGACATCGATAATAGAATGCAACTCTGTATAGAGCTCCGCCGTGGATTTTAAACCCAGGGTGTTTAACGTACTGAGATCATGTTGTGCGTGAAGTTGCATTGACGGAAACTATATTAAAAAACGCCAGCCTTGGCCATCATTCTTTCAAGGATGTCGTCTTTGTGAATGAAACATATGCCAAGTCCCAAACCTTTGCTCCACACAACTTCTGCAGCCACATTATAAACGCGTTTTAATGATTCTAACTCTACAGTAAGGTTTAGCAGATCGCCTTTTTGCGGCACATAATCGCCAGTTTTCACTTCAAGATAAGCTCCCGTAGCGGACAGGTTTCGCATTTGCGCACCGGATTTACCGATGTGGCCGTAAACCTCAAGCTTGGCTTGTTCTTTCGTTTGAAAGCGTTTGGAGCTCATTCATCCACCTCAAGAAGTCTAGAGTGCATACTACTATTCTCGGATGCTTTGAAGATTTCTCTAAGGGAAAAAGCTTGCAATCTCATTATGAGATTACAAACTGGTCCCTACTTTTTCAGGTACGTAAGAAACGAAAAAGGAATAGGCAATTCCACGTCTCGACGTTCAGTGAGATTGAAAAGATTTTGGTCAATTTCTGGATAATAGGTGTCACCTGGAAACTCGCGGTGGATCAGGGTTAGGTAGACTTTATCTGTGAGATTTTTCGCAAATGCCTGTTTGTAGATTTCACCACCACCGATGATGAAAACCTCATCGCCCCATTGTGCGGTCAGAGGGCGCGCATGAGCGACGGCCTCTTCCAGGCTTGATACAAAAACCACCGGACTTTTGTCGGTGGACTGAAATGACTGTTTGGATGGATCGCGAGTCACCACAATGTGGTAGCGGTTCGGTAAGGCTTTGCCATTGAAGGAGTCAAAGGTCTTGCGGCCCATGATCATGATGTGACCCTTCGTAGTGTCCCTGAAAAACTTCATATCCTCTGGCAGATCCCATGGGAGTCCACCTTGAGTTCCAATCACGCGATTTTCTGAGCAAGCTACGATATGGGTTAAAATCATACTGCCACCGGAGCTTTGATCGCAGGGTGCGGATCGTAACCCACGATTTCGATATCTTCGTATTTGAAATCGAAAAGGTTTTTCACATCAGGATTTAATTTCAATTGTGGCAAAGGTCTTTCTTCGCGGGACAGTTGCAATTGAACTTGTTCTAAATGGTTGGAATAAATATGTGCATCACCAAGCGTGTGAACAAAGTCGCCCACTTGCAAATTGCAAACCTGTGCGATCATATGCACCAGCAAAGCATAGCTTGCGATATTGAATGGCACTCCCAGGAAAATGTCAGCACTTCGTTGGTAAAGCTGGCAGGAAAGTTTTCCGTTCGCCACGTAAAATTGGAAGAACGCATGACATGGAGGCAATGCCATTTTTTCAACATCGCCAGGATTAAATGCGATCACCAACAGGCGGCGAGAGTCAGGATTCTTTTTGATTTGCTCAACCACGTTCGTGATTTGATCGATCGTACGACCGTCAGCAGTTTCCCAAGATCTCCATTGCTTGCCATACACCGGGCCCAAGTTGCCGTTTTCATCAGCCCACTCGTCCCAGATCGTCACTTTGTTGTCTTTCAAATACTGGATATTTGTTTCACCTTTTAGGAACCACAAAAGCTCATGAAAGATCGAACGCGTATGAAGCTTTTTTGTCGTCAAAAGAGGAAAGCCTTTTTGCAAATCAAAGCGCATTTGATAACCGAATGTGGAAATCGTACCCGTACCGGTGCGGTCTTCTTTCTTAGTTCCGTTGTCTAAAACGAATTTCATAAGATCGTGATATTGTTGCATAAGAACCTCTGTGACGTGCGCGAAAAGCGCGGTGATGTCTCTAGTGTATTGTGTGGGTTCGAGTTGTCTAGCGGAGCACATCGCAGCAAGTGAGATTCTTGGGTGATGACTAGAGGCATAACATGAGGGGGATGACCTTTTGTTTCATGGAGCGAAACCACTGGAACAGCCGCAGAGGGGCCATTGCCTATGTTTTTTACAGGTGGACAGTTCCCAGCGCGAAGGATTTGCAGTTCAGCGGGGGCACAGGAGTTGTAAGGGAAAGCGCAGGTGAAGGAGAATCCCGATGTCTCGCTATCATGAACCCCTGGTATATACGATAACGATTGCCTTTGTGGCAGGCATTATCTGGATTGCTGAAAAGACCAAAGGCCCTGCGGTGGGTCCCGTCGCAGTTGCTGCGAAAGTGGAAGCTATTCACTTCTCTCAATCTAAAACTTCATCTCTTTTAAAACCACAGGCGACTAAAAAAGGAGTTGTGGGATTTGATCCCGCATTGGTTCTTTTGGATCAAGAAGTTGCAGGTCTTTTAAAAGGTCGTCGTGACTGGAAGCAACGCGAGCCCATTGTGCGTGCACAACTGGAAAACCTTTCGATGACGGAACTAACGACTTTGGCGGCGAAAGCTGTCGATACTTCCGCAAACATGAGCGAGCGCCAAATGAGTGTTTACCTTTTAAGTCTTGCGGGGCTTCGTGCTCACAATGCTTTATTTGATATCGTTAAGACGCCATATTCCGCTCCTAAGACAGTGGCAAAATTGAAATTCTCTCAAGATGAAATGTCTTTACGAGTAAGGGCTCTTCAAGCTTTGGATCAATTGGCATTTCTAAATCCGGCACAGCTTCAAAAAACCATGAAGATCGTGATGAAATCGCCGGCAAGTCCTCAACTTAAAAACTACGCGCAAATCAGCTTGAACGGAATTACTCATGGTCAACCTGGAAAACTCTCACACTGGCTGAACCAAACAGTCGCATCTGCTGGAGATCAATAATGAAAGTGAAAATTGCTTATACTCTTTTTGTTTTGATGTGTTTAGGAATGGGATATTTTCACGGAAAATCCTCTGCCATTGTTGACAACCAATTGAGAGACCAAGTACAACATACGGTATCTGTTAGGGAGTAGTTGGTTTGTTTTAGTTATAAACTAAGGCAAAGGCTTAAGCCGACATACTGAGATCTGATCCTGAATTAAGGCAGACTCCGGTTTAAGCGCAAAGATCATCCGATCTAAGTTAACGAGACTGACACGAGTGCTACTGCATTCCGAAATTTATCGGAGCAGCAACACCGTGTGGTCTCGTTTTTTCGTTTAACGAGCCACCGGTTTAAAACTGGAGGGCTTCGTGGAAGCAATCATCAATTCATTCTTGTTAGTGGCCGCAACCGAGATGGGTGACAAAACCCAGTTGCTCGCATTAGTCCTGGCTATGCGCTTTAAAAAGCCCTGGACGATCATGGCGGGGATTTTGGTGGCGACGATAGCCAACCACCTGTTCGCAGCGTGGGCAGGGGAGGCGATCGCTTCTTTTGTTTCTCCTGAAATTTTAAAATTGATTCTTGCGATAACATTCTTTGGTTTTGCAATCTGGATTCTAATTCCTGACAAGGACGACAGCGACGAAAATAAAATGCGCGCGAATCCTTTTCTGACAACATTGATTCTATTTTTTGTGGCCGAGGTCGGCGACAAAACGCAATTGTCGACGGTGGCTCTGGCCGCAAAATATCAAAACATCTGGTTGGTCACTTTCGGGACAACTTTGGGGATGTTGTTCTCTGACGGTTTGGCGGTGTTTTTCGGAGAGAAATTACTTCGTAAAATATCGATGAAATGGGTGCACATCGTGTCTGCATTAATCTACGTCGCATTTGGTATCGGTATTCTTATCAGTTAACTATGTCTGAGTTTTAATCTCCTTGTTTACAACGCCTAAGGGCTAGGAAATAAGGAGATTATTACATCTCACATCGGTGGTGTTCGATTTGGCCAAATAGATGGATCGATTCTGTTTATTACAGAGTCGGCTATATCTAGTTCGTTCTATGTGTGGTCTACTGAATTCACTATTTCGTCGTTCTCTTAGTTCATTAGATTCCCTTTTGTCCTTTTTGTGAATGGCCCCTAGCTTTATAAGGAGGCAAAAATGGGAAAAAAAATATACGTAGGCAATCTTAGCTTTAATGTGGACTCTGACCAATTGACGAGCACATTCTCTGAGTTCGGCACTGTTGAGTCTGCTAACATCATTACCGACCGTGATACTGGTCGCAGCAAAGGCTTCGCCTTTGTTGAAATGTCTTCTGATTCAGAAGCAACTGCTGCAATCGATAAATTGAATGGTATGGATCTTGGCGGTCGCGCTATGAACATTTCTGAAGCGAAACCTCAAGCTCCGCGCACTGGCGGCGGCGGCGGTGGTGGATTCCGTGGTAACTCTCGCGGTGGTTTCGGCTCTGGCTCTCGTCGTTCTTACTAATCGTTAGTAGTTGTTGTTGTGACGGACTTGCTGTTGAGGTGGGTCCGTTTTTTTTTATTGGAGTAATAATGGCAAAAGATGATTTGTTGATGATTGAAGGTAAGGTTTCCGATCTAAAGGGTGGTGGTGTCTATTTCATCACTTTGGAAAATGGTATCGATGTCAAAGCCAAACTGTGTGGCAAAATGAAGAGATTCAATATTAAGGTTGTTGTGGGTGACCGAGTGACGGTCAGTGTTTCTCCTTACGATCCGACGCATGGTTTGATCACTCACAGATTTAGAGTTTAAGTGAGTGAAGTAAAAAAACATTGCCGAAATATGAACCACGGCAAATCAAATCCTCCCGTCAGTTATTGTCCTAATTGTGGTGAAAAGTTTAAATCTGGTATGGTTCGCTCCTGCGATCGCAGTAAGCATCTTGAGCGTCGCAAGCAGGGTGGTCTTTTTTGTTGTGATTGTGGCAAGGACTTTAAGACTCTATAGAGTGTTTTGCCCTTTGACAGTTTCGACCAAGAAACGGCACCCCTATTCAAGGTCCCGAATGATGTGTGTCTCAATTCGGGAATTCAAAGTTAAGAACAAATAAGTTCAACTCCCAAGCGATTTGCTTTGCTTCCCTGGTGGTACTCCCTTTGCATTTTAATATGGCATTGAGGAGATTTTATGAATAAGGTTTCTTATTATTTCGCAGCACTTATTTTGGGTTTCACGATGTCGGCTCAGGCGCAATCTGGAGCTCGCACGAAATTCACTCCTTCTTACGCACAGGACGAAGTCCAAGCTGCAAATGAAATGTCGTCCGAAACGACAATGTCTCAACGTATGGAGGTTTTAGCGCCACGTACGATTCCAAATCCTTGGGTTACTCTTGAACCAACAGTTGGTTATATCAGTTCCACATTTAATGGTATCGAAGGTATCGGTGGCGCTTCTGTTGATTTTGCGGAGCGTATGCAAACGGGTGTTGGAGTTTTAATTGGTCGCGGTATGTGGCAATTTGAAACGGGTTTGTTGTATTCCACTCGTGGTGGAAAATTGACAAACCTGACGGAAACAACTTCTTACGGTACTAGAACAGCAAACTGGGATGTTAAAGTTAACTATTTCGATATTCCGTTAGTAGCGCGTTTGTCTTTAATGCATTCTTCCAGATCCCACTTCTTTTTCCGCGGCGGACTTGTTGTTGGTATTTTGGATAAGGCCTGGGCAAGTGGTGAGCAGACTTCGGTGTCCGCCTATGGAGTTTCAAGCCAATCTCTTTATCAGGACGGCGATGACTTTTTTAACTCTACAGATATTCGTGGCGTTTTGGGTGCGGGTTACGACTGGAAGTTTTCTCGTCGTGTAGGTTTGGTGGCCCAAGCTGAAGTTCAACAAAGCGTATCGAAAGTAAATACAGATAATTTTTTGTCTGGCAAAGACGTCTACAACATGGGCGCCGGCGTAAGCCTGGGATTAACTTTCAAACTCTAAGGTACGGACACACTTTCTCCATCCTTTGCCCTGAAAATAAAAAAACCACAGCTTTTTAGGCTGTGGTTTTTTTGTTTTCCACTCATTGAATGGAGAAAGTGTGTCCGTACCTTCGGCGTCGGCGCGTACCTTCGGCGCGACCTTATTGGAAGTTTTGAACTTGCGCGATGTAGGGAAGATTGCGGTAGTAACCTTGGTAGTCCAAACCATAACCAACAACGAAGTCGTTCGGGATCTTGAAACCAACGTGGTCAACGTCACATTTAACTTTCAAAGCGTCTGGTTTTTCAAGCAATGCGATAGTCGTCAAAGATTTAGGTTTGCGAGACATGATAGAGTTTTTCAAGTAGTTCATTGTAAGACCCGTATCAACGATGTCTTCCACCAGGATCACGTGTTGGTTTTCGATGGGGCTGGCCAAATCCAAAGTCACTTTCACTTCGCCAGAAGAAGAAGTGCCACCGTGGTAAGAAGCCACACCAAAGAATTCGCAAGTGATGTCAGCATTGATAGATCTGATCAGGTCAGAGTAGAACATGAACGAACCCTTCAAGACGCAGATCGCGATGACCTTTTCGTTTTTGAATTGTTTCGTCAAGATTTCGCCCAGCTCTTTAACTTTGAGTTGGATTTTTTCTTCAGAGATATAAGGCTTCAAAGTTAAATTCGTCATGGGGAACTCCTAAACAAATGAATTATTCATGATCTCGCCGAAACCACCGCCGCCAGGAACGATGTATTGATGATCGTTCAGGCCGCGCTCCTGATCCCAGAATTGGCCCGGTTTTGCATCTAAAACTGCCTGAGGGGATAGGCCACGGTCAAGTCTTAAGGCATAGATTACGACCTCTGGATGAGATCCTAACAAATTCTTCAAGTACTCAGGGGTTATGATCAGGTTTAAGGCGATAAATTTTTTAGCCGGGCCTTCAATGTGCTGCTTATAGTGATTAATGGCATGGATCATCGTATTGCCCGTGGCGCCCATTGGATCTGGCAGAATCACGCAGGCATCCTTCACGTCGCCACCGATCTTCATGCCGCCAAATTCAGCTCCCGTCACGGTGTGTTTGCTGTCTGTCATGCGGGCTGAAAAGATGTGGTCTTGGCGAACATTTTTAGCCGGTAGGGCGAAATGCAGAAAGTTATAACAGATATGGCTTGGGTAAGTTCCTGCGCGGGCCAGGTTCACACTGACAGCCTTTTGGGGTTGAGCAATTCGGTGTCCGTGCAACAGCTTATCGGGATGAGCTTCTGTCATACGTGTGGGCTGAGTGAATGCTTCGCGATCAAATTCGTTATTTACCGTGATTGAAATCAAATGAGTGTAAAGGACTTCCACGATGCGATTGATTTCAGGTTGAAAGCAATCCGGGGAGCAGGCTTTAGCCAACAAGCCACTTAAAAACGGGCTGTCGATCAAGTGAACGCGGGGACCGTAATGGTGTTCTAATTCTTGTTGAAATTGAGCCATGATGCCTTTCACGCGAACTCGGGTGAGAGGTCTTCAGGTCGAGGACTATTTGTTGTCGTATTCGACGAAGATCACGAATTCGCTTTCGCCTGCTCTGAATTGAGGAGAACGCAGAATTTTGTATACATCAATGGCAGCCAACTCGTCATCATTTTCAAGATTTGACTGAGGAGGCATGACGCCAGCCATGAAAAAGCCAGTTTCCGGGCTGATCTCAAATATAGCGGGGAAGGACTTTCTTTGAATTTCGAAGCCACCGGTTGGACCGGCTTCTTTCCAGGTTCTTTGGATTTCTAAATTACCACGCAAGCTTGCGCCATCTGTGTCCGCAATTTCAATGAATGTCGTGTGACCGAACTCAACCGAAGGGTTGGTGCGATCTTTTAGACCATATGACCATTGCAAAGTTTTGCTGGTGTCTAAATTGCGTTCTTCTTTGTGCAGGATTTTAATCCCTGGAGTTTGCAGTCGTTTATTAAGACCAGGGATGATTCCGGCAGAGTAGTCTGCAAAGTTCATGAATTGGCCGGTGCCGCGACTCGCATCCATCAAGCGACCCAAAGCCGGGCGCGCAACTTCCGCGTAAATAACCGTCAAGTGAGGTCCCGAACCTTTGGTTGCGACAGCACGATTTTCTTTTTCTACAGCTCTTGCCGCAGTCAAGGCCTTGCTAACCTCATCGTTCGCATCAGTGCTTGAAGCAGTAGTTGTAACAGTAGTTGCACCATTTGCTGATGTTTCCGTAACACTGCTTGCGACCATCGCCACTTGTGGTTCTGGAGCTGCCGGTGGTGGAGGAGGAAGGTTCTTAGAAGAATTCACCTGAACCATAGGGCGCGCTTTGCTGGCAACGTTCATCGTGTTGGATTGATTGTTTTGATAAAGGTAAAAACCACCAACGCCAACAAGTGCTGCTAGTAAAGCGACGTGAACAACAGGATTTTTAATGAATGTTTGATACCAAGGTGCTGCTTGTGGTTTAAAGCTTTCCATATCGACGCCACATTGAGCGCAATATTTATCTTGAGGTTGTTGAAAGCCACAGCGAGGACACGTTACCAGCATCGAAAATTTTTTCCTTTTGTTAATTAGAAAAAGCCTTATAAATAGGCTAATTCAAAGCTTCTTGACGGTCCACCGAATTGTTCATACCTTGAAATTCTAGGAAGATAACGATGAAAAAATATAAGCCCGGCACCGGTGAAAAAATCGAACGTACAGAGGAAATCATCCCGCCAAAGGTCGAGCTTCCTGTCGAGTTTTCCCCTGAACATTACCCGGTAATGTTGCAAGAAGTGCTTGCGGCTTTCTATCCGTACAGAGGGAAAAAAGACGTTTCTTATTTTGATGGAACTTTCGGTCGCGGCGGTCACTACATGGCCGTGAAATATACCGTTCCCGCGATGAAGGCCACAGTCATGGACCAAGATCTAGCTGCCGTGAAATACGGAAATGAACGATTCAAGACTGAAGTCGAGAACGGTGCACTTCGCATAATCCATGGAAATTTCTCGCAATTTTCAGATCACAATCTGAAAAACTTTGATATGATGCTCTTAGATCTAGGTGTGAGCTCACCGCAGTTAGACCAGGCCGAACGAGGCTTTAGTTTTTACCACGATGGTCCACTAGATATGCGAATGAATCAGCAGCAAGGTTTGACGGCTGAGGTGCTTGTGAATACGGCAACAGAGGAAGATCTCATTCGAATCTTTAAAGAGTACGGCGAAGTTTATCGCCCCTCTCGCGTTGTCCGTGCGATCGTGAATGATCGCAAAACAAAAGCATTTCAAACAACCGCACAACTTGCAGGTTTGATCGAACGTGTGGATGGTTGGCAGGTAAAAGGCCATCATCCAGCGACGAAGTACTTTATGGCTTTGCGTTTAGCAGTGAATTCAGAGCTGGAAGTTGTCGGCGAAACGATTCCTCAAATGATCCAGGCATTGAAGCCCGGTGGTCGTTTGGCGGTGATCACGTTCCATTCGTTAGAAGATAGAATTGTTAAAAACATCTTCCGTGATTCTGAAGAATTCGGCAGATCTGTTTATAAAAAAGTAGTCGTTCCATCTCAGGAAGAGCTGGATTTGAACTCTCGATCGCGTTCGGCGAAGTTGAGAGTTTTCGAGAGGAGTGCTCAGGATGAGCAAGGAAAACTTTAGACAACTGAAACCATTTTTTAGCATCCTTTTAGTCATCTTTACTTTGTTTTCTATCGTCTTCCTGCAAATGGAAGAACGTCGCATGGGCTATGTGGTTTTGAAGCTCACTCGCCAGCACAAAAAAGTTTTGGAAGAAAAGCGCACCAAAGAAATTTCTTTGGCGAAGATCACGCGTCCACAACTGTTGGATCACGTGGCTCAGCAAAAATTCACGCTTAAAAAAGTTCAGGCGAATCAAATCATCCATTTGACGGATGTGGCAGATATTCCTGTAGCCAAAGCGATTGATAAGAAAATTGCGAAAAAGGATCTGTAGTTGAAATCACGTATTGTTTTTATCTTTATCGGTATTATCGGTTTGTGGTCGTTGCTGATGATGAGAGCGGCGTACTTGCAGTTCTTGCCGAATGATCGTTTGAATTCCCTGCAAAATCGTCAGTTCCAAACCAAAGTAACCTTGCAAGCCCGCCGTGGTGCGATCGTGGATCGCAATGGCCGTGATCTTGCGATGTCAGCAACAGCTTACTCTTTGTATGCCGATCCTAAAATTATCGATAACCGTAAAGCGGCTGCGAAAAAGCTTTCTAAAGTTTTGGGTCAGTCTTATGAATCCGTTTACGCGAAAATCAAAGATGGCAACAAACGCTTCGTCTGGATTCAACGCATGCTTGAACAAGACAAAGCCGATGAAATCAAAAAGTTTGATATCCGTGGTCTTTCTTTCGTTGAAGAATGGCGCCGTGTTTATCCAAACGAAACTTTGCTAGCACAAACTTTGGGCTTCCTGGGCATTGAAGGTCAGGGGCTTGAAGGTTTGGAACTGGGTTACGATCAGTCTCTTCGTGGCAATCAAAAGAAAGTCATGGTTAAAAGAGACGCTCGTGGCCGTCCGTTGATTAATGACGGTTTGATGTTCATCGAAAACCCAGACGGTAACGAACTTCGTCTGACTGTGGATTCTGAACTGCAGTACGCTTTGGAATCTGAATTGGCGAATGCGGTGCAAACTTTCGATGCAGATCACGCGGTCGGTGTGGTTCTGGATGCGAAAACCTCTGCCGTGGTTGCTTTAGCATCTGCTCCAACTTTCGATTTGAATAAAGCGCAAAAGGCTTCTGCAGATTTCCGTCGTAATAAAACAGTGACGGATGCTTTCGAGCCTGGTTCCACTTTGAAAACCCTGGTGATTGCATCAGCACTTCGCGAAGGAGCTTTGCAACCAAATACAAAGTTCTTCTGTGAAAATGGTGCTTTCCGGGTTGGCGACAAAGTGATCAAGGAAGCGGAAGCTCACGAGAAGTTCGGCGATATCACAGCGGCTGAGATCTTAGCGGTGTCTTCAAATATCGGAACAACTAAGATCGCTTTCAAATTGGGTCAGGATAAACTTCGTCAGGGTCTTTTGGATTTCGGTTTGGGGCAAAAATTGGGAGTAGACCTTCCAGGTGAGGCCCGCGGTATCGTCCAAAGTCTTCCATGGAAACCTATTTCTTTAAGTAATATCTCTTTCGGTCACGGTATTGCGACGACACCGATTCAAATGGCAAATGCGTATGCCGCCATTGCAAACGGTGGGGTTCTAAATACTCCATATATCGTTCAATCCGTTCGCGATTCTGAAACGGGCGAATTGACGGAAACGAAAGTAAAACCCATCCGTCGAGTTCTAACTCCCGAGCAAGCAGCGCAAATGCGTGCGATGCTTCTGGGTGTCACGACTTTAAAAATCGGTTCCGGTGCCAATGCCCGAGTTGATGGTTTCCTGGTTGCGGGTAAAACAGGAACGGCGCAAAAAGTAAATCCGAACGGACGTGGTTATCTTAAAGGTGCTTACGTTTCTAGTTTCGCAGGTTTCATCCCGGCGAACGATCCCAAATTTGTGATTTATGTGGCAGTTGATTCTCCTCGTAAGTCTTATTACGGAGCGAAAGTGGCAGCTCCGGTGTTCTCAAGAATTGCCTCCTATGCTGTTCGTAAAGAAGGGATCGCGCCACTTCCAGGAACTTTGGCAGAAACAAACAGCAAGAATTTGAATTCCATCAAAACAGCGATGGGTCAAAAAGCGGCTTTGGAAAAATTGGCGCGTGAAATTGCTACTGAATCTAAAGAGCCGGCAAAACCAGAGGCGAAAGCAGAACCTGCAATCGTGACGGCACAGGAGCTGGATAAAGCTGCGGAAGTAAAAACCGGAGAAACGGTTCCGAACTTGATGAAGTTAACGACTCGCGAAGTTCTTCGCCAAGTAAGTGGACAGAATCTGAAAGTCAAATTTGTCGGATCGGGAAGTTTGGTAAGCGAAATGATTCCAGCAGCTGGATCGACCTTGCCGGAAGATAAAAATATCACTGTCATACTTAAATAGTAAAAGGCACCCACGAGGTGCCTTTTTTATTTCAAAAACTGAATCCAAAACCTCCGACCTTGGTCAAAAAATCTAAATTTTATTTTGTTTGGAAAAATCCCGTGAGTAAGAATATCCCTTTGGGGCGTGCTTTCAGGGCTTACTTTTTTTGGAGAGATCGGTGCAAAGTAAGATCGTTTTTTCGAACGAAAAAGAATACAACGGACTTTTGAAGCTAATGTATGTCGCGGGCTTCGCGATGCTGATTCCATTGTTCACGTGGTGGCAAAACAACGTAAATCCCAATTTCGATTTGTGGCTGCTGGCGATCCTTGCCGGAATCTGCGTTTTGCTATTCAGTATTCGCAGAGCCAAAATAATGAATGTCGTTCTTTTGGAAAATTGCATCGAATTGGAATATCCCCTGCGCGATCACGTACAAGCTATTCCGTACTCTGAACTTCTTTGCGCCGAGTACGTCGAATCCAGTTTCAGTTTAAGCTTAGTATTAAAAGACAGTCGCACGATTTCACTGCCGGCAAAAATTGAAAAAGTCGAAGGCCACTTTCCACCGTACCAGGAAATGATCGAAGCCCGGGGTGAAGCCGGCGACCGCTACCGCTTAAAACACGAAATCGACAGCCGCATTAAGGGTAAAGACTCGATAGCTCCGTTGAAGTTTTAGAATAAAAAAAGGCACCCATTGGGTGCCTTTTTAGTTTCGACTGAAATTTTAAAACTACATCCAGTACATAAATGTATTTACTGGGTTTTCTTTTTGAGCGTCGTTCAAGGTGTCGACGATCGCCTGGACTTTTACTTCACCTAGGTTTTCAATCAAATCTTTTGCGCCGATGATCGTGATGTCCCAGTTTTTAGAGATCACAGATGGATCTGTCAAAACGTCATAAAGTGCATCAAGGTTTGCACCGTATGTTTTTGGAAGTCTTAAACCGTCAGCGATGACAGCGTGGAGTTGCTTCAAGGACTTAATGTCGCGACCTTGGATTAAAACCGCAATCTTATAGTTTGATTCAAACACAGTGGCCCCAAGAAGACCTTCGCGTTCAACTGTTTTATCAACAGGAACATTGTAAATACCTGCGTTTGCCTGAGTCGCGACCAGATTCAAAAGAAGAGCGGAAGCTAGAACCATCAACTTTTTCATGGGTACCCCTTTAATAAAGTTGCGGGACTATAACACAAGAACCAGGCGTTACCGCATGTCAGGATTCTGTACAGTAAGAACTATAAGGAATTGATGTATTGGCCAATACCTTGAAGGACTTGGCCTGGAATCTCGTGGCCACCCCGGAAACCAAGCAAGGAGCCCTTCATGCCGTTTTGAGTAAGCAGGGTCTCAAGTTTTTGTGCCTGCTTAAAGCCCAAAACCTGATCCATTTGACCATGGCTTTGGAAGAACTTCTGGCCAGAGCGATTTGCGACCAGTGGTTTCCACTCATCTTGGGCAACCAAAGTGCCCGACATGATAACCAGGCCACGGGGAGTTTCAGAAGCGCGCAGGTACAAATCAGTCGCTAGCATCGCTCCCTGGCTGAAGCCGCCCAAAATGATTTGATTCCAAGGGACGCGGAGTTGGCGGATCATCTCCATGGCCATGTCGCGGGCTTTCTCGAAACCTTTCGGTATTTCACCGCTGAAATCTCGGGGGACACCAGTTTCCTGAGCGCGTTGAATTTCCATCATATCAATCGGCCACCAAGCGCGACCTGTCCATGCGGGGCCAATAGGTACTTCCAGAATTCCATTCGGAAAAAGCCAATTGTACGTTTGTTTCGTTGGAATCATCTGTCCTAAAGAGAACAAGTCATTGGCATCTGCGCCATAACCATGGAAGAAGATGATCCAGGGTGCGTTATCGTCTTGATTAATTTCTTGGCAATGTATTTTTCCGAGTTGTCTCATAGCTTGAGCATAATATACTGATCCCATGAAACTACAGCATCTTTTTTCAACAATTCCAGGAATCGCCGGCCATGTTTTGCCAGACATCGAAGTCTCTGGGATTTTCAATGATGCGCGTAAGGTGATTGCTGACGGACTTTTCGTTGCCATTCGTGGTGTCAAAGTCGACGGCCACAGTTTCATTCCTGACGCTATCAACAACGGTGCTTCTGTTTTGGTGGTCGAAGATCCCAATCAAGTTCCCAATAACTTTAAAGGTTTCGTTTTGCGCGTGGAAAACACTCGCGAAGCCCTTGATGTTTTAGCCAGCCACTATCACGGTGACCCTGCAGAGGAAATGTTCTGCGTGGGTGTGACGGGTACGAACGGTAAAACTTCAGTGACCTATATGGTTGAGGCGATTTTTAATCACTCGCAAAACCCAACCGGTGTTATCGGAACTGTGAACCATCACTTGCTGGATAAAGTTTGGCCGTCAGATATGACAACGCCAGATCCAATCAATCTGCAAAAACGTCTGCGTGAATTCAAAGACGCTGGTGCCAAGGCTGTGGCCATGGAAGTTTCCTCGCATGCGTTGGATCAGCACCGCGTGGACAGTGTCCCGTTCAATACAGTGATCTTTACGAATCTGACCCGTGATCATTTGGATTATCACGAAACGATGGAAAAATATTTCGAGTCAAAACAGCGTCTGTTCACAGACCTGTTGTGGAAGACTGAAAAGCTGCCATGTTTTGCGATCATCAATATCGATGATAAATACGGCCGTCGCATGCACGTGGCAGACCCTGCAGTTCTTTGGACATACGGTGCTGATAAGTCCGCGGACCTTAGTTTCAAAATCAAAACTATGGATTTTGCATTGACGGTGTTTGATTTAAAAACTCCCGTGGGAGTTACTGAGGTGGAGTTACCAATGTCAGGTACTCACAATGTGATGAATGCTGTGGCAGCGATTGGTGCCGGTCTATCGGCAGGAATCCCATTGGATGTTTGTAAAGCCGCGATTGCGAGCTTTACAGGGGTCCCCGGAAGATTGCAGGCGGTACCAAATAATAAAAACCTTTCTGTCTTTGTGGACTATGCCCACTCGCCAGACGCTTTGGAAAACGTTCTGACGGCATTGACGAAGGTGCGTGAAAGTCTCAAGTCCAATGCCAAGATCTGGACGATCTTTGGTTGTGGTGGAGACCGCGATAAAGGCAAGCGTCCCTTGATGGCGGAGATGGCTTTGAAGTTCTCTGATGCCGTGGTGGTCACTTCCGACAATCCACGCACCGAGGAGCCGCAATCTATTATCGAAGATATTTTAAAGGGCGTGAATGCCCAGGATAAGAACCGTGTGATCGTTTTGGCGGACCGCAAGGAAGCCATTCATGCGACGATCCGCAGAGCCCAAGAGGGCGATGTGATTTTGATCGCAGGTAAAGGTCACGAAGACTATCAGATTATTGGAAGCACGAAGTTTCCATTCAGTGATGTGCAGGTCGCCGAACAGGCGCTGCAGGGGAGAGTGTAATGAGAGCCATGGATGTGCAAACCGTCATCAAAGCTACTAATGCGCAAGTGATCAGCCAGCACAGTGACGCGTTCACAGGAATAGGTACCGATACCCGCGCAGATCTTAAGGGGCAAATGTTTATCGCTCTTAAAGGGGAAGCGTTTGATGCCCACGAGTTCCTGGATAAAGCTGTTACCCAAGGTGCCACTGTCCTGTTGGTTCATGAAGTTAACGAGCAAGTGAATGATTTGAAAAATAAAGTCACTGTTTTAAAAGTTCCTGACACTTTGAAGGCCCTGCAACAGCTGGGTAACTGGGCTCGTCATCAATCTCAAGGCACTATCGTTGCCATCACGGGCTCCAATGGTAAAACCACGACCAAAGAATTTACGGCCGCGTTGATTGGCACAGCCAAAAATGTTCACTACAACAAAGGCAGCTTTAACAATCACTGGGGAGTGCCATTCACTCTGCTGCAATTGGATCCTAAAAAAGAAGTGGCTGTGATTGAAATGGGTATGAATCACGCCGGTGAAATCACCGAACTCGTTCAAATCGCAGAACCTGATGTTGTGGTTTGTACAATGGTGGGACGCGCGCACATGGAATTCTTTGGCACGATCGAAAAAGTCGCTGAAGCTAAAGAGGAAATCTATAACGCTGCTAAGAAAAATGCGATCCGGATCTACAATTTGGACAATGAACAAACACATAATATGTTTGTCCGTGGCCACGACAAATTCCCGCAGGATAAAGTCATCACTTTCTCTAGCGAAGATCCCCATGCTGACGTGCATTTGATGATTGCTTCCATGAACATGAGCCAATTGGTTCTAAAAGGCAGCATCAAAGGTGTTCAAGGGACTGCGACTGTGCAGGTCTTTGGCGCACAAAATTTGACGAATTTGATGGCGGCAGCAGCCCTGGGGCTTTCTGTAGGTATGACTCCGGAGCAGATCTGGATGGGGCTGCCAGCTTGTAAGACAAACTGGGGTCGTAACCAGCTGGTTCACCTTAAATCCGGTGCTCAAATGATCTTTGATGCCTATAATGCCAACCCCGATAGTATGAAAGCTTTACTGGAAAATGTGCAATTGTTAACAGTAAGCGGACGGAAAGTTGGGGTCTTTGGGCAGATGAGAGAAATGGGTTCGGCCTCCGCACAATTGCATGAGGAATTGGGCGAGCGCGTGGGCAAAGCCGGCTTTGAAAAAGTTTACTTCGTTGGCGAAGATTTCGACGCGTTTACTAAGGGTCTGCAAAAGGCTCAATTTTCTAAGGAAAGTCTGATCCAAAAAGATTTTACAGAAAACGCTGGCAAAGATTTAGCCACTTTCCTTCACAGTGGCGACATTGCCGTCGTAAAGGCCTCTCGTGGCACGAAGCTTGAGCGCTTCGTTTACCCGTGCGAGCCCCTGGATTTTTCAGAAAAATCGTAGTGTTGACTAAAATTCAGGCTGGAGTAATCCGGCCTGATGTCCTATAACAGTCCTCATTATTAGGAGGACTAATGAAACAAAATCTTTCTCTACTTATCGCAGCTCTTACTTTCTCTGCGATGCAAGCCGGAGCTCAATCAAGTTCTGCAAAGATTGGTGCCGCATCTTCAACAAACACTTCGACATCAAAAATCGAAGACCTTAAAAAGCCGACTGAAAAGCTTAAAGACGTTGACGATGAAATTACAGACGCTCGTTTGCGTGCAACATTGGGTTCTAAATCCAAATGGTCGTTTAAATCTTCTCTAGGTTATTCCGGTGGTTCGGTGCGTGAGCCTCTTTCTTCGGTGCGCCCGGCTTATCGTACTTCCTCTACTGATGAAGTTATGGCTTATCTTTCTGGTGATATCGGTATCAACCTTCGCGCCACAGATCGTGATAACGTCTCCTTCTCTACAGGTATGACTATTAACGATCCTTTGCATGGTGACATCACAAAGCCAGCCACTGATGAAACTGCAATGGGTGGTGGTGAAGTAATGCCTCGCTACGAATTCTCGACTCCGTCAATTTCTTGGAGCCGTGGTTATAAAGCTATGGGGACACAGATGGTTTCTAGCGTCACCTATGGTCACTATACGGACTCTGTTTCTGGAAGAAAAAATCTTTTGGGTGGCGTTAGCTTCAGTCAAACGATCCTTGCGAATTTCGGTACTTCCAAATGGAATGGCGGCGTGAGCATTAGCGGTGGTAAGACTCTTTATAAGGGTGACCTTGAAGACGCTAAATACAAGAAAGCGCAAGACAAAGGCACTTTCATGCGTACCGATCTTAATGCGGGATTGTTTCCGTTCCTTCAATACTCGTTCAATGACACGTACTCATTCAGAACGGTTTTTGGATACTTCCAGTTCTATAAATACGAGCTTAATGATCGTTGGGTTCAAATCGAGCCTTACCAATCAGTTGGTTTCGGTATCTCTGTAACTCGTGACATCTACTTGTACCCGAACATTCAGTTCACTCCGAAAGACATCCGCGACGACAGAACGAACGTGGCTCTTTCTACGAACATCAACTTGTTCTAATAAATATGTCTGGATCGAAATTCATTCCTCCTCGCAAAAGCGGGGAGGAGTCTGACTCTCAGGAAATCAATATCACTATTACGGTGAAGGCCACGGCAGCAGAAATCTGGCGCGCGCTGACTGATACTGACGATCTGGAAAATTGGTGGGGTGACGATGTCACCCTTGAGCCAAAAGTCGGCGGAAAATTCCGCGAAGCCTGGGAAGACGACGAGGGCAATGAGCAACTCGCTTCCGGCAAAGTCCTTTCTCTTGTTCCCAACAAATCCATTACATTTACGTGGCGTGAAAAAACCTGGGATGCGAAAGCCTCCACAGAATGCTGTTATGTGATCGAAGATAAAGGTAAGACCCGCACCCTGACCGTTACTCATAAGGGCTGGGAAGTGTTTCCCGATAAGTTAAGTGCGAAACTTCAAAAAGACTTTCAACTGGGTTGGAAGTATCACATGCAGGAATTAAAAGCTTATCTTGATGATGAGGGCTAAAAGGTACGGCCTTACTTTCTCCAATTAGATTTACAATGTTTTCGCCGTTGGTGAAGTTCGCAGTTGTCGAAGCACTGGCCGTTTCATTTAAAACACCTCGTGCGAACTGTCTCGCATTGTGATGTTTCTTCGACCCGTTTGCTGGTGGAATTTTCCTCTCACATTTTATTCAGGGGCATTTTCATAGAAGTGTCTCGCTCAGAGTCGCATTTTACGAGCCGCTAACAAGTTCCCTTGAAAAGCGTGTTAGGGAATCCTCACACACTTTGACCAAAACTTTTGCATCGTCAGTTTTCAAACACCCGCTGATCCTTTTAATTCCATCTGATCCGTGAAAAGCCCTGCGCATGCGTTTTGCTCTACTCCTTTGTGAAAACAATTTTGGAGGAACCATGAAATCTGCATCGATGTTAGTTTTGTTGGCGACAGCACCTTTATTTATGACGGCTTGTTCGCAATTAGGAACTGAAGTTCAGTTCGGCAGCTTTAGAAGTGCAGAGGCTATTATTCCCGTTGTAGATGGTGAAGAGCCCCAAGGAACTACTGATAGTGGTGCTCCAGATACCGGTTCTCCTGAAATAATAGATGAAGTCCCACTGAATCCTGGCGAAGTGATTGATGATGACGGCAGTATCGTTGACGGCGACGGTGAGGTGGTTGTTCCAGCTTGTGATGCGAAAACTCAAGCTGAAGCCAACTTGATTCTGAAACAAGAAGGCAGCACGAACATCGCAGGCGTTTCGCAAACAGGCGCTAACAACTCAGCTTTGATTTATCAAAAAGGCGACAGCAACACAGCGTGCGTGGTGCAAGTTGGTGATAATAATAAAGCAGATGTACAGCAAACAGGATCTTCAAACAGTGCTTCAGTGTCGCAAACAGGTAACGGCAGCTCGGCAACTATCATTCAATCAGGCGGCAGCAACTCAGCAGTGGTAGTTCAACACTAAGAATTCGATTTCCCCACAGACCCACACAGTAAGTCCGTACCCCATAAAGGTACGGACTTACCTTTTGAGCTTACAGACTTTCCATGTTGAATGATTCCGGCAAAATCCCGTTAAATTGCAAAATATCCAGCGATATCATATAGTTATAAATTTCCCATTGCATTTCAAAGTGCCGATGTGCTAAACCCTTAAAGTTCCAAGCAAAAATCAATTTCCAAGGATATAGGGGAATCGCACATCATGCTTTACCAGTGGCTCTATTCAATGTCGGAATACTTCTCTCCATTGAATGTCTTTCGTTACATCACGGTTCGTACATTCATCGCGTTTTTTACATCTTTCCTACTGTGCTGGATGTGGGGCCCTTATTTCATTAAACGCCTGCAGCTAAAGCATTTTGGTCAATCGATTCGTGATGACGGCCCTCAGTCTCATAAAAAGAAGGCCGGCACTCCGACCATGGGTGGCGGATTGATTCTTCTTTCCACTTTGATCCCATGTTTGTTGTGGGTGGATATGACAAACCCCTTGGTTTGGTCGGTTCTGCTTATCACTTGGGGCTTCGGTATGATCGGTTACATGGATGACTGGTTGAAAGTAAGCAAAAAGAACTCCAAAGGTCTTTCTGGAAAAATCCGTTTACTGGGTGAGTTTTTGATCGCTGGCTTGGTTGTAGCTTATCTGGTTCACTTCCATGATTTGGGCACAACAGTTTACATTCCCTTCGTAAAATCATTCGGTTTCGATCTGGGCTACGCTTACATCGTGTTTGCGGCTTTGGTAGTCGTGGGAACTGCGAATGCAGTAAATCTGACAGATGGTTTGGACGGCTTGGCGATTGTGCCAGTGATGATCTCGGCAGCGACATTGGGTTTGTTTGCCTATGTAACAGGTCACTACTCTATCGCGAATTACCTGCAAATCCCTCACGTGGTCGGAGCAGGTGAGTTAACTCCGGTAGCGGCGACGATTGTTGCTGCGGGAATGGGTTTCTTGTGGTTTAACGCGTATCCCGCACAGGTCTTCATGGGCGACGTGGGTTCTTTGTCCTTGGGCGGCTTCTTGGGTTCGATGGCCGTTATCACTCAAAATGAGTTGTTGATGGTAATCCTGGGCGGTGTCTTCGTGGTGGAAGCATTGTCGGTAATCACTCAAGTGATTTCTTTCAAACTGACGGGTAAACGTATTTTCAAAATGGCGCCGATTCATCACCACTTTGAATTGGGCGGTTTGACCGAAACGAAGATCATTGTTCGTTTCTGGATTATTTCGATTTTATTGGCTGTTTTAAGTCTAGCGACTCTCAAATTGAGGTAGAAGAATGTATAAAGAGTTTAGTGAATTAAAAGACAAAAGAATCCTGGTGGTCGGTCTTGGTAAAACGGGTGTGTCTTTGGCGCATTTCCTAACCAAGCACGGCGCTCAGGTGACGGTAACGGATCACAAATCCAAACCGGAACTTTCTGTGCAACTTGAGCAATTGGGCGATCTTCCAATCAAGTATGAATTGGGTGGTCACAGTCCAAAAACTTTCATCGCTCAAGATTTGGTTATCCTGTCTCCAGGCGTGCCTTCTACTTTGAAAATCTTCGATTACGCAAGATCACAAGGTATCAAGATCACAGGTGAGTTCGAGTTCTCTGCTGGTTTCATCAAAGAACCAATCATCGGCATTACTGGTACGAACGGTAAAACAACCGTAGCGCGTATCACTGAAGCGATCTTGACTCAATCAGGTGTTAAAACTTGGGTGGGTGGCGCGAATGAAAAGCCGTTGGTGGATTACCTTCGCCTTGATGACAAAGCTCAGGTGGTGATCGCAGAAGTTTCCAGCTTCATGCTTGAACACTGTGACACTTTCAATCCAGGTAACGTCGTATTTACGAACTTGGCTGAAAATCACTTGGATCGTTATCGCTCTATGGAAGAGTACGTAAACGCGAAACGCCGTGTTTTCAAAAACACAAATCAAGCGACCACAAGCATCTTGAATGCAGACGACAACGCCGTTGTTGAATTGGCGCGTGATCCAGCGGTTCAACGTGGACGTATTTTCTACTTCTCTCGTAAACCAGCTTTGGAACCACAAATCATGAATATCGGTGGTGCAGTGAATATCGGCGACGAAATTCGCGTGCGCACAGGTCCTGAGATTGAAACTTTCAATATCAAAAACATGAAAATGCGCGGTAAGCACTCAATCGAAAACGTGATGGCAGCTATCCTGGCATCTCGTGAACACGGTGCTACTCGTGAAGCGGTTCAAAAAGTGATCGAGACATTCAACGGTCTTCCTCACCGTATTGAGTACGTTCGTAAAGTGGGCGGCGTCTTGTTCTACAACGATTCTAAAGCGACTAACGTTCACGCAGTTCTTCGCGCTTTGGACACTTTCGATGAAAACGTGATTTTGATCGCGGGTGGTAAAGACACGAATTTGAACTATGAACCTCTTCGTACGTCGGTAAAACGCAAAGTGAAGACTCTGATTTTGGTCGGGGAAGCGAAAGAACGTATTAATCGCGACCTTGGTGACTTCTCTGAGACCTTCCTGATCGGTACGTTTGAGGAGGCGGTTTTGATCGCTTACCAAAAGTCCAGAATCGGGGACATTGTTCTGCTTTCTCCAGGCTGCTCAAGTTTTGACATGTTTGACAGTTTTGAAGAGCGTGGTGAATACTTTAAAGAGATCGTGAGAAAATTTCACTGAGTTGTTTGTCTACAGAATGACAAAACACAAAGGCTCTCATTGGATGAGGGCCTTTTCTTTGATAAAGCTAGGAGGGCTTTGTGATTCGTCTTCTCGTTGTTTCTTTGTCTTCACTCTTCTTGTTGTCTGCCTGCGCATCTGGGACATTTAAGGCACGCCAGGAACAACGTGATAAATTGGCTGCGAACACAGGTATGTACTGTAATTTCGTTAGCGGCGAAGTCTTTCCTGACGTTGAGGTTGAACTCAGCATGGAAATGGCAAAACGCTGTGATTCCTCACGCGCCTTCTCTATCACTAACTACAAAACAGCTTCGAACGAAAACGGCATTGTGTACTGCTGCTCTATGTCGGGCCGCGCACAAACGATCGTGAACAAGCGTTCTTCAACGACGACAACTAGCACTGACGTGAAAACAGAGAAGAAAAATGACTCTGGTGCAGAAGTGATCGAAGCACCGATGTAATTGCCGATGGGCCCTGCTTTGACAGGGTCCAGTCTTGGCACCAATCCTAGACGTACAAATGGACTTCTGATTAAAATAAAGGCGGGAAGTGAGTCTTCCTTTGCGCCTTTGGGAGTCCATCATGTTTAGATATTTATCAAGCAGCTTGTTTCTGGCAATCATCACACTTTTAGGCATTGGCCTGGTGCAAGTTTACTCTTCCAGTTTTATCTTCGCGATCGAATCTTATGGAGACGGTCTTTTCTTTTTCAAACGCCAATTACTTTTTGCACTTATCGCGGCCTGCGTTTTAGTCGGCACGGTTCATATCCCTTTCAGAATTATTGAAAAGCACGGATGGATGTTGTGGTTCGCCGCTGCCATCGGAGTCCTTGCGACATTCGTTCCTGGTTTGGGTGTGCGTGTGGGCGGAGCCATTCGTTGGATTCAATTGCCATTCGGTATCCGCTTTGAACCAGCAGAGCTTTTAAAAATCGCTTTTTCAGTTTGGTTCGCAAGTCTGCTGTGTCGCCGCGATAATATTTTGGGCCATGTGAAGTGGTGGTGGTTGGCGCTGGCTTTGATCGTTCCTTTGTTCCTTTTGCTTCGTCAGCCTGACTTCGGAAGCTTTGCGATTATCCTGATGGTTGCGGTGAGTTTGCTTTTTGCTTTTGGTTTGCAGTGGAAATACATCGTGGCATCCATGGCCGTGATGTTGCCGGCATTTTACTTTCTGGTGATGTTGGTTCCTTACCGTCGTGCCCGTGTGTTGGCGTTCTTGGATCCTTGGTCTGATCCTGCACAAAAGGGCTTTCAAGTGATTCAAAGTATGTTGAGCTTCCATTCGGGTGGTTTGACGGGTGCCGGTTTGGGGCAAGGTCAAGGGAAGTTGTTCTTCTTGCCGGAAGCTCACACCGACTTCACTTTGGCAGTACTGGGCGAGGAAATGGGCTTTGTTGGTTTCGTTGCCATCATGGCTCTTTATGGTTTTGTGGTTTTCCGCGGAATTCAAATTGCGATCAAAGCTGAAGAGCCTTTCAAAAGAGCATTGGCTTTGGGGCTTTCAATGACTTTTGGTTTAAGTGTTTTCATCAACGCCGGTGTGGTGATGGGACTTTTGCCAACGAAAGGTTTGACGCTGCCTTTCTTAAGCTACGGTGGCAGTTCCCTTGTCGCTTTGTGTTTTATGTTCGGATTGATTTTGAACATTGAAAATTCCTTCGAAGAGGATAAATTCTCTAAACGTTTCGGCACATCTCGTTGGAACGCATCGAAAGTGAAAGCACATGACTAAAAGAACTGTTGTGATCGCTGGGGGTGGCACAGGTGGCCACATCTATCCCGGGATCGCTATTGCGCGCGCTATTCAGAAGTTGGATCCTTCCGTGGATGTTCACTTCGTTGGAACTGCGCGCGGTATGGAATCAAAAATTATTCCCCGTGAAGGTTTTCCTTTGCACTTGATCGAATCTGGTCAGTTGAATGTGAAAAGTCCCATTAAAAAGTTGAAGACGGTTCTGCGCATGCCTTTAGGCTTGTGGCAGTCTTTCCGTTTGTTGATGCAGCTAAAGCCTCTCTATGTGATCGGCGTGGGCGGTTATGCTTCAGGGCCTTTCGTGCTTGCGGCGAGTATCGTCGGCTTTAATACAGCGGTGTGGGAGCCCAACGTGATGCCAGGAATGGCGAATCGTTTCTTGTCTCGCTTTGTTGATAAATGTTTCGTGGTGTTTGAAGAGTCCCGAAAATTTTTGAAAAACAAAGAGGTGATTCAGGCGGGAATGCCGGTTCGAGAAGAAATCGAAAAAGCCATTCATACCGCACACAAAGATGAGAAGTTTCATCTTTTGGCATTCGGCGGCAGCCAGGGGTCTCGAGTTATCAATACCTGCTTAAGTGACGCGATCATTGGCGGGGGAGATTGGACGAAGGATTTATCTGTCGTTCATCAATTGGGTAGTGCGGATTTCCCTTTGGTTTCTGTCAAATATCAAAATTCTGGCGCCAATGTGGATTATCATGAGTATATCTTCGATATGCCAAAATATTATCAGTGGGCAGATATTATTGTTAGCCGTGGTGGGGCCAGTTCCATTGCGGAGGCGGCAGCATTTGGTATAATTCCTATTATTGTGCCATTACCAGGAGCTGCGGATGATCATCAGCAAAAAAATGCAGAGAGCCTTGTCGCCCGAAATGCGGGTCGCATGATTTTGCAGAAAGATTTAACGCCTGAAAGATTGATTTCAGAAGTACAATCTCTTCGCCAAGATAAAGCTTTGCGCGAGCAAATGGTTAGGAATATAAAAGATCTTTATGTTCCCCAGGCAGCAACAACCATCGCAAAGGAAATCTTGCAATGAAATTACAACACGCCAAATTCCACTTCGTAGGTGTCGGCGGCATCGGTATGTGTGGGCTCGCGGAACTTTTGCACAACATGGGAGCGAAGGTTTCAGGTTCTGACATTGCAGATAATGCGAATACAGAACGTCTGCGCGAAATGGGTGTGAAAGTTTATAAAGGCCATGCAGCTTCCAACATCGGTAATGCTGACGTTGTGGTTTACTCTTCCGCTATTCAATACGGCAATCCAGAAATTTATGAAGCTCGTGCTCGTCAGATCCCTTTGATCCCACGTGCAGAAGCCTTGGCAGAGATCATGCGTTTGAAACGCGGTATCGCTGTCGCGGGCACACACGGGAAAACAACGACGACTTCGATGACGTCGGCGATCTTCCTTGAAGGCAATATGAAACCAACAATCGTGGTGGGTGGTCGTTTTGAAATGATCAAATCCACCGCCCTTCTGGGTGAAGGTGAATGGTTGGTGGCAGAGGCCGATGAATCAGACGGCAGCTTTAACAAGCTGACGCCTGAAATCGCCATTATCACGAATATCGATTCTGATCATTTGGATCACTATAAAACTTTCGAGAACCTGCAAAAGAATTTCTATGACTTCGCCCTGAAAGTTCCGTTCTATGGAAAAATTATCGCCTGCGGTGATGATCCCATCGTTCGTCAAATTTTCGAAAACTTCCCTAAACGTATTTTGTTCTATGGCTTTGATGAAAAGAACGATTTGGTTTTGGTGGGCGAGCAAGGAAACTATTCTTTGTATCGCAGCGATCGTCTGCTGGGCACTCGCCACTTGGTGGGTAAGTTTAAACTCAATGTTCCAGGTCGTCACAATGCTTTGAATGCAGTGGCAGCGATCTGTGCAGGCTTGGCAGCGGGTATTCCATTTGAAACGTGCGCAGCGGGTCTGCAACGTTTTGATGGAGTTGATCGTCGCTTCCACTTCAAAGGCGAAAAAAGCGGCATTAAAGTTTACGATGACTATGGCCACCATCCGACAGAGGTGCGTGCCGTTCTTCAGGCTTTCCGTGAAAAGTATCCGAACAACCGCTTGGTGGTGTACTTCCAGCCGCATCGTTTCTCTCGGACTCAGCACTGCTGGCACGATTTTACGACTGCGTTTATGGAAGCCGATCAGATTCTGCTAACCGATATTTATCCTGCTGGTGAAGCTCCAATTCCAGGTATCAGCTCTGAAAAGCTTGCCCAGGAAATGAAGCACGAACACGCGCAGTATTTCTTGCGTGATGAAAAGTCGTCACAAAAAATCGTATCGATGTTAAAAGATGGGGACGTCTTTATTACCCTGGGAGCTGGCGATGGCTGGAAACTGGGATTGGATGTTCTGGATAAAATCCAAAACTAAAAAAAAGCCGGGGATGATCCCGGCTTTTTTTATTTTTCAGAACTATTTTCTTAGTTCTTTTACTTGTTCCTGAAGTTCATTGATACGTTTGAACAAATCAACAACTTGGTCCAACGCTTTGTCGGTTCTGCCGCTGCGAAGGCTTTCATAGATATTGGATGTTCTGGTTTCAAGACCTTGCAGAGCTTGAAGAGAAACGGTCTCCTGGATTTTTACCACAACAGTTTCTTTACATGCTGGAGCTGGTTTTGGAAGTCTTGGAGCATTGCCAGCAGCCATTTTCAAGCATGTCACACGGTCATATTCGTCAGCTTTGTTACTGCAATAGTTCAGTACTGCGTCTGAATAATCAGAACCAGCACCCGCTTTGTAGCAATCAGCCACATAAGAACCAAAGCTCAATTGGCTACAGATTTTTGTTACGCCCAGGGAGATGGATTCACCATCAATCGCTTTGTTGCACTCTACGCTTGCAGTAGAGTTGGAAAGACTGTCGCAAACACGTTTTGCATTGGCATCTTTGTAAGCCGCTTGCGCGAAAGATGCAGTCACCAAAGACATCGTTAACATTAAGATCATTTTTTTCATCGTTTTCTCCTGATAAGTTGTTAGTCAAACTTGCCAAATTGCGATCACTTTAAAGCCTCGATGGCCATGGAATTTCGAGGCTGCTAAATTAACCGCAATCTAGTTTATTCAAAGAGCTTGCGTTGCCAGAGATGTGCCAGAGGAGTTTCCATTGCAGAAACTGAATGTGCACGTGCAACAAGAAGATAATGATCGCTCTCTAACTGAGACGAAATTGATGCATGTTTCATCGTCACCAAGGCATGATGTTCCCCCGTATATTGGCGATGAAATTGTTTTTTACTCGAGAGAATTTAGAAAGCATCTCTTTCAGATCGAAATGAGACACGAGAATTAACCTCCGGAAATATTAGGATGTTGAACTTTTCATCATGAAGGCCTTTTAAACAGTTCTTTGCAAATACATTTCAGATGGAGCATGGATTTACATGAGTATGGGACTTGCATTTGAAAACTTCTATAAATCACTGGGAGTTAGAATGAATTTGCGCTTGAGACAGATCTTTATAATGGTTGGTGTTCCGACGCTTTTATTGGGATATCAAAACTGTGCAAAAGTGGCTTTAAGTTCTGTGCAAGATGGGGCCTTGCAGGCCCAAGCACAGCCGCTGAATTCTCCGTCCGATCCAGCAAGTAGTGCAGATCCAGAAATGGAAGTTATAGACGGTGATGATCCGGTGGATATTACTGATGTAGAGATCGCGAATGCTGTGAAAGCCTGCGAAAGCAAAGAAGCCTTTTCAGCTCCGGCCACGAACCTGGTCGTGAAGTACAATCATGAAGTCATTCGATTGGATGCCTATTCAGTCAGATCTCTTTCGGGAAATCATGGCGATATTATTCTGCGTGCTGCTGATCAAAGTGGAACTATTGAATCGGTTAGTAATACCAATCATTCGACGATTATATTATGCGGATTTAAAACGATCGACACGATTAAGGCCATTCAGGATCGCGTGATCGTGGTCGGAGGAGAGATCGGAAGTCTTCGCGCTGTTCACAGCCGTATAGCGCTGGTGAAAGCCTCTGCGAAAGCGGTCAAAGAAACGAAATCGATTATTAACAAATACTAAAAGTCTGTTCCCCCAGGTCAGGCTTAGAACTAAAAAAAAGAGGATGATTTTATCATCCTCTTTTACTTTTCAATTTAGTTCTTCATCTTTTTCTTAAGATCTTCGATGCGGTTGTAAAGATCTTCAAGTTGCTCCAGGGCTTTGGCTTTATTGTCGGCATTGACACTGTCATAGATATTTTCAGTTCTTTCCTGAAGTCCTTCCAGGGATTGGGTTGTTACAACCTGAACGCAAGCAGGGATGGGTTTGGGAAGTTTGCGGGCATTGCCAGCCGCTGTTTTCAAGCAAGTGATGCGATCGTATTCTTCGGCTTTGGCAGAGCAGTAATTTAAAACTGCATCGGTATAGTCATTCCCGGCGCCCACTTTAAAGCATTCGGCGACATAAGTTCCGAAACTCAACTGGCTGCAAAGTTTAACGACTCCCAATGAGATCGCTTCGCCTTCGATATTTCTGTTGCATTCAACGCTGGCGATGTTGCTGGAAAGATCGTCACAAATGCGTTTGGCATTGGAGTCTTTGTAGGCGGCGTGTGAAAAAGATGCGAAGACAAGTGAGATTGCGAAGATCAAAATGGCTTTCGTCATGATTCATTTCCTCTGCTTTGAAAGACATGCCTATATTGAAGTTACTTGAAAATGTCTAGCGACAGTTTTGCAATGGAAAAATAGCCATCCAGTGTGGCGCGATGGTAATGTACGTTATGTCAACGTTTACTAAAATTGCGACAGCAACCTTGCATGAATCTTAACTGTTAAGAAGCATCGTCAGAATGCGTTTGTGCAAATTGAATTCAATCTAAACTGCGGTAATGAAAAACCTGTTTATAGCACTTGGTATTTTCATGGGATTGAATATTGCTAATGCCATGGAATCGACTTCGTCGTTATTTTTTGATCCTGGAGACCATTACCTTGATGCCAGTGAGTGGCTGTTGAAACATCGCGGCTTCTTACCAGTCCCCATTATCATCACGGAACCTGCAGTGGGGACCGGGGGCGGCGTGGCGCTGCTATTCATGAGCGACAGTGAAGGGGCCCGCGAGGCTCGCGCTTCAGAAACTCATAAACGATTTATTCCTCCTACGGTGACGGGTGTCTTAGCCGCAGGAACTGATAATGGAACAAGAGTTGGTGGAGCATTCTATGTCACCAACTGGAATCATGATCGTTGGCGGTACCTGGGATTTGTGATGGCGGCCTCCGCCAATTTGGATTTCTATGGTCTGGGGGGCTTCAACAATGCCGATGATATTCATATTCAATACAACTTAAAGGGCGGTGGAATTTACAACGATCTTCGGGCGCGCATCGACGACAGTAATTTCTTTGTCGGCGGACGCTATATTTATACAGATATCAGCGTCGATTTTAAAACCGGTGCATTGCCGCCAGTTCTGCAAGGCGAAGGCATCGAAAATCGCAATGGCGGAATTTCGCTCTTAGTAAGCTATGACAGCCGCAACAATACCATGTCGCCGCAACAGGGACTTTTGGCAGAGTATCGGTATTATATTTTCAGTGAAAACTTAGGCGGGGATTTGGATTATCATGTCCAAGCGTTGGATCTGCAGGGTTTTATCCGAGCCAGCGATCAGTGGGGATTCGCAGGAAGATGGATTTCAAGATGGATCGACGGAGACGCACCCTTTTATGCGAAACCATTTATCAACCTGCGCGGAATTCCAAAGCTGCGATATCAAGGCGACGTCGCTTCATCTATGGAGGGAGAGATAAGATATAATCCTCATCCCCGTTGGGAATTGTCTGTGTTTGGTGGGGCGGGAAGGGCCACTGATTCCGTTAGTAACATGGAGAGTGCTGACACCGCCTCAGCCTATGGTGCAGGATTCCGCTATATGATGGCGCGACTTTTAGGATTTCAAATGGGCGCAGACATAGCCCGCGGCCCAGAAGAAACAGTGTTCTATATCCAAGCCGGCGGTGCCTGGGGTTTTTAACTACCCAGCCATCAATTTCGTTAAATCATCGACAACGTTTTTCATGACTTCGGCTTGAGTGTTGAGCTCTTGTGAGGCATTCGAACATTCTTGCGCCGAACTGCTGTTGGAAAGCGTGATCTTTTCCATGTCGGTCAAGGCTTGGTTGATCTGAGCGATGCCCAACTCTTGCTCGGCACTCGCAGTTGAGATCTCAACGTTCAAGCTAGACAGCTTTTCAATCGAGCTTACGATTTCTTTCAAAGAAGATTCGCTGGCGCGAACGACCGCATGGCCGTGCTCAACTTTTTTGGCACTTTCGTTGATCAAAGTTGAAATCTCTTTTGCGGATGTGGCACTTCTTTGCGCAAGACTGCGAACCGCATCTGCGACTACTGCGAAACCTTTGCCGTGTTCGCCGGCGCGAGCGGCCTCAACGGAAGCATTCAGTGCGAGTAGGTTTGTTTGGAAGGCGATGTCGTCGATCACGGTGATAATCTCTTCGATCTTTTTCGAACTGGCTGAGATGTCTTCCATGGATGAAGTCAGCTTACGTACTTCTTGCTCGCCGGTGTGAGCTTTTTGAGAAGCTTGGAAAGCTAGATTCTTGGCTTCGCTGGCGTGTTCGCTATTGCGCTTCACCATGCTGGAGATCTCTTCTGTGGATGCAGATGTTTCCTCGATCGAAGCAGCTGCTTTCACCGATGACTGTGTTACTGTTTGGCTGGAAGCCAGAATCTCGTTGCTGGAAGTGGAGACCTGCGCGCCAGCTTCATTGAGTTTTGAAATAGACTCAACCAGGCGGCTTAAAGGTTTTCGAATCAATAGATATGACACAACTAAGATCAATGCCGAAATTAATGATGTCCACCACAAGATAGAGATCGATGCGTTGTTAGCGGCAGCGGCGACCTGGTCTGTTGATGACTTCACGGCAAAGATGCCATGAAGTTTCCCGTCTTTCCAGTCTTCCATCGGGAAACCCAGAATGTCCTTGCCATTGCCCCAAGGAGACGTTGACGGATGACCGTGACAAAGTAGGCAGCCTTGTTGTTCGGACAAGCGCACGGGGCGATAGACTGTGATCGCGCCATCTTTGTTTTCTACGTATTCTTTCAGCTCGCTATTGGATTCAAAGCGTTTCAGGATTTCTATTTCGGAAGCAGTCGGCGTGTTTTCTTTGCGACGTGGATTTTCTGCGAACACGCGGAAAGTATAGAAATCTTTGTCAGCGTTTTCGAATCCAACTTTGATGGAAGCAAAGATTGGCACTTTGTGTAGAATGCGTTGTTGCACTTCTTCTGGAAGTTTTCCATCTGGATGAGTTACGACTGCATGTTTGATGTCTTCGTCTAGTCCGCCTTGGGTGGCGACATAGCCGCGGATGGCTTCCAGGCGTGATAGAATCGCGCGGGATTTTTCCACGAGCTGATCTTGGCCTTGGTTGTGAATTTTAGAAGATGAAATAGCTACGGCTGCGAGTGAGCAAACCAAGCTAGATGCGGCGATATTGATAATGATCTTTGATCCGAATTTCATGTTTGTAATATCGGCGATGGAGTCATTCACTATATGGAGAGAAGTTCGCTTAATTATTAACAAAATTTAAAAGCAAAACCTTGGTCGAGTTTGTGAGGCTTTCTCTCCCCTTCGGTTGGATTTTGAAGTTTTTCGGGGCGAATTTGAGGACCTCTTCTTTGGTCGTGTTTATATTTGTGGGTCCTTAGAGTGGTAACAAGGTCGAGTGAAAGTTGTTAATCTGATTTCAGAAAGCCATTCGTTTGGAGAGTTCTCGTGAAGAAGTTGGTACTGAAATTATTTTTGGGATTCATTGTTATACCAGCGGCTTTGGTGGGAACGTTCTACTATTTGAATGAGCATGGCTTTTTCAATATTGAAAAAGTGGAAGTCGTTTTGGAGAATCCTCCGCAAGGGCAAGAGCAGTTTTTAAAACCTAATGTTGATGCGTTGGAAGAGTTGCTTGCGAAATACAAAGGCGAATCTCTTTGGAATATCAAGTTAAAAACCGTCTCCACTGAATTGAAAAAACAAGAGTGGATTGAAAACACACAAATTTCCCGTTCTTGGCCAGCAACGCTTTCTTTGCGCGTTCGTCCTTATGAAGTGAAGCTCCTGTATATGGCAAAAGGTGGTAAGCTTGTGCCGATCATCAAGAACGGTGAGTTCTTGGATGCCATCGAAGCCAAACAAGCTCCCGATGTTGCGATTTTGGATGGCGATGCTTTCGCCAAGAAAAAGGAACTTCGAAAAAAAGCAGTTGATGTGATCGAGCAAATTCCTGCTCAAGGATCGTTCAGCAGAAGAACAATTTCTGAAGTTCGTTATGATAATAAAGAAGGTTTTTGGATGACCTTGATCAAATCCGGCACGCAAGTGAAAATCGGTGAAGAGCAAGTGGCACTAAAGGCAGCGCGCGTTTCTCGCGTCGTAGATTACCTCGAAACCAAGCAGTTTGACGCTCGCGTCATAGACGCGGATCTGTCGAAGAAAGTCCTTGTCAGGTTGCGTAAGGATCCCTAAGCTTAAGTCTGGAAGACCATCTAAAGTCGAGCTCAGGTTCGGCTCAAATCGAATAAAATGATTTTATTCGTCGGTCTCTCAAACAAAGACGCCCAAATAGGGTGTCATATACGAGGACTTAGGGATGAGTACATCAAAACCGAAAGCTCCGGTATTGGCTGGTTTGGATATTGGTTCGACCAAAGTATGTTTCGTTATCGGAACCGTCAATCCCGAAGGGAAAATCGAAGTCGCGGGAGTAGGCACTGCTCCTAATACAGGCATCCGCCAGGGTGTTGTCGTTAATATTGAGGCGACAACTGATTCAATTAAAAAAGCTAAAGAAGAAGCAGAGTTGATGTCTGGTTACAGCGTCGGCGAAGTTTGGGTTGGCGTTTCCGGCACTCATATCTCTTCATTTGATTCCAAAGGTATGGTCGCAATCAAAAATCGTGAAGTAACACCTTCAGAAATTGATCGCGTGATCGAAGCGGCGAAAGCCGTAGCTGTTCCAACAGACCGTACTGTTTTGCACATCCTTCCAAGAGAATTTAAAGTCGACGGCCAAGACGGCATCACTGATCCAGTGGGCATGTCAGGTATCCGTTTGGAAGCGAATGTTCACATCGTAACAGGCAGCCAATCCGCAATTCAAAACACTGTTAAATGTGTTGAGAAAGCAGGATTGAAAATCGCTGGTTTGGTTTTGAGTCAACTGGCTTCTGCAACAGCGGTTATTTCTAATGACGAAAAAAATCTGGGCGTAGTTGTTGTCGATATGGGCGGCGGTACTTGTAATAACTTGTACTTCGTTAACGGCAGCGTAGCGCACTCTTCTATCATTCCAGTGGGTGGTTCACACTTCACTCATGACGTCGCTGTAGGACTTAGAACTCCTCAGTTCGCGGCGGAAGTTTTGAAGAAAAAATACGGCTGCGCTATGGCATCCATGGTGAACGACAACGAAACGATTGAAGTAGAAGGCGTTGGAGGTCGTAAATCTCGCGTGATCCCTCGTAAGGATCTTGCGGATGTGATCGAAGCCCGTGCAGAAGAAACATTGAATCTGATCGCTAACGATATTCGTATGAGCGGTGTGATGCCAATGTTGGGGTCCGGTATCGTTCTGACTGGCGGTGCCAGTCAGTTGGATGGCCTGATTGAAATGGGTGAGTTTATTTTTGATATTCCGGTTCGCAGAGGGGCACCTTTGGAAATCGGAGGTCTGACTGATGTTGTGAAGTCTGGTGAATTCTCGGCAGCAGTTGGATTGTTACAGTATGGTTTGTCACAACGTAAAGATTTGTTGATGAGCCAGCATACGCAGGAACTTGAGATCAATATCGGAGAGTCGATCAACGGCTTGACGAAGCGTCTTAAGGAAATGTTTGAAAAAGTATTTTAGTTTTTAAATTTACTCGGTGGAGGCTGGAGGCCTCTGGATCTTTTAAGCATCGTCGGGAGGGACAACATGTTTGAATTAGAAGAAAATATCAATATCGGTGCGAATATCAAAGTTGTAGGTGTCGGCGGTGGCGGTAGCAACGCTGTTTCTACAATGATCGCGTCTGAAATGGGCGGCGTTGAATTCATCGTGGCAAACACAGATATCCAAGCTTTGAACTCACACAAAGCATCTAACAAAATTCAATTGGGTATCGATTTGACAAAAGGTTTGGGCGCTGGCGCAAATCCAGATGTTGGTCGTCGTGCTGCGATCGAATCTTACAATGAAATCGTAGAAAAATTGGAAGGTTCTGACATGGTATTCGTAACTGCTGGTATGGGTGGTGGTACGGGTACGGGTGGTGCTCCTATCGTAGCGAAAATCGCTCGCGAATTGGGTGCTCTAACTATCGGTGTTGTGACTAAGCCATTCTTGTTCGAAGGTAAAAAACGCGGTAAGCACGCAGACTCTGGTCTTCAGGAACTAAAAGACAATGTTGATACATTGATCGTTATCCCGAACCAAAAACTTTTGACTATCGCAGCTGAAAAAACTCCTCTTTTGGATACTTTCAAAAAAGCTGACGAAGTGCTTTTGCAAGCGGTTAAAGGTATCTCTGATTTGATCAACATCCGTGGTTTGATCAACTTGGACTTCGCCGATATCCGCACCGTTATGTCTTCTAAAGGTATCGCGATCATGGGTACTGGTTCTGCTAAAGGTGAAAACCGCGCAGTAGAAGCCGCAACTGCAGCGATCTCTTCTCCACTTCTTGAAAATGTTAAAATTGATGGCGCAACTGGCATCATCGTTAACATCACTGGTGGTTCTGAACTTTCATTGTACGAAGTGAACGAAGCGACGACTTTGATCACTGAAGCAGCTCATGAAGACGCAGAAATCATCTTCGGTGCAGTTATCGATGAAACAATGGGTGAAGAAGTACGTGTGACTGTGATCGCAACTGGTTTCGATTCTCACGAAGTGAAACTTGTGAACGACATGGCTCAAGTAAACCAAATGCAAAACTTCTTGAACCAACAAACGGCACAATTTGGTATGAACAACATGGGCATGGGTATGCAAATGCCACAAATGCCTAACATGCCGCAAATGCCTCAGTTCCAGATGCCACAAATGCCTAACATGAATCAAATGCCTGTTATGCCGACAATGCCAACTATGCCGGTGATGCCTCAACAAGCTACACCAGTTGAACTTCCGCCTATCGCGGCAGTGCAGTCCCAAGTGATGAACTACACTTACCAGCAGCAAGTGGAAGTTCCGGTCACTCCGGGGTTACCCCAGCAACCGGTAACTGAAACTGTAACAGTTCCACCGGTAGCTCAAGTAACTCCGCAAGTTGCACAACAAGCAGCGCAGTCAGTGGCAGCACAAGTGCCTCCACAAGCTCAGCCGCAAGTTATGCAGCAAGCTCCGGTTCAGGCACAACCTGCTCCAGAGATGGCAACACCAATTCAACCACAAGTTGAAGGTGTTTCTCCTCGTGATTTGTTGTTGGCTAAGGCTCGCGCTTTCAAAGAAAGCCAAGACCTTAAAAACCGTCATGCAAATCCAGAACAGTTGTCTATGAACGTAGACCATGAACAACAATCATTGGAAGAAGCTCGTCGCATGGCACGTGAAGTGTTGAGCTCTCCATTCTCTTCTCAAAACCTGGAAGTACCTGCATTTATCCGCAAGAAACAAGGTTTTGATTTGAAACAAGACTAGTGGAAGCCTGGTTTATATCCGACATTCACTTGAAATCCGCAGAAGAGCGCAACGGGCAAATCCTGTTGCGCTTTTTGCGTTCTTTGCGACAGGGTGATCCTGCGAAAGTTCATCTTTTCATGTTGGGGGATATTTTCGATCTTTGGATCGGTGGCTCTGAGTTCTTTGGGCGCAAGTTCCAACCTTTGATGGATGCGCTGAAAGAATTGAGAGAGGCTGGTGCACGCATCACCTATATTGAAGGTAATCACGATGTTCACGTCGAAGGATACTTTCAGAAAAAATTGGGCGTCGAAGTTTTTGTCGAAGCTCAATACTACGAAATTGATGGTCTAAATGTGCGAGTTGAGCACGGAGATCTAATCAATCTAAATGACATCAAATACTTGAAATATCGCGCCATCATTCGCAATCCGTGGGTTAAGCCATTGAAAGACGTTTTCCCTGGACGTTTCTGGGATTACATCGGCAACCGTGCGAGTAAAAGAAGCCGTGAACGCAGTGGTCATTATCGCCACCGTAATGAAGAGCAACTGGTGACGATGATCCGTAATCATACTCACCGTGCTTACGACGAGGGACCTTTTGATGTCATTATCTCGGGCCATATGCATGTGTTTGATGACTCTATGGTCGAGACTCATGGCCGAAATGTCCGCTCTGTGAATTTAGGTTCGTGGTTCGAAGAACACATCAAAGTGTTCCGTATTAAAGATGGCATTTGCGACTGGGTCACGATTTCCTAGGTCCCGTGATTGACCCGAGTTCGGTTCGCTTTTAAAGTTTCCTTCTGATGGAGGAAAATCCTATGCGCTACCTAATGATCGCAGTTCTATCTTTGTCTTTCGCGGCTTGTTCTACCAATCGTAATAAAGCTGAAAAAATCGATACGAAACTTGAAAACCCTGCTCCCGTGGGCAGCGGAAATATCGGTATTAAAGATGGCGATATGGTTTATCAACGTAAAGTCGCAATGAATGAACAACTGCGCACTTTGGAAAATGAAGTTTACGATCTTGAAGCTCGCGTATTTGGCGGCTCTCGTTACCTGGACAACCGTGGCTTATATGGTGTGCTTCGTGATTGCCGCTTGCAGTTGGGTGATACAGATAACGCTGGTGACGGAAAAATGCGTTGGACAGAAACTCGCACTTATGTGACCTCTGAAGAAGACTTTTCTAAAATCGGTGTAGAAAATAAAAAAGACATCGTGGGTGTGACCGAAGAAGGATTGCGTGATCGTATCGATCGTTTTAAGGGCTACAAAGAAGTTTTGCTAAAACGTCAGGACGAATACGAAACAAAAGTAAAAATGTGTGAGCTTGAGTTGAAACAACAAAAAGCGAAAAGCAAAGTTGAAGGGACTTAAGAATGCGCTTGAGTAAATCTTCTGCTTTAGTCTTGTTGGTATTTCTTGCGGCTTGTGCACATAAGCCCTCTGACAAAGCGGAAAACCTGACCTACGTGGGCTTAGCTGATTCCAAAAATTCATTTGTAAGAACGGTTGCGCCGAAAGACGGTAAATGTCCAACGGTGCAGTTTGCAAAAGCTCCTGGCGAAGTTGACGTCTTGCCTATGCAGGAGGCGAAATTCGACTCAACAACCGTGTGTGAAGCGAATCTTCCTGAAGGAACAAAAACAGTTATCGTGGGTGAACGTCAGATTTCAATTCCTGAATCGCCAAAACGTATCATCATCTTTGGTGATACAGGTTGTCGACTGAAAGGAAACTATTTCCAGGATTGCAACAACCCGAACGAATGGCCCTTTGCTCGTATCGTGAAAGCGATCGACAAAGAAAATGCAGATCTGATCGTTCACGTGGGTGACTATCACTACCGTGAAACCTGCAATGATCCTGTAAAGTGTGCTCCCTTCAAGGATACTTTGGGTTACGGATATCGCGCATGGGAGGCTGATTTCATCGCTCCAGCGACATCTTTGTTGCAAGCAAAACCTTTTGTCTTTATTCGCGGAAATCACGAAGATTGTCAGCGTGCTCACGAAGGTTTCAGTAAACTGTTAACTCCGCTGGGTGAAAATTCCTGTCCTCAATTCCAAGAAACTCGTTACACAAGTTTCGGGAATATGTTGATGGTGAATTTTGATAACGCCACTTTGTCAGATCAGAAATTGGATCCGAAAAGTCCTGAGATGGCAGTATGGCGTGCGCACTATCGTAAGATGGTGAACACGATCAATTCTCGTCCTGAAACTGAAGTGTGGTTGATGGTGCATCGTCCGATCTGGGGCTTGGCTCCGAATTGGAATGGACCTGCAGCTGTTTTACCGGTGAATTTGAACATGCAAACTCTGACAAAAGAAATGCCTTTACCTAAAAAGGTGAAATTTGTTTTTGCGGGTCACATTCATAACACGCAGATTTCAACAGGAAATCATCCTGTTCATGTTGTCATGGGAGAGGGCGGAACAGCTCTTGATTATTACGATGCTGCGACTCGCAGGCTTATTCCTGCGGGCTTCACGGTGCTTCCTTCCAATCATGGATACATGGTTTTGGACAAAGATGCGCAAGGGAAATGGATCGGCACGGTCAAGGGATACGAAGGACAAACGAATTTCGTTTGTTCGCTAGAGGATCCTAAAATGCCGTGTGATGCTCCAGTAAAGAGCGAAGTGAAAAAATAGTTTCCAGCAAAGGCCTCCACCACGGAGGCCTTTTTATTTTCGATAAAGCCCGTGACTGACTAAAGTCGGGCGTGAGATCCTTAAGCCATGAAGCATCTCGAAGAAAAAACTCTCTCATCGAAACGTATATTCCAGGGCCGATTTTTAAAAGTTGAGCAGGACCAAGTGCAGGCTCCCGATGGGAAGATTTATCATCGCGAGTACATTATTCATCCCGGCGCGGCCATGATGATTCCAATGTTGCCGAATGGGAACGTGATTATGGTTCATCAATATCGCCATGCTGTGAAGCAGGTGATGTTGGAGTTCCCTGCGGGCAAACGCGATAAGGGCGAGGACAGTTTAGTCACTGCCAAGCGCGAACTTATCGAAGAAACTGGATATTCTGCAAACGAGTGGAAATTTTTAACACCGATTCATCCAGTCATTGGGTATTCTAACGAGCAGATCGATCTGTATTTGGCAAAGGACCTTAGCAAGACTGAGCAACGTCTGGATCATGGTGAATTTTTGGAAGTGGTGGAAGTTGCTCCCAAGGATCTGATGTTGCTTATTCAGCAGGGTAAATTAACCGATGTGAAAACCCAGATAGGCGCCTTTTGGCTTGATAAAATTCTGCGCGAGGAGTGGAATTGAGAGGGAGGATCCCCTCATGTTGGTACAGTCAAAAGACAGCTTCAAAACTAAAGACAAACTTAAAGTCGGTGCGAAAGAATACACGATCTTCAATCTGAAAAAGATTTCGCACCCGAATCTAAAACGCCTGCCGAACTCGCTGCGAGTTCTTTTGGAAAATCTTCTGCGTCACGAAGACGGTGTGCATGTCACGAAAGAAGATATCGATTCACTTCTTAGCCTTAACAAAGAATCTTTGTCGCGAGAAATTTCATTTTTCCCGGCGCGTGTATTAATGCAAGACTTCACTGGTGTTCCTGCCGTGGTGGACTTGGCAGCGATGCGTGATGCGATGAAATCTTTGGGTGGTGATCCGACGAAAATCAATCCCCTGGTTCCAGTGGATCTGGTGATTGACCACTCAGTGATGGTCGATTCCTTTGGGACGCCTTCGAGCTTTCAAGAAAACGTGAACATGGAATTTCAGCGCAATCACGAACGCTATGTGTTCTTGAAGTGGGGTCAGCGTGCTTTCCAAAACTTCCGTGTGGTTCCTCCAGGGACAGGTATTTGCCATCAGGTGAATCTGGAATACTTGGGTAAGACGATCTGGAATGCAAAAGGCCAACATGGCGAATACGCTTTCCCCGATACGCTGGTGGGAACTGATTCCCATACGACGATGGTAAATGGTTTGGCAGCTCTGGGTTGGGGTGTTGGTGGTATCGAGGCCGAAGCCGTGATGCTGGGGCAGCCTTTAAGTATGTTGATTCCTGAAGTGATTGGTTTCCGTTTGGAAGGAAAACTAAAAGAGGGCACGACCGCAACGGACCTGGTTCTAACGGTCACTCAAATGCTTCGTAAAAAAGGCGTTGTCGGTAAGTTTGTTGAATTCTATGGCCCAGGCTTGGAAGGTCTGTCATTGGCAGACCGTGCGACGATCGCGAATATGGCGCCCGAATATGGTGCGACTTGTGGTTTCTTCCCCATCGACGAAGAGACGATGAAGTACTTGCGAATTTCGGGTCGTGACGATGAAACGATCGCTTTGGTGGAAGCTTATGCCAAAGAAACAGGAATGTGGCGTACAAGTGACGACGAGCATTTCTTCTTCCACGATACTTTGAAGTTAAATATGTCCGAAGTGGTGCCTTCGTTGGCGGGGCCTAAGCGTCCTCAAGATCGCGTGTTGCTGGATAAAGCGGCCAGTGATTTCAGTGCACAGCTGACTTCCGGTTTCAGTGTCGCAGCTGATAAATCCTCGAAAGACAAATTCGCGGCCGACGTTGAAGGCCAGAATTATAAATTAGGTCACGGGGACGTGGTTATTGCTGCAATCACCAGCTGTACGAATACTTCCAATCCATCTGTTATGATGGGGGCGGGCCTGGTTGCGAAGAAAGCTGCCGAAAAAGGCTTGAAAGTTAAACCTTGGGTGAAAACTTCTTTGGCTCCAGGTTCCCAAGTCGTGACTGACTATCTTGAGAATTCTGGATTGCAAAAGTATCTGGATCATTTGGGCTTTAACCTTGTTGGCTATGGTTGCACGACTTGTATCGGTAACTCAGGTCCACTTCCAGAACACATCGCGCATGCGGTGGAAAAAGGTAATCTGGTTGTGGCTTCGGTGCTTTCAGGGAATCGTAATTTCGAGGGTCGTATCAATCCTCATGTGAAAGCAAACTATCTGGCATCTCCGATGCTGGTCGTGGCGTATGCTTTGGCGGGAACGATGCAATTGGATGTTATGAAAGATCCAATTGGTGAAGACACTCAAGGGAAGCCGGTGTTCTTGAAAGATATCTGGCCAACCAATAAAGAAGTCTACGATATCGTCAATCAAACGGTTGAAACGAAAATGTTTAAAAACCGTTACGGCAATGTGTTCGCGGGAACTGAAGACTGGCAAAAAATCCAGACAGTGCCATCGCAAACATATGCGTGGGATGAAAGTACTTATATCAAAAACCCTCCGTACTTTGCCGGCATGAAGAAAACGCCAGAGAAATTATCTGACGTTAAGGGCGCAAGAGTTCTGGCGATCCTTGGGGATTCCATCACAACAGATCATATCTCTCCAGCAGGAAGCTTTAAAAAAGATTCTCCGGCCGGAAAGTATCTGATCAGCAAAGGTGTGCAACCGGTGGATTTCAATTCCTATGGTTCGCGTCGTGGAAATGATGAAGTGATGGTGCGCGGAACATTTGCCAACATCCGCATCAAAAATGAAATGCTTCAGGGTGTGGAAGGCGGAATGACCAAATACGTTCCGTCAGGCGAGCAGATGTCGATCTTTGATGCTGCCGTAAAATATCAAGCTGACAAAACTCCATTGGTGGTTGTGGCTGGTAAAGAGTACGGAACAGGATCTTCGCGTGACTGGGCAGCCAAAGGAACGACGCTTTTGGGTATTCGCGTGGTGATTGCTGAAAGTTTCGAACGTATCCACAGATCCAACTTGGTGGGCATGGGTGTCTTGCCTTTACAATTCCATCCGGGAATGGATCGAAAAACATTGCAACTGGATGGCTCTGAAGTTTTGGATATTGTGGGTATTGAAACCATGAAACCTCAACAGGATATTACGGTGCGAATCACTCGCTCAAACGGTAAAACTGAAGAGGTGAAAGTGAAGTCCCGTGTCGATACAGCTGTGGAATTGGAATACTTGAAAAACGGCGGTATCTTGCACTACGTTCTTAGAAAGCTAATGTAGTTTTCGGTTTTTTGTACAAGTTCTGGACAGGCATTTATATTTTTTAAATTCCTGTCCAGTTTTTATTTTGTGAGCCCTGGGGTTATCAGAGACAATAAAGTTGTAAACGGAGTTACAGCTTGAAAGCATTTTTGATCTTCATAAATACATTCGTTCTATCTCAAACAGCTCTAGCTAAAATGCCTTTGAATGAACTGGACAGCCTTAAGCAAATTGTTATCGCTGCTCGAGTGGCTATAAACGATTCTGGCAATCCCGCGATAAAAAAATGCAACATAAAAACTGAAGGCTTGGAAGAGAAGCTGCAGCACGCGAAAGACAACGCGAAAAAAAGCTGGAGCAAACAAACCGTCGGAAAATCTGATATCGCCTTGTTAAGTAAAGCGATTCACAACTGTTCGAATCGAGTAACCTGCGAAGTGTATGATAGCTTTATCACATCTGTTAAGGTTGCTCCGGAAATCGAGAAACAGGTGGAGCCACTTAAAATAGTTTTAGATAAGAATCTAATGGATCTAAAACCAGAAGCTTACAAAGCTGCATTAAAAACTGTTAAGAATCCATGCGCTCTTTTGAAAGCGATCAGTAAATAGTTCTCATAAACTATTTGGTGTTTTAGAAGAATCGATTCCGCGGTATACTTAAGAAATGTATATCGTACCACCTCCTCATCCACTTCTTCCTGCCAGTGCCAAACAAAACCGTCGCAAGCGACTTTTGGTTCGTATTTTTTCTTTGCTATCATTTATTTTTTTGGGACTTTTTGTTTATCAGTCCGCGACTGATTCAAGTCTTATCTCTGCAATCTATGTGGCGGGATTTATTCTTTCCCTGGTGCTCGCAGATATTTTTCGTCTGCCATCTGTTTCTCCCAATCAAAGTGAAAATGGAATCTAGGGAATGGGATGTAAGTCCTGCGTAAACAGTTTGATGTTTTAAAGTATACTAAATTTGATATATCCTCAGAATATGCCAGCACGTAACCGACCGGGGAGTTTTGAGATTTGGATCATGTCGTCAGCTTTTTTTGCGAGCTGTTATTGCGGATTCATGTTCTTTTGGAGTGTGATTGATGCCTTTGATTCGACCGCGACTATGTACGGGATTGGAGTCATGATTTCCTCTTATATCGGAGTTAAAGTTGCTGGTCCGAAACGTCCTAGAGTAGACTGATTCCATGCAAACAGAACGTCAGATTTTAGTGCGTGAGCTTATTTGGACATTTGTTCTTGTTATTTTTAATCCCTTTAATTTGATTGCCTTATACAGTCACTACACCGGAAAAAGATTCTTAGGCGTGGAGCACGCCCAAAGCGGCGATGTGATGAAAGCCTACGTTCTGCCGACACTGATTTACGCCATCGTCTGGTTGATCCTGAAAAAATGGAAGCGCTGGAGCTACTGGAATCTGTACTTCTTTTCTTTCTTGGGTGCGATAGCGATCTATTTCGTTCTGTTCACCTATTTCCTGAAATAGGCCCTGATGGCTGCACCTCTTTCTCATCGGCAGTGGGCGGGCGGGAGAGGCCTCTGTCCGATATTGACCCGGTAGTGGTATCGGTCATAGGCTTTCGTTATGAAGCTTCAGAGAAGATCCCAGCAACAACACCAGCAATTGAAATCTCAAAAAACCGGCGAAGACTATTCTTTATCGAACGTGATTTCGGATGCTTTGCACTCGGATGACATCTTTCTGTCCCACGAAATCATCCGTCCCAATTCGCGCTCCTCGGCGCCACATTATCATACCGACACCAACGAAATTATTTATGTTCTTAACGGCACCTTGAAAGCGGTCGAAGGGAATGAAGAGATCTTGGTAGAACAGGGCGATTCCATCATGTTCGAGCGCCAATCAGGCCTTCACCACTTCTTAAGAAACGATTCGACATGGGAAGCACATGTTCTAGTCATTCGCAGGAAAATGACAGCTTCCGACGTCGTATTTTAGCCGCACACTAACATATGAACGTGATCCGTCTGCACTGAAAACTGTTCCACCTTCACATAGAATTTTACTGAATATCGTTTTAATAGAAGATTCATCAGTGAAAAACTCCGCGAACTGCGCAGTCCACCTTTCACAGCGGTTTTATTGACCTTGAAAACCAAATGCATGGGATCTTTGTGTGAAATCGGTCTGGCCCCGCGGCCCCCGGAAGAACGACGAAGAATTCCGCCGTGAATTGACCCATACCCCTTTTCCAATAGAAGAGTGCAAAAGGGGGACTTGGTTAGGCGGAAGTAAAACTGAAACAGATTCTTTAGCAGTCAGGAAAGCGAATCGAGTTCCTGTATTGATTAGGACTAGGACTAGGACGGAACGGAAAATAGCAGTATGCTTTTTAGATGGATCAGATTTTAAAAGTAATTCACGATGCGCTTGGAATTAATGAAACGCATCTGCTCACAAATAAGCTTCGTATGCATTTGCAACCGCCATTGGAAAAGCTCCAAGTTGTCGATGTTGATTGTGGGGGAAGGCCCTTTATTCTAATTCATTCGGCAGCCAAGGCTTGGCTTGAGATGAAAAATGCAGCGGCGCTTGAAGGCATCGAGCTTTTGCCATTCTCTGGATTTCGTTCTTATGTTTATCAAAAAAATTTAATTGAGCAGCGTTTAAAAGAGGGCAGAGAACTGGAAAACATTCTGACCCACGTGGCAATTCCAGGATTCAGTGAGCATCATTCCGGCAGAGCGATTGATATTCACGAGCCAGGCAAACCTTCGCTGGAAGAAGCGTTTGAACTAAGTGAATCCTTTAAATGGCTTCAGAAAAATGCTTCTAGATTCAATTTTCGAATGAGCTATCCTAAAGATAATCCTCACGGAATCATCTATGAACCCTGGCATTGGTTTTATACAGGTTCTTAAGCAAGAGCCGCAGCGTCAGTAGACGGCAAAAATCAACGAACGCAGAGGTGTCGAGCTATTGTAGCGTCGCCAGAGCATTCGCAAGTTGGGTCATGCGGGCGGCTGTTTGGTTTTTTAGACCAATGCAGGTGCCCTGGACATAGCGATTTCCTTGATACAGCTGAATATTCGCGCGGGGGCAGGTTTGCACGTTTGAGCCCTTTAAAGAGGCGATCTCGCGAGTCTGTGTGCTGAGGAATGAAAAATTCATATCAGTCATGGTGCCGATGGTGGGTGAACCACCTTTGGTCACCGCATAGAATTTTCCGCGTTGATCTTGCCATACCGTAAAATGAGATTTCTGCTGACCAAAGACAACCACCACTCGGAAGCCGTTAAAGGACGCCGCTTTTTTGGGTGAAGCTTTCGGGGGCGCAGTTCTGCGCTGAACAGCCTTTTGGGGAGCAGACCAAGCCAATGCCGGAATCAAAACCAAAAGAGAGATAAGGTATTTCATTATTTAATCCCTTCTAGGCTTTTTGACGGAGTGGACGGAGAGCTGCTAGGGGAACCTGCTTTCGGAGCGCCAATCGCCTTCGCCATAGCATCGGGACTGTGAGCATCGCAATACAGATATTTCGACATGTCATAGCAACCAAGTTTTTTTCTTAAAGAAGGATTCGCAGTTACGATACCATCGATGCGCAATTTAAACTCCGGTTCTTCCGTAAAGCCGTCATCAGGTCGGCCGAAAGAACATTCGTCACGATAAGCGTTCGCAATACCCTGGCGCCATTGTGATCTCGAAAGATCCGCATACTTTTGGGAAATGTAATCTGTCACAACTTCGCTCGTCATCCAGTCAGTGAATGAACGGGTGATTTGGTCGCCGGTGCAGAATCCTGATTCTTTAAAGGGAATGCTGTTGTTACGCTGAGCTCCCGCTGATTTATCAGATCGAAGGCAGGAGATGATCCCTTTGATTGGATAGTCTTTTTCACTTTGCTCCTGCGATTGAACTTTTTCCTTAGGGCGCTGGAGGATGCTGTTAATTCCACAAGGATTGATCATTTCGGAAAGTTCAGAAGCGATCATCTTTGAGACAACGAATTCAGACATTCCGGGAGTTGCCTTGCAAAGATAGAAAGTGTTGTCTGAGTGGGTATAAAAAGAATTCGGCCACAGGGACTCGTCCAAACTTGCACCCAGCTGTTCGCACTCTGTTGAGAACTTCATGCCAGAGAATTTTGCTAGCAAAGCCGTGCGTGCTTTTTCATCCAAAGGCAAAGAAGCGATTTTTTTAACGAAAGCTTTTTGGACGGCAGGGAAAGTGTCGGATTTTAGTTTGTCAGCAAATTCTGTTTTGCTGGCTTTCGCACTGCCGACAGAAGTTCCATCCGCGGCACCGATACTTGAACAAGTATAAGCAGCAAATTCAGAACAGGTCGTGTCTTTTTGAGCGTAGGCCTGAAGGCCAACAAGAAGGAGACTTAGAGTTAAAAACGTCTTATTCATAACTTTAAGTCTAAAATTTTTGGGAAATTTCGTCTATCGAAGCGGCCTGGAATTGGTGAATTCCAGACCAGGAAATTACTTCCTGTCGTCCATCTGTAAAATGAACGCAAATTCGATGGAAGTGTCTTTTAAAGCGTCAAAACGGCCAGATGCTCCACCATGTCCTGCTTCCATATCAGTTTTAAGCAGGATCACGGAGTCACTTTTGTTATGGTCGCGTAGTTTTGACACCCATTTTGCTGGTTCCCAATACTGGACCTGGGAATCATGCAAACCTGTGGTGACCAAAACATTCGGATACTTTTGATCCTTTACATTGTCATACGGAGAGTAGGTGCGGATGTAATCATACGCCTCTTGCTCATTGGGGTTTCCCCACTCGTCGTATTCACCCGTCGTCAATGGAATGGATTCATCGAGCATTGTTGTGATCACATCGACAAAGGGAACTTGTGCTACAACGCCGTTGTAAAGATCAGGGCGCAGATTCATCACTGTTCCCATTAATAAGCCGCCAGCACTGCCACCCATCGCATAAACGTGGCCTTTTTTAGCGTACTGCTGTTTTAAAAGTCCTTCCGTCACGTCGATGAAATCATAGAACGTGTTCATTTTCTTTTTTGTGCGACCGTTATCATACCATTCGCGACCCATCTCAGAGCCACCACGAATGTGGGCTTTTGCAAACACGAATCCACGATCCACTAAGCTAAAGAATGAAGAACTAAACCACGGATCCATGTTCGCGCCATAAGAGCCATAACCGTAAACAAGCATGGGAGCTGTGGCATCGGCACGGAAATCTTTTTTCATCAGCAAGGAAACGGGAACTTTCACTCCATCGCGAGCCGTGATGAAGACACGTTCTGTACGGTACTTATTAGGATCAAAATTTGGGACCTCGCGAGTTTTACGCAAAATCTGTTCATGGGATTTCAAATTGAAATCGTAAACACTTGGAGGCAAGCGCATGGATTCGTATTCATAGCGAAGCCATTCCGTATCGAATTCACGGTTGTCGCCGACACCCGCCATAAAGCTTTGATCCGAGAACGGAATGACAAAAGGATTATTGCCATGGATATCGCGAATTTCAATTTCAGTCAGACCATTGCGACGAATATCCAAAACCAGGTGATTCTTAAACACCGTGATGTCAGAAATATAAGTGTCCTGGCGGTGAGCGATCAATTCTTTCCACTCTGCCACGGCTGTGTGACCAGGTTTTGCGGTCATCACGCGATAGTTTTTAGCGTCCTTATTCGTCGTTATATAAAACTGCTGACCATCATCATTTACGGCATATTCAAGCTCGCGGTGACGGGGAGCAAAGACTTTAAACGCGTCTTGTGGCTTGTTCGCAGGCAGGTAATGCACTTCACTGGTAAGTGTTGCCTGTGAAGTGATGTAGATGTATTTGCGGCTTAGTGATTTCAAAACGTAGCAGCTGAATGTTTCGTCTTTCTCGTGATAGACGAGTTCTTTTTTCTGCGTTTTCAAATTATAGCGATAGATTTTTTCAGAGCGCAAAGTTTCAGGATTTTGTTGGGCAAAGAAAACCGTTTCGTTGTCATCAGCCCACACCAGATTGCCGGTGGCTTTTTCGATCACATTCGGAAGTTTTTTGCCCGTTTTCAAATCGACAAAGTGAATATCATAGAACCGGCGACCAACAGTGTCTTCACCATACGCCATCATCATATCGTTCGGACTGATGCGTGGGCCGGTAGTATCGTAGTAGGTATGACCTTTTGAAAGCTCAGGCTCGTTCAACAGAATTTCTTCTGTACCGCCAGCGATTTTAGTGCGCACGAACAAAGGGTACTGTGCACCTTTTTCAAAGCGGGTGGAGTACATGTAAGGTCCCATTTTCGCAGGGTAGCTGGAGTCGTCCTCTTTGATACGACTTTTCATCTCTTGAAAGATCCGCTCTTGCAGTTCTTTGACAGGAGCCATGACTTTTTCAGTGTAGGCATTTTCTTGTTTCAGATAATCAATAACCTGGGGATTTTCGCGATCACGCAACCAGAAATAATTATCGGTGCGACGATCTCCGAATTTCTCCATGATGTGGGGATTTTTTGCGGCTTTAGGGAAGTCTTGCGGATATTTGTGCATACAGGAAACTCCAAACAATACCAATAGAGGACAAAGATACTTCTTCATCCTATTATGGTAAGTTTTGAAGAATCCCTGAATCAAGTCGTCCTGCGTTTTGACGAACAGTTTGGCAGACACGAGTGAAGAACTCTGTCACTTGTTCGTAGCGACGATTTTTATAGAAGTATTGGCGGTCGCTAGATAGCACTTCAGCCACCATAGGACCGGAAGTAAAGAACATTTGCGCAGCACTCGCCCAAGCTGAACATGAACCACGATTCACAGCCTCGCGGAAGTCGGAGCTAAAGCTTTTACTAACGTCCGCTGCAAACTTAGTGCGAACACGGCGGCTGAAGTCAGACTCCGTATCACCTTTAAAGGCGATGGCATTTAATTGGGCTTCACTTAATAAAGCGCCCACCAGCTTTTTGCCTTTGCCGTATTTTTCCAATTGCAGACGTTGCAGAGCGCGGCTTGTGCAATTCTGAGCGCTGCCCAGTTCATTGATCATGACTTTAACCAAAGCAGACTGACAAATGCTTTGGGCTTTCCCGACGAAAGAGCTATCCAAATTGTCAGCATTTCTTTTTGCTTTTTCCACGGCAGCAGCGAAAGCTTTATTGTTAGCTTCTTTTTTAACTTCAGTTTGAGATTTGGAAGTCACGCAGGCTTGCGGATTCAAATACTCTTTACCGTCAAAAACGCGGGCTTTTAGGAATTCGTATTTCCCGGATTGGTTTTGCTTTAGTTTTGCTCCACCGAAGCGGTAAGCAACAACGCTTTCAGCAAAGTCTTCGTGGGGATTGGTTTTGCCGTACAATGAAACAGCTTTGCTGGGATCAACCAGGCGGGCTGTGCGACCGCTGACTTGCCAGCCCGCAGTTTTAAACCACTCTGCTGAGTCATCCACGTCATCTTTGCGGGCGACCACGTGACCAAGTTCATGCAAAAGACTTTGTTGGCGCTCGGCCTGAGTCAGATCATTCCACATGTCGTAAATTTCCATCGTGGAATTTGCGACACTTTCACCCACGGGCAATTTCATGCGATTGCCGCGCTTAACGTGAACAAGTTTGCGATTGTAATCCAAAGGATAAAGTTCGTTCGGATAGTCGGAGAGGGCCGTCAAAATATCTTCCAGCTCATCTGCGCGCCACAATGAAGCATTGGAAGTGCGCAGGTGAGAACCGTTAAATCCAAAACGTTTTAGCATGTACAGAATTTGAATTCCCACGCGAGCGCCATAGATGGCTTGAACTGAACAAAGGACTTTATTGCACGGAGATTTCAAAACCAGCGGTTTAGCACCAGCCATGCTGATATCGTAAAAATGAAGATCGCGGAAAAGTTGTAAAAGTTCCGGGTCTTCGTCTTTAAAGCTCACGCCATAAATTGTTTCAGATTTTTTGGTAAGGCTTGAGGGTTGCAAAGTCTGCAACATTTCGGCGTCGGAGGGAGCTCTGTGATTCTTGCAAGGAGCCTCGGCAACTTGTTCTGGAGAAACAGACCACCAATCCTGAGGTTCGCGGGCGAAGCTCAAAGATGCAAAAATCAAAATGACGATCAAACAGGGCAACGCCTTCATCCAGTTCCTTGTCCAAAACTTATATTGGAGTAAGGTTCTGAATGAAAGGAAACTGAAAGGCAAGACAGAAATCCCCGTTTCAAGCCAAGAAACGGGGATTTTTGTTAAGGATGCGCCTCAAATGAGCTGGAGCTGGAGCGACGCGAATTTTGGGCCGTTAACGCCTGGTTATAGGCGTCTAAAAAGGTCGTTCGGGCAAACTTTTCGATCGAGGTTACGGTAGAATTTTCTTTATCCCGGGCATAGCTCGCTGCCAACAGGCCATTGCTGGCAGCATGATCTAGCTCCAGGAGGGCGTCAGCCATGCTTTCTGACATGCCGGCGCCGATCATATAGTTCTTTAATTCGACGTCAGGGACTTCAGCATACTCCAAAGTAGGCTTGCTGATGGTTTGTCCCAGAACACGGGCGATTTCGCGGTACGTAAGTGTGCGTTCACCCAAAAGATATTCCACGTTATGGGAACGGAAGGTTGGATTAGTGAGTAAAAACACCGCGCGGGCCGCGATGTCTTTTGTCGCTACCATATCCATCGGAGCGTCTTCTGGAATGATTCCAAATATTTTATCCATTGCGATGATTGTCGGAATTTCCATGATTAAATTTTCCATGTAAAAGGCGGGGCGCAGATGGACGATATTAAGTCCTGCAATATCGTTTAAACGTGCCTCTTGATCGTGTAATCCCAGAACCGGGCCCGTGCCGCTTTCCAAATCGGCGCCAGCACTACTCAGGTTCACGACGTGTTTGATGCCAACTTCTTCGATGGCTTCAGCGATCACTTCGCCGATTTTGTTGGCATAAAAACGGTGCTCGGGGGTTTTTGCATTTGGGGGAATCATCACGAAGGCGGCAGAGCATCCCTTCAAGGCGTGTATCATGGTGTCGACACTGTTAGCGTCACCTTCGACAATATCTGCCCCATAGAATTTTTCGGAATCAGGAATATGGCGAGCCAGAACACGAACATCATGTCCTTGTGACAGTAATTCCGTGGCAATTTTAGAACCCACATGCCCAGTAGCACCCATTACGAGAATCATCGCAGCCCCCTTTTTTAGAATACTTAAATTCTAAGAGTGTCTTGCAAGAATGGGGAGCTTTAGGGGGTGTGTATATTTACACAGGTACGGACACACTTTCTCCATGCGACAGGATGTCAGCATGGAGAAAGTGTGTCCGTACCTTTTACTTAGCCTCGACCAAAAGTTGTTCGGCGTGGGCCAGAGAAGTTTTAGAGATCTTTTCGCCGCTGATCAGACGAGCAATTTCTTGCACGCGATCTTTTTGTTTCAACTCAGAAACTAGCATGGCCACTGAATCTTTCTGCGGAGATTTTTGGATAAAGAAGTGTGCATCGCCAAACGCCGCGACCTGTGGCAAGTGAGTGACACAGATAACTTGCTGGCCTTTAGCGATAGTTTTAAGTTTGCGACCCACTTTTTCAGCCGTTTCGCCCGACACACCTGTGTCGACTTCGTCGAACAGATAAGTGCGCGGTTGGTTGCTGGAACCCACAACTCGCTTCAAAGAAAGCAAGATACGGGAAAGCTCACCACCCGAGGCAAATTTTGCCAAAGGACGTTTCACATCTTTTGAAGATGTTTGGCTTAGGAATTCCACATCGCTTAGCCCCGTTGCACTGAGGTCTGTCAGTTTTTCGATTTGAACGTGGAAAGTGACACCTTTCATATTCAAATCCAAAAGTTCAGCATTCACACTGTCAGCCAAAAGGTCAGAGCCCTTCAGACGACGTTTGTGAAGGTCCTGTCCCAAAGTATCAAGTTCTTTGAATAAAACAGCGGCTTCTTTGCGAAGGGATTCAATTTTCACATCCGAGTTTTGCAAGTTAGAGATTTCGATTTCCATCTCCATCAAAGCTTTCAGGATATCGTTAACAGATGATCCGTATTTCTTTTGGAGCTTGCGTAGATCGCTGAGGCGGCCCTCGACCTCTTCCAAACGTTGAGGGTCGGCATCGATCTTGTTCGCGTAATTACGAAGCTCGTAAACGCTTTCATCGATCAATGCTTGGGCTTGCTCCAAGAGTTCCAGTTTCGCTGCGATTTGCGGGTCCACTCCGGAAACTTCCAAGCCTTTCTTCATCACAGCTTTCAAACGACTGATCGCCGAATCGTCGTCCGTGTAAAGAACAGATTCCGCCTGATCCACGAAGGAACCAATACGGCTGGAGTTTTTAAGTTTTTTAACTTCTGTCTCAAGTTCGATGTCTTCACCTGGTGAAAGATCCAAATTTGCGATCTCATCACGCTGGTAAATCAAGAAATCCAGACGTTGCGCTTTTTGTTTGGCATCGCTTTCCAGTTTTTTGATCTCTTCAAAAATGCTGTGGTAGCGATTGTACTTTTCAGTGAAAAGCAGACGCTTATCCCAAGTGCCAGCATACTGATCCAGTAAATCCAGATGGTAAGCCTTGGACATCAAGTTGCGGTTCTCGTGCTGACCTGTCATTTCGATCAGGGGAGCAGAATGTCCCGCAAGTTCCACTAGGGGAGCCACGATGTCACGCAAGCTGTTCAGGGTGCTAAGGCTGCCATTCAGATACACCTTTGATTTATCACCCGTGCTTAGCACGCGGCGAACGATCAGGATGTCTTCGTCGGCATCGATGCCCATTTCTTTTAAGTTATTTAAAATATCATGGCGTTTGCTGATATCAAATGAACCCTCGATCGTCGCTTGAGTGGAGCCCGTGCGAATAGTGTCGCTGGAGCCCTTGCCACCCATCAACAAAGACAAGCTTTTCAAAAGAACAGATTTACCCGCGCCCGTTTCACCGGAAAGGATATTCAATCCATCTTTGAATACGATATGCAGATTTTCGATGATCGCAAAATTTGAAACTTTAAGCTCAAGAAGCATAACTAAGTCCGGTCTCCAAATTTAAGTTTTTCACGAAGCAAGTGGAAGTAATTGTGATCAGGATGTCTGACCATCCAGTGATCGTATTGCGAGCGAGTCAGGATCACTTCGTCATCAGCCGTGATCTCGGTCATCTTTTGTCCATCGACGATGAAATGCGCTTTTTGCGTTTTTCCATCAAGTTTAAAGGACAATTGATTTTTATCCGGCACGATCAAAGGACGAGATGTCAAACTGTGCGGAGCCACCGGTGTCACGACCAAGACTTGCGCCTCGGGATGCAGAATCGGTCCACCCGCTGCCAAGTTGTAAGCCGTAGAACCTGAAGGGGAGGAGACGATGAAACCATCGGCTTTCACTTCACTCACCAGGTGTTTGTCAGAATAAATTGCGGTGTTGATCAATTGGCTTAATGAGCCTCTTTCAATCACCATGTCGTTCAGCGCGTGGAATTCAGCGCGGGATTTTCCTTTACGCAGGATTTTCGCGTAAATCATCGAGCGTGGACGAAGTTCCATCTCACCCATCAAAGTATCTTCGATAACTTCAATGGCCGAGTCTGCGTTGTGTGCCGTTAAGAAACCCAGGGAGCCCATGTTGAAGCCCAAGATAGGAACATCACGGCCCTCAAGGGTGCGCACGGCGCGAAGGTAAGTTCCATCGCCACCCAAAACGATAACCAGCGACAAGGAATCCAGTTGTTTCTTAGTTGATGCAAGTTTGGTCCCCGCCACCAGTTTTTGACCTGGAGCTGTGAAGACCTGGTGGCCTTGCTTCTTTAGAAACTCGGCCACGCGTTTTGCAAGAGCCACTGCGCGTGCAGTTTCCAGGCGATAAACCAAAGCGATATTGCTTTTGCCTGGAATAACCAACTGACTGTTCGATCTCATCGCTGTTTTCTTCATTAAATCAATCCATCACGTCTTAGCAATGCATTTGGATCTGGCTCGCGACCACGGAACTTTTTGTAAAGTTCCATTGGATGCTCAGTTCCACCTTTGCTCAAAATAAACTCTTTAAACTTACGAGCGACTTCAGGCGAGAACAAACCTTCTTCTTTGAAGTATTCAAATGCATCCGCATCCAAAACTTCTGCCCATTTGTAAGAGTAGTATCCTGCAGAGTAACCACCTGCAAAGATGTGGCTGAAGCTGCAAGAGTTATTAGTGCCAGGGACTTTAGGGAACAAACGAGTTTCGGCCGTCGCCTGTTCTTCGAATGCGTCCACGTCTTTGATCAATGACGGATCCGCTGTATGCCAAGCCATATCCATCATGCCGAATTGCAATTGGCGGCAAGAAGCGTAACCCGCCTGGAATTTTTGCGAAGCTTTAAGCTTGTTGATCAATTCTAAAGGCATAGGTTCGTTGGTCTCATAGTGACGGGCAAACAAATCCAAACCTTCTTTTTCACCAGCCCAGTTTTCCATGATCTGTGAAGGAAGCTCCACGAAATCCCAGTAAACATTCGGACCGCTCAAAGATTGGTAAGTCACATCAGAAAGCATTCCGTGCAAAGCATGACCGAACTCATGGAACAAAGTGCGAACTTCGTCGTAAGTCAGCAATGAAGGTTTTGTCGGAGTTGGTTTCGTGAAGTTGCACACGATAGAAACGTGTGGACGAACCAATTTACCACCCATCAGACCTTGACCACGGAACTGAGTCATCCACGCGCCACCTTTTTTAGTCTCGCGCGGGAAGAAGTCCGTGTAGAACAAGCCCATGTAGGTATTTTTATCATCATAGATTTCGTAAACTTTTACTTCTGGATGATAAACCGGGATGTCTTTGTTTTCTTTGAAAGACAAACCGTAAAGTTGTTTCGCGTGAGCGAAAACACCTTCAACCACGTTTTCAAGTTTGAAGTAAGGACGTAGGTCTTCTTCGTTGAAAGCGTATTTTTCTTCTTTCAACTTTTCAGAGTAGTAACCAAAGTCCCAAGGTTTCAATTCAGGGATTGCATCCAATTGGCCTGCGAATGCCGCGACCTCGGAAACGTCACGCTGACCAGCAGCTTTAGACGCATCCAAAAGTTTGTGTAAGAAAGTGCCAACAGTTTTTGGATCTTTCGCCATACGCTCTGCCAACACGAATTCTGCGTGAGTTTTGAAGCCCAGCAGGTTTGCGCGTTTTGCACGAAGAGTAACGATCTTTTTAACGATCTCTTGGTTGTCGAATTCACCACCGAAGGCACGTGAAGCATACGCTTTCGACATTTTTTCACGTAAATCACGGTTGTTCGCATAAGTCATGAATGGAAGGTAAGAAGGAATTTGCAAGTTGAACAACCAGCCTTTTTTTCCTTTTGCCTCTGCCGCCGCCGCAGCTCCCTCAAGGATGCCTTCAGGAATACCGGCAACATCTTTGTGGTTTTCCAAAACCATTTCAAATGCGTTTGTCGCTTTCAAAACGTTCTCGGAATATTTTGGACCCAGGACAGACATCTCTTGGTCGATCTGACGAAGAGTTTCTTTGTCTTTATCAGACAACAAGGCACCGTTACGAGCGAAGGATAAATACGTTTTTTCAAGCAAGCGGTTTTGCTCACCAGTAAGTTTCATGTTGGCACGGTTGTCATAGACTGCTTTTACTTTTTTGAAGATCACTTCATCCAAAGCGATATCAGAACTCAATGCTGTTAATTTCGGATAGATCTCTTTTGCCAAAGCCTGGAAAGCTTCGTCAGAGTGAGCAGATTCCAAGTTGCCGTAAATGCCAGCGATGCGATCAGCCAATTCAGAAGCTGTTTCCAAAGCCACGATCGTGTTTTCGAAATCAGGTGTTGCTGAATTGTTTTTGATTTTTTCAATATTTGCTTTTGTGGATTTCACAGCCTCATCCAAAGCTGGCAGGTAATGCTCAACTTTGATTTGGTCAAAAGGCACAGCCTGATCTTTGGCAGTGAAGGGCGCTAAAAGAGGATTGTTCGAACTCATAATTACTCCAGTTTAAGAGCTAATAAAACGAATCTGGTTATCCCTTGAGAATAGCGCAAAATAAAGCAAAAAAGCCCGTGTTAACGTCTGTGTTTTTTAATTAAAATTTGGTGCTTTGGGATGATACTTAAGGACGCAAATGCCGCGCCCCAATAAGAAAGGGCTCTTAGAGGTAGTTCCGCTAAGAGCCCATGAATGTTGCGGCATATAAACCGGTTAGAACCGGTGAGGAGCGCCGCACTCCTCTTATTTACTTAATCAAGATTAGTAACCGTAACCGCCGCCTACGCCGAAACCGATACCAATACCAACTCCGAAGCCAACACCGACACCGCCGCCACCGTAAGGGTAGCCGTATGGGTAACCGGAATAACCGTAACCTGTGTTGTATCCGTAACCATAACCAGGATTGTAACCGTTAGCGTAACCATTCACACAGATGCCCAAGTTAGATGTGCCGATAGATTGGCAAGTCGCACCTGAACCGCAAGAGTTCGCTTGATCGATCAAGCAGCTAGTTGCTACTCGGCCTGTGCAGTTCGCGCCGTTGCCGTTACGAGCTCCTGAAACTTGTTGGAAGTTGTAACCAGATTGAGGAGCGCCATAGTTTACTGTGTTGTATGTAAATGAGTAAATCACATTCCAGTTGAAGCCCGTTTGAATACGGTAACAACCCATACCCATCACAGAGTTATATGCCGGAGCAAAACCCAGTGGGCATCCACAAACACCATATGATTGGAAGTAAGTTTGATAGTTGTAGTTCGTACCACCGTAGGGGAACGAATAAGGCATCCAACCGTTATAAGATGTGTAAACACCGTTATTGCACAAAGTGCTGGAAGTGATACAGCGAGCATCGCCCTGAACTGGAGTGGTCGCAACGGTACCGCCGCCGCCTCCACCGCCGCCAGAATCGCCGCAGGCTACTACCAATAAAGTCATCAATGTAACGAAGAGCCTTTTCATAGGTACTCCTTAAAAATTAAAAGCATCAACATCGCCTTGTATTTCAAGAGGTGTGCCCTGGGTGTCTCATCTTGAAACCCTCTTAAAATCGATCTGACTGGCAGAAATTGCAGGGGAGATGCCGCTTTTGGGCACCTTGCGCCGCAAAAGAGTAGGCAGAGGCGGTTTTGAATGGCAGCATTAAAGAGTCATTAATATCGAAAGGAGTCGATAAGTGAAATACATGGGATGTTTACTGTCTCTTCTGTTAGCCCTTCCTGCGGGCGCTGCAATTCCAGCAAAAAAATCAAATCCAACAGGCCCCAAAATTCTTTCGGGAAAAGGCGAGCTTTATGGTGGCTTATCAGGGACGGCTTTTACTTTATTAGACGTAAGAAGAACGGCTGATAAAGGAAAAAAAGTAGAGCGCCTGGTGTTCGACGTGGGTGATGCAAACGGTGGAAAAATGAAGGGCTGGCCTGGTTACTTCCATGCAGAGCTTAAAGACAAACCACAACGCCTGGTTTTGTCATTCTCGCAAATGCCGGTGTCTTTGGTGAACACGATCGCTCTGAATCACCGTATGAAAGATTCCTATGCAATCAAAGCGACGGCGATGAGTTTGGATCCAGTCGACAGTTCCTTGAACCTGACGATGGATTTGAAACAAAATACGAAAGTGCGCGTTTACCAGGTCGCGGGGAAAAAATCGACATCGAAAGTTGTCGTCGATCTGCTGGCGGAGTAATTTCGTCATGAAGCTGGTTTCGTTTCTCGCAATTCTGTTTTTCATTTCTGCTGCTGAAGCCCGTGTCTTTGATATCAACAGAGACACGGTGGCGCCTTATTTCAGTTTAACAGGTGGTCCCTCAGCGATCGGAAAATCGGGATATGAAAACGAAGCCACGGGAGTGGATGTTTCTGGAGATTCCAAATACACTTACGGTGGTGAGTTTGGTTTTTTGGTTTCAACCAAACCCATGAATCTCGCATTTGGAATTGAATTTTTAAAACCCAGTGTCGTGGATAATATTTCCGGTACGAACAGTGGTGGTACGCAACTTTACACCGCAACCAGCGAAGTTTTGGGATATGCTCCTAAAGTGACTTTGGAATTTAATCTTCACGGCGACAATGTATCTCGTTCATTCGTTTCGGTGGGGTTGGGATATGCCACTGTCACTTTAAAAAATTCCTATACGCTGACGGCGGCGGGAACTTCTGCTTATCCTGGAGTGGATACAACTATTGAGTCCAAAGGAAACGCAACCGAGCTTTCTGCGGGATTGGGATATGAAGGAATTCTATCTGATACTGTGACCTACGCTTTTCAATTCGGATATCGTCAGTTGAAAGTCGATAATTTAAAATACTCTAAAGACTCCAATACCTTTAACGGCGCGGTTTCCAGCGGCGGCTCCGTGCAAAATGGCGCATCGAATCGTGTGTTAGATCTGTCGGGTGGCTTTCTATCTCTGGGCTTCCGCTTCTACATGTAGTCTAGATTGCAAAGGTATAAGGTCGTTCATCTTTGGCATCGCCAAAACCCCATGCTATAGCAAAACTCCTTTTTAGAAATGGAGCCACAGCTATGTTTAAGAAATGGATGTTCTCTTTATTGTCTTTGGGGCTTGTTTTCACTGCGCAGTCTGCTTCTGCTTATTTGGTGGCGACAGAGCCCGCTCGTTTAAACCCCAACGTTGCCACGGATATTTTCATCGCCGGTTTCGGTGGTGATCAGGGCAATCAATTTACTCACTCAGCTGTACTGGGAGCAAAAATCTCCCGTGATCGTTTTCCGCAAAGACAGCGCGTGATTATCGCAGCCGTCAACGACGGTGCGGGATACGAAGGCAGCCTGCTTGAAAAAGGTGGATTAAGTCTTCGTCGCGCCGACAAAGACGGTCTGACCGGGGAGCGCTTGGTCGCCACTCTGAACAGCTTAGGCGTTCGTGCAAGCTCCATGCAGTTCTATGGTCATGCGAACACTTACAATGGTTTCCGTTTGCAAACGAAATATAAACGCTTGGATCATGACGATGAGTCCTTCGCAGCTTTGGGGCGCTTTATCAGAACTGACGGTTTTGCGGTGATTCACTCATGCAACTCGGCTTGGTTCTTGGCGCCGACAGCGGCACGCCTGTGGAATCGTCCGGTGTTTGGTTCCTTCGCAGGTTCTAACTTCCAAAATTTGAAAAGTGACGGGCACTGGTACTATAACGATCCAGGATTTTATCCAGGCAACATGTCGTGGAAGGATAGCACGTCTCAATTAACTAAAAATACGATTAGCTGTGCGGATGGTCGTTGTGTACGCTTGAAACCAGTGAATGTGACCTATCATGATTCATTCGGTAACTTCAGCCGTGGTCTGGGCTTCTATAAGGTGTTCGCGCCGGACTCTTCGATGATTCCAAGAGCGATGGTTCACTTGACGATGCTTTATCCAACCAGCACTCCGGCAACACCCACTTCTTCTCGTGAAGAGTTCGTCAAAGCTTTGGCTGATTGGATGTGTCCCTCTGATAAATCCTTGGCGAAATACAACGCATGTAAAGCTGCGATCGCAAGTGAGGAATTCCGTTCTAAACCTTACATGAGCTTCTTTGAGGGAACTTCCATTGCTTGCGGCAACTCTAGCTGCAACACCAAAGTGAAATGCAAAGCCTTCAAGGTTGTGTTCTCAGTTCCGTGCAAAACATACGATGTGGCAGAGGGACGCTCGACAGTGTTCAGTGATCAATTGAAACAAGCCTTCACCGGTTGGGATCAATTGCAAAGCGGAGAAATCAAATTCTAGGGCTGTCGAGATGTCAGCGGATGCGGTGACACACGCAGCAACCGCTCCGGCAGTGGAAATTGCATTGCTGAAATGAACTAACGCATTCGGTTACCGATGCGGAGGTAAAAAAAAGGCGCAGTAAGAATTGCGCCTTTTCTTACCTCCGCATTTCATTCTTTGCTGATTTACATAGGAGTCCATTATATGGACTCCGCAATTTGAATTTGGTCTCGGTCACCGAACCTTGCTTGCGTAACAATTTTAATTCTATCAGCATATTCTCACAGGAGAACTTATGTCTGATTTATGGGACGATTTTACCAGCAAGTTAAAAAATGCTTACGAGGAAGCAGAAAAGAAAAGAAAAGCAGATTTTGCCACTATTAAAAATCTTCCGGGCGTTCTGGCTTATCTTAAAGATCTTGAAGGCGAAGAATTACTCCTCCTTTTAGATCAGGCTCGTAAAATCAAAAAAAGAAAGAATCCAAAGTTTCCGGAAATCAATGGAGACTTTTATAAAACGTTTGATCTCTTGAACAATGAAGAGAAAGCAATCATTGGAAATGTCAGAAACTTCATGCAGTCCGAAATTGCACCCATTGTCGATGAGTATTGGATGAAGGGTGAGTTTCCTCATCACATCATCGAAACATTTAAAGCCTTAAATATTTGCGGTCTTACTTATGACAAATCTATCGGCGGTCAGGAAAGATCCTTTCTGCTTGAGGGTATGATAGGACAAGAAATTGCACGAGTCGATGTATCAACGTGCACGTTCTTTGGTGTTCACAGCGGACTTGCGATGAATTCCATTTATATGTGTGGTTCAGAAGAGCAGAAAAAACAATTCCTGCCCTCGATGATCAAAATGGATAAGATTGGAGCCTTCGCACTGACAGAGCCCGAGGTGGGTTCTGCAGCTTCCATGGGGCTTAAAACAACCTGCAAGCGAAGTGGAGATCACTGGACTATTCGAGGCGAGAAAAAATGGATCGGCAATGCCACCTTTGCTGACTATATTATCGTTTGGGCCAAAGACGTCGATGATAATCAGGTCAAGGGATTCATTGTCGATAGAACAACCGCAGGTCTGGAAACAGAAAAAATCGAAGATAAGATGGCTTTAAGAATCGTGCAAAATGCGATTATTCGCTTGAAAGATATCAAAGTTCCCGAAGATCGCCGTTTGCAGAATGCGAATACATTCAAAGATACTGCGAAAGTTTTAAAAGCTACCCGCGCGGGAGTGGCTTGGCAAGCTGTGGGATGTGCACGGGGCGCTTATGAATCCACTTTGAAATACACTATGGACAGACGCCAGTTTGGCCGTCCTATCTCGGGTTTCCAAATGACTCAGGACCTGCTCGCGCAAATGCTTTCTCAGTTAACCGCAATGCAAACCATGGTGGCGCGTTTAAGCCAGTTGCAAGATGAAAATCAACTCTTGGATGAACAAGCGTCCCTTGCAAAAGTCTTTTGCACAGTGGGCTGTCGTACAATCACAAGCATGTCGCGTGAACTGATGGGTGCAAATGGTATATTGATCTCAAACAAAGTGGCGCGGTTTCTGGGGGATGCTGAGGCGTTGTACTCTTACGAGGGAACGAAGCAAATTAACAGTCTGGTTGTCGGCAGAGCCATCACTGGGCAAAGCGCTTTTACGTAAAGCGGAGATGAAAATAAAAAACCCAGATCGCTCCGGGTTTTTTGTTAGGCATACATTTTTTCGATTTCGGCTGTGAACTTTTGATCCAGCTTTTTGCGTTTCAGTTTCAACGAAGGAGTGAGCTCTCCGTTTTCCACTGAGAGCTCATTATGCATGATAATGTGCTTTTTAATGCTCTCATAGCTTGCCAGCTGCGCGTTTGTTTCTGCGACGGCATTGCGGATCAATTCTTCAACGAATGGACTCGTTACCAAGTCATTCCAGTCATTGAATTTGATGCCTTTTTCCTGCGCAAGCATTTTTACCGCTGCCTGATCTGGGAAGATTAAAGCCACGATGTACTTTTTCTGATCGCCATGGATTAATGCATGAGAAATGTAAGGGGAGAGTACCAACAAAGTCTCCAAACGTTGTGGGGCCACGTATTTGCCACCCGCCGTTTTGATAAGATCTTTCTTGCGATCTGTGATGCGCAAGTCACCACTCTTAGTGATTTCACCGATATCGCCTGTGTGGAACCAACCATCCGTGAAGGCTTCTTTCGTCGCTTCAGGATTTTGATAGTATTCCTTCATCACTTTTGCAGATTTCACCAGAATTTCGCCATCGGCGGCGACTTTCAATTCGACGTCACCAATCGGGCGGCCCACGCTGCCAAAGCGATAGTTAAACGGAGTATTCACAGTGATTGCCGCCGTGGTTTCTGTTAGGCCATAGCCTTCCAAAATCAAAATACCGGCAGAGTGAAAGAACATCGCAATCTCTTTAGAAATCGGAGCGCCACCGCTGATCGCAAAACGCAGGCGACCACCAAAGGCTTCAGTGATTTTTCCAAGAACCAATTTTTTCGCCAGTTCATATTTAGCCAGCAAGCTAAGTGGCAGGATTTCACCAGAAAGTTTGTATTCGCCGACTTCGCGACCCACTTCCACAGCCCAATTGAAAAGTTTTAGTTTCAAAGGCTGAGTTTGGATTTGTGCCAAGATCGCACTGTGAATTTTTTCAAAGATACGAGGAACAGAAACCAGAATCGTCGGACGAATATCTGCAAGATTGTTACGGACTTTCTCCAGGGATTCTGCATAAGCCATCGTGAAACCAATGTACAAGTGGCCCCAGTGCTCAATACGACCCAGGATGTGAGCGTAAGGAAGGAATGTCAAAGATGTGTCACCAGGAACGGCGCCAGCGAACGGGAAGGCTTCACTGACTTCATTGAATGCTTGCAGGTGAGTTAGAACCACACCTTTAGGCAATCCTGTTGTGCCTGAAGTATAAAGAATCGTCGCCATGTCATCAGGTTTCAAAGTCGAGCAAAGATCTTTATAGCAAGTTGGATTTTTCGCCAGGTAGTCCTGACCGAATTTCATCAATTGAGTCCACGAGATATTTGAACTCTCTGACGTAGCCGTATCCATCAACAGGATTTTTTCCACATGCGGGCATTTCGCACGGATCGATTCAAACGTTTTCAAAGGACCACGGCTTTCGCAAATGAGGAAGCGGGCTTTGGAGTTATTCAAAATATACTCAACATCTTCAGCGATGTTGTTTTGATAGATAGGAACAGTGATCGCCTTGATACCAAAGATTGCGTAATCGCTGACAGACCACTCGTAACGAGTGTTGGCCATGATCGCGACGCGGTCTCCAGCCTTAATACCTAAAGAGAGCAGGGCTGCACCCAGTGTTTCGATGTCTTGGTAATATTCTTTCCAGGTTTTTTCGATCCACTTGTTGCCGGCTTTAAATTTCACGGCCGCTTGTTGTGGATCGCGTGACGTCATTGTCAAAATAGAATGACCCAAGGTCAGAGAATTCGTCTTCATGATGAAATGCTCCTAAGTTGCTTTATCTCTGGTTGAGAACTTTATTTCAGGTAAAGCTCAACCGTCTGCTTTTGATTGTTCGGAATAGTTACAGTTTTTTCAGCAGAAAGACCTGTGACTTTGTTATAAGCCTGGATCTTAACGCCGACTTCCGCTTGAATTGTGTAACCTTCGCTTGAAGGGCGAATAGCTACTGGAACTCCCGCAATTCTTAGTTCTGAGTTAGCTCCACCATTCACGATGTTGATGAAAACTGACGCCACTCTTGGAAGAACTTGTAAAGTCCCAGTAAAGGAATACGCCTCGTAAGTCGGAGTTACCGTCGTTACTAAATCTGTATAGCCCTCTTTTACCAAGCGCAGACTGAAAGGTGTATTACCTTTTTTACGCATGCTGTGCGGAGTGAATTCACCCGTGTCTTCGCCGTCGATCACAATGCGCGCCTTGGGCGGATTACTGTAGATCGAAACAGTGTAGTCTGGAATCGTAGACGCAGGTTCAGACACATGAACGCCATTCGTCGTTGGTGGCATAACTGGAGGAGTTGGTGGAGTCTGAATAGGGCGCATGCCCGATTGCTCTGACACTGGATTTTTAGTCGAGAAATTCTGCAAACCAAAATAACCGATGACCAGAAGAGCAATACCAATCGCACCACGCAAAGCCCACGCAGTTACGTTCGTAGATTTACGATACGGAATATTTGAATTCGTACCGGCGCGACCTGCAGCCGTTGCAGAGCTTGGTCCACGATTCAAAGTGCCCGTGTGAGTTGTTGTTTTAGTGTGACCACTGTGAGTGTTGGGCTTTGGCGGAGTTTTAAGTTCGCTTAAAGAAACACGGATGTCAGTGGACGTATCGATATCCAGATTGCCGTCCTCGTCCTTTGCCGCTCCTGTTGGGGGAGTCGGAACATTCTGAGGTGGGATGCGTGTATCCGTTTGCGTAACCACTGTTTTGTCTTCAGTAGGTTGCGCTTGGATTTTAGCAAATTCAACTTGCTTACGACGTTGTTCAAGGAACGCAGCCGAGAAAGCATTTTTCATGAAAACAGAGAAATCCTGAGGAGAAAACTCAGGATACTGTGTGTTTAGGAATCTGTTCAAATCACGGTGCAAAGATGCAGCTGTTTGATAACGAAGGCTGCGGTCCTTGGCCAAAGCTTTATTAACAATTCTTTCCAATTCCGGAGGAACGGAAGGATTGATTTTGCGGATGCTTGGGATTTGACACTCGCGGATTTTACGCAAGATTGCTGCTTCACTGTTCGAAGTGAACAAGCGGTCATTCGCCAATAGCTCCCACAAGACGATACCCATCGAGAAAATATCTGTGCGCGGGTCGATATTTTGACCGTCCGCTTGCTCAGGGCTCATGTAGCCGTATTTTCCTTTAAGAGTACCTGCTTTAGTTGCTTCAAGTTGGGTTTCAGCTTTAGCGATACCGAAGTCGATGATTTTAACTTCGCCTTCAAAGCTGACCATGATGTTTTGTGGACTCATATCGCGGTGAACGATATTCAAAGGGCGACCCGTTGTACCGTCAATGCAACGGTGAGCGTGGTCAAGACCTGCAGCCACTTCTTTCATCATGTAGACGATCTGTTCGATCGTGAATGATGTCGTTGTTTTCTTAAGTTCATTTAGAATTTGGCGAAGGTTGCGACCTTCAACGAATTCCATTACGAGGAAGAATTGGTTTCTCTCGACACCGAAGTCATAAATTGAGACAACGTTACCATGGTTCAGGTTGACGGCGATTTTCGCCTCTTCCTTAAACATCTCAATGAATTCTTGGTGATCAGAGTACTGGGGGAGGATTCGTTTGATAGCAACAAACTTATTCACTCCTACAGCGCCTGTAGACTTAGAAAGGTACACCTCGGCCATACCGCCGGCGGCAACTCTCTCTAACAGAATGTATTTACCGAATTGTTCTACAGCTTGAGACATGAAATCATGTTCCCCTTTGCATGGAGTATCGGTAAAATAAATAGTCAGCTAAAGGAGTTTTGGCTATGAAATGGATAGGACTGACCGGAGGTATAGGTTGTGGCAAGAGCACAGTCAGTCGCATGCTCCGAGATCGCGGTTATAACGTAATAGACGCCGATGAGGTTGCTCGCGAAGTAGTTCGCGGCGGCACTTCTGGACTTAAGGCTATAGTCCAGGAATTTGGTGACGTGCTGTTGCCGGACGGTGACCTGGACCGCAGAAAGCTGGGACAGATCGTTTTTGGAAATCCCGATCGCTTGCAAGCTTTGGAAGCCATCACTCATCCCTTGATCCGCAAAGAAATCGCTCGCCGTCGCCAGACTTTGGAAGACATGAATACGCCGCTTGCACTTTACGACATCCCACTTTTATTTGAAACTCATGCGCAGGCAAATTTCGATAAAATCGTGGTGGTATCATGCACCCGCAATCAGCAGAAGGAACGTTTGCTGCGCCGAAATCAACTTTCTGAATCAGAGATCGACATGCGCATCGCCTCGCAAATTCCGATTGCGAGCAAAGAGACAGAGGCAGATTTCGTTTTGCAGAACAATCGCGACGAGCAACACCTGCTGAAAGAAGTGGAACGCTTGGATCAGTGGCTAAAATCACTTTAGGTACGCCGTACCTTTTGGGGGTGCTGCGCATAAAAAAAGGGAGATCGAAGTCTCCCTTTTTTTATTTATTTCAGAATCACGTTGATATCTGTCGTTGATCCCAGTTTGGTTTTATAAGAAGTTCCTGGGCAACCACCACGGCCACTTTTGCTGCCCCAGGCAAGTTGGTCTTCGCTTGTGGCACGTTGAACTTTCCAAGTGCGGTCTTCAAGTTGTTTGATTTTGTAAGTCACAACCTTGTTCAGCTCCACGTTGTTTTTGCGAACAATAGGAACGCAGCGATTTGGATTTCTTGGATCAGGGAAGTTGCCACCGTTGCCAGGAGCTCCCGGCTCTGGAGGAAAACCGCCACCGAATTGGTATTCAGTCATTGTGCCTTTAATAAGGCGTGATGATTTTTCTGTGACCTGGAAAGTGCCATCAGTAAGGACCTGGCCTTTCACTTTACCTTTTTCATCAACCAGCTTGTCGCCTTTGATGATGTAAGTGCCAAAGAAGTCATTCGTCGCCAAACAATCGATCACCGCGAAGTCCATCGTCAAAGATGTCGCTGAACGTTTTAGGTTCATCGCCATTTTGCAGTTCTCGTATTTACGAACAGTTTTTTTACCATTGAATTGATCGTAGGAAGCCGTCAGTGTGCCTAAGCCGCGAAGCTCGCCCAAACCTGAAGCCATAGCGGAAAAGCCGACCATCATAGAGAGCGCAAAAACGATGTGTTTCATATCAAATCCTTTGCTGTAAATGCAGCTCAGGATCTATCAACGGACAGGGCGGGAGGCAACAAATCCTGCCTATGAAGCAAGCAGTCAGAAGTTAAAATTATAGCCTAGTAACGCATAAAGGTCGGGGCCGACGACCGCGATACCTGCGCCAAATTCAAAAAAGAACGGATCGCCAAAACCAACTCCTCCACGAAGGCGGAAACGTTTGATTTCAACCAGGTTTGCAAGCTCTGCATCGGGATCCAAATAAGTCCCCAAAGCTACACGTGCATAAGGATTAAAGCGGTCATTTTCGATATGCCAGCGGCGGGCACCAAAGACGCCGATGATATTATCTTTTTCTAACGATATATGAAGATCCCAAACCGCGCGTTCGTGTTCAATATTTGCAAAGCGCAAACCAAAATTGGGTCCTTGGGGCCATTCATCGCTCTCTAAAAAGTTACCACCAGCAAATCCCGCCAGAATTCCCAGCTTCCAAGTTGGAGCCGGTGTACGCAAAGGGGCTGCCTTACTTGAAAGGTAAGCATCATCTTCACCAGAAAGTGGGGCTGAGTCTAACGTGGTAGTAGCCGTTGGGGCCGCGTGGCTCACATTACATAACAAGACTAAGGTCAAAAAAAGGATAGGGATATAAACCTTCATAAGCAAAAGTATAATTTACGTCTACAATCTTTGTAAAAGTAAATTGGAGACAAAATATGTTTAAAAGAGGATCTGTTCTCCTCTCGGCCACACTCTGCACATTTCTTTTCATGAACTCAGCTCGTGCGGATGAAAGTATCAGCACCACTATTCACCATCAGTACCAATCACCACGTGCTTTGGGGATGGGGGACGCCTTCGTTGCGGTTGCTGACGATTATACAGCTATATTCTATAACCCTGCAGGACTGGCTCGTCGTGAAAATGGACAAGTGAACTTATCAATGAGCTTCGCGGGAACTCCGGGCGCCAAAGACTTTTATGATGAATACAAGGCGATCGAAGATAATGCTGCTTTGAGTGATTCGGCTAAACAACAAGCTTACATCGATTTGATTACAGCCCATTTCGGAGACGTGTATTCAATTCGTACAACACCAATGGAAGGTGTTTGGGTTCGACCTAAATGGGGTGTTGCGCTGATTCCAATGGATCTTACAGTTGAATTGCAAATGCATCGTAGTGTACCTGCTGCCATTGATACCAAAGTGTATGCAGATACAACATTAGCACTTTCTTATGGTGATGATTTTAACTGGTTTTCCAATGGTCGTTTTTCAATGGGTGTTACGGCTAAATTCATTAATCGTGGGTTTTTAAGTAAAAAACTTCAGGCGATTGATCTAGCAAATAGTGATCAAATCGTTAGAAAAGAAGACCTGGCTGAAGGCTACACGATTGATGGTGATATCGGCATGTTATGGACTCCCGAAATTCCAGGTACTGGATTCTGGAGTTGGATGCAGCTGGTTCGTCCAACATTTGGAGCTGTCGTAAGAAACGTTGCAGAGACCGGATTCAACAATTCTTTGAAATTGGTGAACAAGGACCAAACAACCGAAAACCTGCATCCTGAAAAGAACTACCGCGTTTATGATTTGGGGACTCGTTGGGAGTATCCGCGCGCTTGGATCTTCGGTGGTCGCGGCGTTTTAGATATTCGCGATTTGGGTCATCCTGACTTTAACTGGCGTCGGGGAGTACATGCCGGCCTTGAATTCGACTGGTTCGTTTATAACTGGTGGAAGGGGCATTACCGCGTGGGCATGAGCCAGGGATACTGGACGGCGGGTCTTTCAGCAGAGCTTGGGATCTTTAACTTGGATGTCGTGAGCTACGCAGACGATGTCGGATCAAGAAACACGGCTGTCGAAAGCCGTGTGTACGCGACAAGATTGAATCTTGATTTCTAAACTAAAAACTCCTCTTTCGAGGAGTTTTTTTATTGTTGCCATTGTGCCAGTAGCTGCGTTCCCAGATCTTTAATCTGTGCAGAAGTCAATCCCGCCAGATCCGCTGGTGTTAGGTTCGCACTTGCAAGTGCATCGTCAATCGGTCCGCACAGATCCTTATTTGCGCTTGCCGTGGCACACGATACCGCGTAAACCGCTTGTACTGATTCCACGACAGATGTCACAGTTTCGATAGCAGTATCATATGTTGCTTGGCCGGGAGAACCCGACTGCAATGCACTTTCCATATCAGCTAATAATTGATCCATTTGCGCTTGGTCGCACGTAATCGTTCCGCCTGTATTTGAGCAGGAAGGAAAGTCATTCACAGCGGAAGCCAGGGCTGTAGCGCTTTTTGCCATCGCACCCAATAGAGCCAAACCTGTTGAACCAGATTGAGCACATTGGTCCGCCGTCCAGTTTGCCAGAGAAGTTGAGCCATCAAAATTTAAGATGGAAAGCATCGTCGCCGCACCACCATTGTTCTGAATCGCAGTGATTGCCTCAGCCATGTTTTGGGATGAAGTAACACCAGATTTTAGGAAACCAGCTGAACAACGAATCGAATATGCATTTGTGGAAGTGAGTGAGCTGATGCCTCCTAGGCATGAATCGACGCTTGAGGCATCGGCTTTGTCGAGGCAGTATTGTGCTTCCATAATTTTATCTTTATCAGATTGAGCACCCTCACAACCTGTAAGTGTGGCAACAAGACCAAGACCAGCAACGAGCGCTGTAAACTTTGAATGAACCATTGCAAAAACTCCTCGGACGTAGACCTGATTATTTGCTTTATAAATACTTATCGGACTTTCAGCGGGGGGGCTTAACACTGGACTTTGCTCCGTATTTAAGTGAGACGTCTCAATGTGAGGCTGAACCCGACCGATAAGAACTTTGACGAAAAATATTAATTTTTCGCGAGTTTAACGAGTGGATGGAACTATGAAACGGATTTTGTGGATCGCCCTCATTCAAATATTCTTGATGATCGCCTTCGCCTTTGATGTGAATGCGGCAGAACGCCGTAGTTTCTATTCAGGAACTCGCTGCCAAGCGATGGGTGGTGCGTGTCTGGCAGTGGTGAATGACGAAACAGCCTTGATTGTGAATCCGGCAGCCCTTGGAAAACTGCGTGATACTTATGGAACTATTTTCGATCCCGAGTTGGAACTAAATTCAAATGCGATGGCCATGTATTCTGATAGCGCTTATTCAAATCCCTTTAGTCTTTCTGACGTAAAAGACGCCTTGAATGCAAACCGCGACAAATACTATCACGCCAAGGGACAGGTTTTTCCGTCTTTAGTGATGAGAAACTTCGGTATCGGGCTTTATAACAACTATCTCTTGGATGCGCAAATGAGTACGGATGGTAGCACCATCGATACTTACTATCGCAGTGACTTGGCCCTGGTGCTGGGTTTTAACTTCCGCTTTTTCGATGGTCGCGTGAAGTTGGGTTTTAATACAAAACTGATCGATCGTATCGAAGTTGATAACAGAACACTGAGTTCTGCAGGCTCGATGACTTATTCAGATATTGCAAATTCCGGAGTGGGTTTATCGACCGATGTGGGGCTGATGTTGTCCGCTCCGTGGAAGTATATTCCTACAGTGACAGCGGTTTTACACGATGTGGGTGGTACGAGTTTCAATCAAACAGATTCATTCCGCCAGTCGACGTCAGCCACTTCTGAACGTCCCAAATTGGTAGAGCAGGATCTAGACATTGCAGCGGCGTTATTTCCGATACACACAAATTACTTACGTTCATCATGGACGGTTGAGTACCGTGGCTTATTAACATCAGGTCAGGAAGACGATAAGTCCAAATTGATCCATGCCGGGTTCGAATTAAACTTCGGCGATGTGTTCTTTGCCCGTGCAGGTTATAATCAAAGGTATTGGACCGCAGGCTTTGAAGTCGCATCAGAACGTTGGCAATGGCAGTTCACCAGCTACGGCGAAGAAATCGGCACAGCAAGTTCACCTAAAGAAGACCGCAGATATAACACGAAGTTCTCATTCAGGTTCTAAGGAAGGGCATGAGTATTTTTACGCGCATCTTTATTCTAATAACTACGTTAGCGATCACAAGTTCTTGTGGTACGCCGAACGTATTATCTGAAGTTTCCAATAAGGAAACTGATGAAGCGTATTTGATCGATGCTAAAAGCGACCTTGATGATATGGAGTGGGATTCCACCATCAGTATCGTAACCGGAAAAATGTCTTCCGGTTATCAATCTCGTCGCGATGTAAAAATGATTCTGGCCTCCGCATATGCTGGAAAATGCGGATTGCTGTTCTTTGACCTTATTCAAGGTATGACCAATAACGCCGCGACAGAAATGTTTAAATATTTTATGGGAATCTGGGGCGGGAAAACTGTTGATCCAGATTCTTGCGAGTTGGCGATCGGAGTGTTGCAGGGGATCGGTACTGCCGCGGAAAGAACGACGAATGAAAATCTATTCTTGGCATTGTTGGGCGTAGCCCGCATCGGAACCAATCTTTCAGCGCAATTGGATTCCGGCGATCACAATGGGGCAATGGATGCCGATGCGACAGTCTGCCATGAAGATGGCACTGGCACTTTGACTCAATGGAAAGATGCTCCGGATCCGATTCCAGGGGCAAATTATTATCGCGCGACTTTTGGATTGCCACCTGCCGGAAAAACTAAATATATGAGCACCGCAAATATTAAACGCGTGGCTTCGGGCCTAGGGTTGATTCTGGAAAACATGGCCTCTTTGACGGATGCCTTGGGTGGCGGTACGACGATCGGTGCGCTTGGTGATTTAAGTGATGCCTGTGATGATGCGATGTCAGCAATCACGGGGGTTGCTACAAGTTGTGCGACCATGACCACTCCGGCAGCGGTCAGTTCTGAGATGGTGTACGCGATGCGATTCATGATGGATTCGGCAGAGTTTGGTTTTGGAACTTGCAGTATTGCGAATTCAGTTACGTTTATCAGCAACTTTGCGACATTCACTCCACCAGTTCCGGCTGATCTGTGCTGTCCTACGACTTCGATCCCAGGAGCACCTTAGATGTTGCGCTCCTTAATTTTGATTTTCACCTTTATGATTTCAACTGTCTCCTTCGCGCAGTCATTGACGGAATTTGCCCGCAATGCTCGATCTCTGGGGATGGGGGGAGTTTACGTTCCTTTCGTGAATGGAGCCGACGCTGTGTTTTACAACCCAGCAGCGCTGGGTAAGGTGCAGGGTCTTGATATCAAGGCCGCCGAGATTGGTGTGAGCCTGAACTCTTTGTCCCAAGAAGACATCGAGTCACTGCAAAACTTCGATCCAAATGATTCCAGCACCTACAACTCTTTATTCGGTAAGCGAGTCTGGGTTCAGGCGACGGGGAAATCAGCGATTGCGGTTGGAAATTTTGCGATTGGATATTTGAACGATATCGAAACTTCGTTAGAACTTCACAATCCGTCATACCCGCAATTTGAAACTTATTTCAGACAGGACGTTGGATATTATCTGGGTTACGCGATCAATATCGCGCCTGGAACTTATCTGGGAACCTCTGTGAAAAGAGTTGATCGTTGGGGCGGAGTAAAACAAGAATTAAGTATGACCGATGTTTCTAACGCCAGCGGATTTGATGACATCGGAGCCTTCTTCGATGACAAGGGGCAGGCGTACGGTATCGATATGGCTTTGGCGACGACGATTGACTTGCCATTGCTAAAACCAACACTAGCGTTGGTGTGGCAAGATATGGGTAACACCGCGTTTAGAAAAACCGCGGGAAGTGAAGCTCCCCCTCACATTACACAAAATTTGATTTTGGGTGGCGGCGTCACTCTGGATTTACCTGGTTTGGATATTTCTGCCGGTGGTGAAGTGCGCCATTTGCTGGAGCCAGACATTGAAGCTGGTAAAAAGCTCCACCTTGGAGCTGAGATTTCTTTACCTGTTTTTGATCTGCGCGCAGGTTACAGTCAGGGCTATTTAAGCTATGGCGTAGGTATAAATTTATTTATTCTTCACATTGATGCTGTAAGTTACACCGAGGAACTGGGGGCCTATCCGGGCCAAGCAGCAGATAATCGTTATATGATCAGCGTTGGCATCGATTTAGGCTTTGATGCAGACTTTAAATTCACAGATAATCAGGGTAAAAGACGGAAACTAAAACAACGCCGGTAAACCTTGATGCTACAAATTGTCCCAATCGAAAATCGCTCGCAGATCAACGAGCTATTTGCCAAATACAATCCACGAGAACAGTCTTGGCTGGTTTCGGATTTGCGCACCAAATTCGAATTGCAGCAAAAGATCTTAGCTCGTGACGGCCAATATGTGGACGAATCGGTTCTGCGTGCCAGCGATTTGTGGAAGTTATTGTTAAAACGTCTGGAACCCCGTTTGCGTTTGGTGAGTAATCCCTTCGCGCGTTCCATTTTGCGCACAGTCTTGGATGAAAACGCCGAAGCCTTGGGAGTGAATTCTTCCGCAGAAGACACGGTCTTTTCTTATATTGATCAATTAGCTGCGATCATTTTCCATCCCGAGGGAACGCAAAAACTCAACGATTGGTTCGAGGAACATCCCGAAGCCAAAAATCGTTGGGGAGCTTGGTATCTGCGTGCCCGTTTCTGCGCGATTCAGCTTTTAGAAAAATACAACATCATCACGGCGGGCTGGATCACGTCTTACCTTCAAAACTTCAATGACCTTGAAAGAGTTTGGGATATTCCATTGATCGTGGATTTAAGCGGCGAGATCTCCCGCGTCGAGGCGGAAATTTTAAGAACTCTGTCGCGTACGATCGACGTTGTCGTGCTGGAGCCATCGCCCACGTGGCGTGAAGAATTTAAATACCTGTTGCGACCCTATGAAGATTTACGTGGGCAAAGTTCGTCCATTAAAAAGCTTCAGCCTGCAGCTCCCGTAACTAAGATCAAAGAAGTTCTGCGCTTTTCTGGGATGCTTGCAGAAATTAAAAACTCTGTCGGTCAGGTTCGTAAATGGTTAGAGGCGGGGATACCTGCTGACAACATTGCAGTGATTGCTCCCGATATCGAGCAATACTGGCCTGTCTTGCAAGCCTTCCTAAAAGAGGAAGGCATCCCTGTTCAAAAAGATATTACACACAAAATCCAAAGTTTGCCTTCGGCTACACGTTGGTTGGCAACTTTGCGTGCAAAGAGTGGGCGCCTGTCTTCATCAGATTTGGAAATCTCGTTTTTCGAAAAACATGAATCTCAAGCGCTTCGTTATGAAGACTTTAAAGCATTGTTTAAAAGCCTTTACGTGAATGAAGATCTGGCCCGCAATGAATTGATACATAAAATTTATTTCGAGCAGATTGATTTAAGCGGCCCCGTGGTACGCGATGAATTTGTTGGGAAGGCCTTAAGCTTTTGGAGTTCCTCTGATACGGACGTCGTGCAAATCGTGTTGCGCGAACTTTTGCAGAATGCGACGGCCAATACCAAATTGATCTGGAAAGAATGGCTAAGCTATCTTGAAAGTATCGTCGCCGCCAAAGAATACAACCTGGAAAAAGGCGAGAGTTCCGGCGTTCTGGTCACTAAGCTTATGTCTGCGTACAGCGAAAAAGCTCGTTATCGAATTTTCGTAGGACTGACGGATGAGTCTTTAAAGTCTCGCAATAAAACCCAGCTGTCGGGCTCTGATTATTTTGATCTTGCCAAAGACATCGGTTTTTATCTGGATAATCCGGATCAAAGCGATCTGGCTTTTGAGTTAAAACTTTTAGCGGAAGCGGATTCGGTTCACGACATCTATTGTTTCGGTGGCACAGATCTTTCCGGTACACTTTGTTCGCCATCTACTTTCTGGATGAGCTTAAATGAAGGCCACGCCCACGAAACATTGACAGTGCCGCTGGAAACTCGTTGGGATGAAATTCAGTATTCAAAGCAGGGTGCGAACAGAACTTGGGTCGATAATCGTAAAGCCGAAATCGAGCACAAAATTCAATTGGATCTTGGAAAAGCAGATTTGCCTTTGGTGGAACTTAAGAAGCTCCCAAGCATTTCTGCCTCTGCGATTGAAAGTTATTTGGAGTGTCCGTTTATTTTCGCGGCCCAAAGATACTTTAAACTCAAAGACCTGCCCGAGGTGGATCTGGATGTGGATCACCGTACTCGCGGGCAGTTAGCCCATGCCTTGTTTGAAAAACTCACTCAAGAGCCGATGCGTTTTGATTGGCAATCTGCTGAGATCGAAGAAATTCTGGAATCAGTTCGTAAAGACAAAAACATGTTGTTCGCGGATGAGCGCCTGTGGCTGCCTTTGCGTAAAAAGCATGTGCAGTTGGCCCAAAGATTCCTGGATTTCGAAAAAACCTGGCGCCAGGAATACAACCGGACAAAAACTCTGGCGCGTGAAAAGCGTTTTGAATTTTACCTGGATCCAAAAAGTGAAACCCTTAGTAAGGAGGCCAGCGATGGCGCTTTCCGAATCTCGGGTTCTATAGACCGTGTGGATACTGATCAAGACGGCCACTTGGTGCTGTTGGATTATAAAAGCTCCGCTGGCGGTATCTCAGCCCACGGTTCATGGCTTAAAAACCATGAACTGCAACTTTTGTTTTACATGTGGGTGATTGAAAAATCCCTGATGGAAGAAATGAAGGGCGAAGTCATTGGCTTGTTTTATTATATTTTCCGTACCTTTGATCGCAAAGGTTTCCGCGTTAACGATAAAGCGGGCCGTTTGTATCCCGCAACTCGCACCAAAGATAAAAATGCCACTTTGGAAGCGAAAGAACTTTATTTAACAGAGTTTTCAAAAATTTTGATGGCAACCTTGGAACGTATCCGTCTGGGCGAGATTCGTCCCGCACCGGTAGATACGCAAATTTGTACCTCGTGTGAATGGAGAAGACAGTGTCGAGCACCGCACCTCAATTAAAAAACACGATTCTTCGCGCAGGTGCCGGAGCAGGTAAGACCACTCGTTTGACCGAGTTGTTTCTGGATTATGCCGCTTACTTTAAAACTGTGCATGGCAAGTTGCCACGTATCGTGGTGACGACGTTCACTCGAAAAGCGACTCAAGAATTAAAAGAACGTCTATCCGCAGAAGCTTTAAAGCGTAAAAGCGATGAGCTTTTCCACTATGCAAATTCGCGTTCACAAGTTCAAATTTCCACGATCCACGGAGTTTTAAGTCTGTTTTTATCCCGCTATGGCTCTGCCATCGGATTGACTCCGGATTATAAAATCATGAGCGACAGTGAAATTCGTCGTGGCGCGCGAAAAATCATGCGTAAGCATATCCTGGAAAATCCAAACCTTCAGGAGCTTTTGGAAGAGTACGAATTCAGCGTGATTGAAAGTGCCTTGTTGCAATATTTCTCGGAAAGAATTGTTTTCCCGCAATCGCGTTTTATTTCCGCTGAAGAACAGGAAATTGAAACTCGCAAAGTCATCAAAGACATCGGTGGTCGTTTAAAACGCGTCTGTCTGGAGATCGATCAGGAAACTGATAACGAGAAATGGAAGGAATACTGCGCAAATCTATGGTCCTTTAATTGGGATGCACAGGATTTGGGACAGTTCTTTGGAATGCTGCAGGGGATGTGGGATGGGATTACCAAACCCCAGTACCGCAAGGCGTCTCCGCCATTCAGTGGCAGTTTGAACGACGAGCTTGAAGAACTGCGTGATCGTATCGATAAATTGTTGGAAGCTTCACGCTATCGTCCAGATTACTGGATGAAGCATCAAAAGAACTGCGAGCAGTTTGAAACCCTGGCACAACTTTTCTGTCAGGATTTGATGCAACAAAAATTGGAAAGCGGTTTGCTTTCCATGTCTGATTTGGAAACCTTAAGTTATAAGATCATCAAAGAATCTCCTGAATCTGCAGAAAACTTTTCGCAAGAGTGGGATTTCTGGATGGTCGACGAGTATCAAGACACCAGCCCGATTCAAGTGGAAATCTTGCGCGGCCTGATTGGCAGCAAACTTCATTTCGTCGTGGGTGACCCTCAACAAAGTATTTACTTGTTCCGTGGTGCCCGCTCTGAAGTTTTCCAAGAAAAGGTGAATGAAATTTCCCTGCAAGAGGGCGATGTTCAAGAAAAGCTGGTAAACTATCGTTCCACGCCGGAAGTATTGGAGTTTTTCAATCACTACTTCACGCGATTGGATCGTAAGCAATTTGCTTCCATGACTCCGCATCCTGAAAAAGAGAAAAAGGGACCTGCCGATCCCGTGGTTCAAGTCCTTGTAACTGAAACCACTGCCGAAGACGAAGTTTCTAAGGAATACTTGGGAACGGTGTCGCGTATTCAAGAACTATTGAATGAGGGAGTGTCGCCAGAGCAGATCTGTGTTCTGTCCAGAACGCACAAAGTTTTGTCTGATATTGCCAAGGTCGCACAAGATTACGGTGTGCCTTTGCAACTTCACAGCGGCAGCGGTTTTTATGAACGCCGTGAAGTCTTGGATGCATTATCGATTCTGAAATTCTTAGTGAATCCCCATGACAACGCCAATTTCGTGGCGTTGTTGCGCTCGCCCTGGCTTGCCATGACGGACACGGAAATTATGGATCTTTGCCATAGCTTTAAACACTCCTTCTGGAGAGAAGCTCTTAAAACTCTTGAGAGCAGATCTGCACAGCATCCGATTTCGATTTTAAAAACGTTGCTGGAAACCAGTGAAGAAAAAGGCCTGTCATTCACTCTGAAAAGTGCTTTGATTGATTTAGGTTTGTTTGATTATTCCGCGCGTATTGATTCCACGGGCCGTCGCGAGGCGAATTTGTGGAAAGTGGTTTCTTTGCTTAGCGAAGAAGAACGTCGTCCTGGATTTAACTTCCTAGATTTCCTGGATAGCAGCCTGGATTCTTTGTCGACAGATGAAGGGGGCGAAGATTCAGATGCAACACCGGTGATTGAACCAAAGCGTGTGAACTTCATGACCGTGCATGCCTCGAAAGGTTTGCAATTTGAACACGTGATTTTGCCTGGAATGGGTAAAGATCCGCGCGCAAGCTTTGCTCCAGTAATTTCTTTCCATGAAAAAACAGGTCAATGGACATTGAAAGTTCGTGATGAAGAAACGCAGATGCTGGCCGGCAGTATTCTGGCCGATCAAATCATGGAAGAGCTTCGTCGTCGTGAAGGTGACGAGTTCCATCGCGTGCTTTATGTGGCCTTAACGCGTGCAAAATCCGGTGTGACTTTGCAATGGGACGAGAAAAAGATCGGGAAAAAATCCTGGGCGGCATTGTGTCCTTTGAATATCGAAGAAGGATTCCACGAAGAAGCTGACTTCTCCTATGTTGTGCGCCGTGAAAATCCACATCCTGTAAAAATGGCGGATCAAGAGCTTGAACACAAAGAGTTGCGTGCTCCTTGGTCGGTAAACCATAAAGAAGAAAAGCGTAAGTATATTTCCGTAACGGAATTAGTTGCGCCTGAAGCGGTCTCTGGATCCGAGTACGTTCAGACTGTGGCTCAATTAGCGCCCGGACTGGCACGTGCTCAGCAGGGAACGATGGCTCATCGCCTGTTTGAATCCTTGAAGTTCACATCTTATGAAGAACTTTTAAAGATCTCTGATGAAGATTTGAAAGCACCATTGACGTTTCTGGCGGAAACGGAACAACTGCCACTTTTGAAAATCATTGAAAATGGTTTTGTGGAGTGGGGTTTTGCGTTGATGGAGCAAAATGCTTTAATGCAGGGGCAGATCGACTTGTGGGGCATCGTTGATGACACGGTTTGGTTGGTGGATTACAAAACAGGCTCGCAACGTTATTCAGAAACTGCGTTTAAACAATTGGAAGCCTATGCTTGGGCTTTATATCGCATGAAGTATCTGGATCGCGTGAGGACTGTGAAATTGGCGGTGGTTTATCCGATGGACGAAATCGTTAAGATCAAGGAAATTCCGCAGCTGACAGAGCTGAACACGCGTATGAAGTCACAGATTGCCGATTATATTAAGCAGCCTGATAATAAGCGGCCTTAAGGGCCGCGCGACGATATGAAGCGGCCGTCCAGCAGTTGACTCTGCGAAGGCTCGTGGTCACGATCAGGGTGTGAAAAACAATCGCGGTTATATTCAAATTTTTTCTGATGGTGCTTGTTCTGGAAATCCCGGTCCTGGTGGCTGGGCGTCGGTCGTTTTGTTACCCGATGACACCGTCACGGAATTAGGCGCAGGTGATCGCGCAACGACGAACAATCGTATGGAAATGAAGGCCACAATCGAGGCCTTAAAGTTCGTCGCGGAAGTTCCAGGTCCCGTGCATTTCTACACTGACTCAACATATGTTATTCGCGGAATTACCCAATGGGTTTTCGGTTGGAAAAAACGCGGTTGGAAAACGGCCGAAGGTGGCGAAGTTTCCAATCGTGATTTGTGGGAAGAGTTAAGCCAAGTCGTGCAAGCCCGTGGGCCCAGCAATAAAGTCGATTGGCGCTACAGCCGTGGTCACGTCGGTATTCCGGGAAATGAGCGCTGCGATCAGATTGCCGTCGCCTTTTCTAAAAACGATTACATCGATTTGTATTCCGGAAGTCTTAAAAATTACCCTATCAATATTTTGGAAGTCCCTGCGGATCATTCTTTGCCCGAGATGAAATCTCCGACCGAGAAAAAAGCAGCTTTCAGTTATTTAAGCAGTATCGGTGGACTGGTGTATCGTCATCGTGATTGGCCATCTTGCCAAAAACGTGTGAGTGGAAAGTCCGGTGCAAAATTTAAAAAATCCACTTCGGCACAGGATGAATTAGAAATTCTAAAATCCTGGGGTCTTCCGGTCAGCACACCTATTAAAGAAGGATAGTCTATGGAAATTACAGGACGACATATTCTGATCACAGGAGCAAACCGAGGTATCGGTCGTGCTTTCGCAAAAATGTGTGCGGAAGATAAAGCCAACGTTCACTTGGTGATTCGTAAAGAAGATGCCGAGCTGGTGGAAGAGCTGAATGCTGCTGGAGCCAAGTCCGTCACAGTTTGGATTGCGAATCTCTCCGACCGCGCTGCCGTTTCGGAGTTAATTAAGAAACTTCAAGATGTGCAGATCGATATTTTATTCAATAATGCCGGTCAATTGACAGGTGGGTTGTTGGAAACTCAATCCATGGATGAAATCTATGAGATGTTGCAAGTGAATGTGAACAGCTTGATTCAACTGACTCACGGCTTGTTGCCTGGAATGCTTGCTCGCAAACGCGGTAAGATCATCAACAACTCAAGCGTTGCGGCTTACATGTATTTCCCTTCAAACTCCACGTATGCGGCTTCCAAGTCAGCTGTCGTGGCCTTTACTCAATGCTTGCATGCGGAGTTAAAGGACACGGGTGTTTCGACTTTGCTTTTGATCACGCCGGGAATTAAGACTCGCATGTTTGATAAGGTTGTGGATGTTTTCAGTAAAAACATGGAAGTTCCGAGTGAAACCATTTCGCCCGCTCAATACGTTAAGATGATCCGTGAAGCGATCTTGCATGATATCGATGTCTTGGAGCCATCGGGCTTAACAGGCTGGGCGCTGAAGGCCGCTAAGTTTGCAAAGCCGCTGTTTGATTTTGAAGTGGGTCGTCGCTTCCGCCGCTAATAAAAAAGGGGACTTATGGTCCCCTGTGATTATTTCGTTTTATTGAAGAGGAGAGTCCCCGATCCGATCGGGCCGGTGACGGTCACCTTCATCTCTTTGCCTTCGATGTTTTTAATAGGAACCGGGAAGATCAAATTGTAAGCAGTAAAGAAACGATTGTGAGTCGGGTAAAGGCTTACCAGCTCCGCCAACGCCGCCTTGTTGCGAGTAACTTTGCCTTCATAACGTTTGCCGTCGACATCCAGGAATGTTCTCCACAAAGTCGTGTCTTTCTGAAGATCGTCATTCTTTCTTTCCGGAGTATAGAAGCTTAAAAAGAACTCAGTTTCAGTGCTAAGTTTGGTTTCGCGTTTCGCTTTTTCAGCTGCGAACTTGGAGTCTTCCCAAAGGTAAAAACGCGTCAATTGATCCAGCTGAGCTTCCGTCACTTCGGAGTTCAGCAAAGTCGCCTGCATTTCCAAAACATTGTAAAGTCCGGAGTACTTTGTCGTGCGGTCCGAGAATTTCTCTACCGTTTCAAAGTACTGATTCTCGGTGCGCAGGGCGCGACCCGTTTGGGTCACTTCATAAGAAGCGCAACCTGCGATTAACAATGTTAAAACCAAAATATATTTCATTAACGAGACTCCAAAATACTATCCAGAAATCTTTTAATATCAGCAAAAGCTGTTTCGCGCATCACATCGTTGATGATCTCATGCTTAGCATTAGGGTACACCTTGATTTCTTTGCGCTTGCTGCCCAGGCGGTCGTAAAACTTCAAAGCTTCTGGTGTGCTGCAAACAGGATCCTTTTCAGGAAGCAAAAACAAAGCAGGCTTTTTGATTTCATTGGCACGAGGTCTGACGTACTCCCAATTTTCCAACATACCGACAAAAACTCCAGGAGACATTTTTGTGTGGCGAAGGGGATCGTTTTCGTACTCGCGAATGACGTCAGGGTCACTGGTTAGTGATTTGTTGGATAATTCATTCCCCAAAGTCAGTTTCGGTAAAATCTTATTCAGCAAAAAGGCTGCTGAAGATTTCACCAAAGGAACTTCCATCGATAATCCCAAAAGGGGAGCACTGATCACCAAAGCGTCGTGTCTGATGTCGGGATTTTGCAAAAGAGTTTTTAACTCCACCAAAGAACCCATCGAGTGACTGTACAGTACAACCGGGCCTTTTTTTACTTTTTCGATGGCAAGAACTTTGTCCAAAAAGATTTTATGATCTTTGCAGTAATCATCGAAATGGACGCCGTATCCACGACGACCTTCCGAGCGGCCATGCCCTCGAAGATCCCAGGCATAGAATGACCATTGGTCGTCTTTGAAAGCTTCAAAGAGGCGATGATAACACTCGGAGTGTTCGCCATGTCCATGCGTCAGAATTATCGTGCCCTTCGAGTTGGGATTGTCCCAAACTTGAAAGAACAGATTAGTGTTGTCGAAACCTTTAAAAAAGCCTTCTTCTCTTTTGAGCATATAAATTTAGATTGCCGCTTGCCCCGAATGAAAACAAGGTTTCTTTTCAGCTTCGAGGCCCGGTTTTAGGTCTAGATCAAACCTCTCACCACAATAGTGTCGTGTGGAGGGTCTTGTTGCTCTGGGAAATCGATATTGTAGTGAATGCCACGGCTTTCCTCGCGGCGAAGGGCGCACTCCACTGACAGATTGGCAACAATCGCAATGTTACGAAGTTCCAGGATGTCAGAGTGAATTTTCATATTGGAATAATAACCTTTAAGCTCCGAAAGAATATTTTCCAGACGGTGTTGGGCGCGTTCCAAGCGTTTGTTGGAGCGGACAATCCCCATATAATTCCACATCAGGCGACGGATCTCTTCCCACATGTGAGTGATGACGATCATTTCATCGTCATTGGATTCTTCAGGATGGGTCCAGGCTTTGGGTGAAGTTGGGAAAAATTTAACGGAATCACCCTGTGCTTTAAGTTCTTCAGAACAGTTGTGAGCTGTCGTCAAACATTCAAGAAGTGAATTCGAGGCCAAACGATTTGCGCCATGCAACCCTGTGCAAGCTGTTTCACCAATCGCCCACAAACCTGGGATATCCGTGCGACCATTTTCATCCGTCAATACACCACCGCAAAGATAATGGGCGGCAGGAACAACGGGAATGGGTTGCTTCGTCATATCGATTCCCAGCTCCATGCATTTTGCATAGATCGTGGGGAATCGTTGTTTCAAAAATTCAGCATCCAACTTTGTCATATCCAGATAAACGCATTCGGCACCCGTGCGTTTCATTTCTTTATCGATGGAACGAGCCACCACGTCACGCGGAGCAAGCGAAGCTAGCTTGTGATATTTGTGCATGAAGGGTTCACCCTTCGCATCGATCAGAACTCCGCCTTCACCACGCAAAGCTTCCGATATCAAAAAGTTGCGAGAGCTTGGGTGAAACAGACACGTCGGGTGGAATTGCATGAATTCCAAATTCGCGATTCGCGCGCCCACACGGTAAGCCATGGCGATACCGTCACCGGTCGCGCCACTCCAATTGGAAGTGTAAAGGTAGACTTTTCCGGCGCCGCCGGTTGCAAGGGCTGTGTTTTTTGCTACAAAAGTGTGCACTTCCCCTGTGTTTTTATCCAACGCATAGGCGCCGATGCAAGTTACCGGAGTCATGTCCGTTGGATCGACTTCTTTGTTCACGATCAAATCAATGGCGTTAAAGCGCTCCAGCAGAGTGATGTTTTCGTGTTCGCGAACTCGCGCCAAAAGTGTGCGGTGGATTTCCAAACCCGTTTGGTCTTCGAAGTGCAAAATGCGGCGAAAGCTGTGTCCGCCCTCTCGCGTCAAATCGATTTGATCCGTTTCTTCTCCGCCTTTTTTGCGAAGATCGAAATGAACACCCCAGTTTATTAAATCCTCAATACGATCAGGGGCTTGATGGACATAGTTATAGACGACGGTTTCCTTGCAAAGACCCGCTCCTGCGACCAAAGTGTCCTGGATGTGGGCCTCAAAACTGTCTTCTTCCGACATCACGGCGGCGATTCCACCTTGAGCCATCGAGGAGTTGGTATCGGTCATTTTTTCTTTAGCAAGCACGATAACTTTACCATGCGAAGCCATTTTCAGAGCTAAGGCAAGGCCGGCGGAACCAGAACCAATAATCAAAACGTCACTGCGATGGGTACTCATAATGCTGCCTTTCTAGTTCCTTTTAGTGCCTTTGGCAAAGGAGTCTTGCTTGATTCTTGCCAATTAATAAATCTACAATGAAATCAAAGACTCACATGTGAAATAGCTACGCGGTGAGTTTAGGTTGTGACAGGAAGGAACAGCTCTGATGAAAGTGAAACTCCTAGCAGTGTTGATCGCGGTGGCGGCGCTATTTATTGGCGCAGTCTTGTGGCGAACAGATAGCTTCGTTTACGGCGATCGCATGAATTGGGTTGAGGCACAGACACGCACACAGATTAGTTCTATCTCCCGTTCTTTGGGGGGCGAACTGAAGTCCTTGCAAAGACTGACAGCGACTTTCAATGCAGATAACTTTCAAAAAAACAGAATCAACTGGTCAACGATTGCGCCTTACTATGCCGTAGCTTCAGTCGCGGTAAATGGTTCAGATATCGAGCCGCAAGTTTTACTGACCAAAGACAATTCTAAAGCAGCGAACTGGAACAATGCTTTCGTCAAAGCGGCCTTGGGAAAAATTGATAACCGCACCAACGATCTAAAATTCTTTGTCAAACCTTTCCAGGACACGAACCGTGGACGTTACGTGGCGGTGGTGTTGATCGAAGGAAATCGTGGTTACGCACTTTTCAGTTCGGGTGAAATTTTCCAGTCGCAAATTGATTCTGAACGTGGAAGTTTAAGTTCTTTTTCTATCGTCACAACCAATGGTCTGACAGTGGGGCATACGATTCCTGAATATCTGGGAACGGTGATGCGTGACGATCCCATGTTCCGCGAGATTGCAAAAAGTGGCGCCACTCACGGTGGCGGTGTCGTGGATGTAAATGCAAAGCAAAAACTTTACGGCATGTTCGAACAAGTTCCGCAAAGTAACCTTTGGGTTCTAAGTTCTGCACCGATGACTGAAGCCTTGAAAGGTCGTACCGGTCTGTGGTGGCAGTTTGCGCTGATGGGCTTGGGCTTGGTGTTGGTGGGGATTGCCGCTGTATTGTGGGTGGTGGCGCCTGCAGAAAATAAAATTGAAAAATTAGAAACGGATTTGATTGCCGCTCAAAAGAAAGCCGCGGCTGCACCTCCGGTTGAAAAAACAGTGATCGCTGATCCCGAGACGGCGCAAAATGAAAAAGTGCAAACTTCCATGCGCGTGGCTTCCGCTTTGGCGCATGAAATGCGTGGGCCGCTAAGTTCAATCCTGGGTTACTCGCAAATGATTTTGGCAAAGCATCCAGAGGGCGAGATCGTCGATAACACCGATTCGATCTTGCGCGAAACTCGTGCTGCCCGCGAAATCATCAATAAACTTTTGGGATACGCTGGCGAAGAGATCAAAGAAAAAAATTCCATGAAAGTGGAAGGTCCTTTGGCCCGTGCCTTGAAAAACCTGGAAGGGGAGTTGCAGAACAATGGCGTGAAATTGGTTCGCAATATCCAGGAAACTGCAGCAGTGGATCTGCATGCAGATGCTTTGACCAAGGCATTTGAAAACATTCTGACAAATTCCATCGAGGCGATGGAGCGCATGCCGAAAAAAGAAATCAAGATTGAACTTTTCGAAGATGCTTCGGGAATTAATCTTTCCTTCGAAGATTCTGGCGAGGGAATCGATTCTGCAAATCTATCCAAGATATTCGATCCGTTCTTTACTACGCGCTCTTTCAAAAATCACATGGGATTGGGATTGGGATTGTCTGCGGCCTTTGGTGTTTTGAAAGAACACAATGCAGAAGTCAAAGTTACTTCCCAACGTGGCTTTGGTGCCAAGGTGATGATCACGTTTAAAAAGCAGCAATCAGTCAGCGTGATGAAAGCGCCGGCGACGAAGGCTGATGAAGTGACGCCGCTCCCGGTGGCTCCTGTCGCGCCCGTGGTTGAGAAAATCCAAATTCAAGGCGAAGTGCTGCAATTGAAAGAAGAGTCTCCTCACCGCGAAGAAGCGGAGACTGAATTCCTGGAGGCTAAAATGCAATCTTCTGTGGGTGCTCATTCTCCATTGGATGTGAATCTCGATAAGCTTTTTGAAATGCCTGATGAGCCATCAGTGGTCGCTGGTTCCACGGAACAGACCGATGAAACGGAAGCGGTAAAACCTTCGGAAGAAAATGCTTCTAAGCCACAAGCGCCGGATTTGGATTTTGTCGACAACTCTTCTGAAGAACGCACGGTTATCGCATCGTCTGCTCCGGTTGACGATGAGTTTACTCCGGTAAGCCTGGTGAACGCACCAAGCACGCCAGCGCCGACAAAAAAATCTAAAGCAGATGGTTATCAGGTCGAAATTCGCAGACCTGGAAAGAGGACGTAATTGGAAATACGCGATCATAGTTCTCAATTTACCGTTTATGTATTCACATCAGATGTGGATCAGGGCGCGGCTATGAAGGTTCATCTTTCACAGGCCGGCTATGATGCGTACTTCATTCATGATCCAGAACAGCTTGAGCAACGTTTAAACGATACGCCTCCGCATCTTTTGGTTTTCTCGACGGCGACGTTGGCGGGAGCACTGAGTGACTTTGTGGTTCACGTACAAAAGATCAACGACGAGATCCGCTTTATCGCTATTTCTTCTTTAAGCCAGTTTGAAATTTTGAAGCAGTATGAAAGCTTCGGCTTCATGGATGTGATTTCAGACGAGGCAGCGGCAATTGAATCCCGCGTATTGTGGGCCGTGGATCGCGCCTGCGAAAAATTGTACCTGTCATTCCAAAATGAACAACTTTTTGAAGACTTGGAATCGACCAAGAAACAAATGGAAGATGTTCATGCGGCAGCCCTAAAAACCATGCAGCACCAAGAAGAGGAAGCCGCACGTCCTGCTTTCCCGATGCGAATTGCTGAGTATCGTTCTGCGCAAAGCAAAGAAGACATGATCCAAAGATTTTTGAACGGGATATCTGGTTCCCGTTGCTTGTTCTTTAAATTTCTTCCGTCGGTTCGCAGTTTCGTCGCTACTCACGCAAATGGCATTGATGCCGCACAAATTCAGGGTGTGGGCTCACAATTGACGACAGATGAAATGAAGGACCTGGGTTCATTGCTGGCGATGGGATTGTTGCCTGCAAAATTCTCGGCGATGCTGGTTGAAGCCTTTCATTTGAATCCTCCGAAAGCGATTCCTCTTTACGGGAATAGCCAGCTTGAAGGGCTTTTCGTTTATTCTGGTGGCATGGACAGCAAGGCTGTGGCCCAGTTGACGGATGAATACACACTTTTTAATCTTTGCTATTCCAACTTTGTTTTGGAAAAGAAAGTCGACGCGCTAGAAGTCCAAGATTTCGTCACAGAGCTTTATAATCGCAATCACTACGTTAAGATCATGGAAGAAGAAGTAGCCCGTGCGCGTCGTTTGAAGCAGCCATTGGCTATTGTAAAGATCTCCATGGATGATTTTTATGAGATTGAATCATCTTTGGGTGAAGCGGTGAGAGATGAGTTGCTTAAATCTCTCGCAACGGTCATAGCCAAATCCAGCCGTACGAACGATACGAATTATAGAACTGCAGCGAATGAGTTGACCATGGTGTTGCCTCACTGTTCTAAAAAAGGTGCAGCATTAAGAGCGGAGCGTGTTCGTCGTGTTGTAGAGGGCAGTTCGTTCCTGGACAAAGGAATGAAAATCTCTATCAGCCTGGGTGTCAGTGAATATCCTTCCTTGTGCGACTCTGCCAAGACATTGGATGAAACTGCAGCGAAAGCTCTGGCGCATATTGCAGATAAGGGCGGAAACAAAATCTGTTTGTATAAAGCCCCTGAAAGTCACAAGCCTGAATTCGAAGTTCCGGCTGAATAGGATTAGTGTTTTTAATGGAAATGTTTCGAAAAACTTTTGCGGAAATTAATTTAGATAACCTGACACACAACATTCGTGTCTTGCAGAAAGCGTTTCCGCAAAGATTTCTTTGTCCCATGGTAAAGGCCAATGCCTATGGCCATGGTGACGTAAAGTTAGCCCTGCATCTGGAAAAGCTCGGAATTCAAAATCTGGGAGTGTGTCTGATCGAAGAGGGTCTTTTGCTTCGTCAGTCCGGAGTGAAAACAAATATTCTCGTGTTCCGCGGGTTCGATAAAAAAGGTGCCAAAGCCCTTCTGGATAACAACATGACTCCGGTTGTGAGTACATGGGATCAGATCGAGGCCTTGGAGCAAGTGGCTGATAAAAAAGTCAGTGTTCATGTGAAATTTGATACGGGCATGAATCGCCTGGGATTCCGCACAGAAGAAGCTGAAAAAGTTTTTGCGCGTCTTAATGGTCATGCGAAAATTGAAGTGAAGGCATTGTGCACGCATCTTTACATTGGCGAAAATGCTGACGAGCGGGATCAAACCAGTGCTCATCAATTGCAGAAGCTTAACAAGGTTTCTGAAATCTTTAAATCCATGAACGTGTTTTGCCATGCTTTGAACAGTTCGGGAATTTTGAATCTGATGCAGCTGATGAAAGACGGAGTGATTGATTCCAAGCATCCGCTGTTGATGCAAAACTGGGGGATTCGCCCAGGTTTGATGATCTATGGGTACAGTTCATTGGGGCGCCCGGATGTGGGGGACTTAAAGCCGGTCATGACTTTAAAGTCGGTGGTGAATAACTTCCGTCAGGTCAAGAAAGGCGAAACTGTTTCTTATGGTGCAAGATGGACGGCGACACGTGATTCGGTGATCGCGGTGATCTCGATTGGTTATGGAGATGGTTACCATCGCCTGCTGACGAATCAGACGTATGTTTTGTTTAACGGACAAAAAGCTCCGATCACGGGCACTGTTTGCATGGACTATTTGATGGTTGATGTAACAGATATCGTGCAGGGTAAAGATCTAAATACTTTGATGGATCAGGAAGTGATTTTGTTTGGCTTTGATCTGCAAGGTCATTTGTTGTCGGCCGATGAAGTTGCTAAAAAGGCCCATACCATTTCTTACGAAATGCTGACCAGCGTGGGCGAGCGTGTGCCTCGCGTTTATGTCGGTAAGGAGATCGGATGAGTTCACAAACTCTGGTGCAAAAAACTGCCTTTGCGATTTCCTGGGTCGGTGCCTCGGTGATCGAATTTTTCCGCGGCTTCATCGAGGCCACGGGCAAGATGATGATCTTTTTCAACGAAAGCGTGCGTTTGATTTTCGCCAAGCCTTCGCGTTTTCCAGAAATCATCAAACACATGGAGTTCATCGGAAATCAGTCCATTTGGATCATCTGTTTGACTGGTGGATTCACGGGGCTGGCGTTGTCGTTTCAAATTTACTTGGGCTTTAAAATGTTTAATGCCGTGAACATGGTGGGCCCGGTTGTGGCTCTGGGGATCACTCGTGAGTTGGGTCCGGTGTTGACGGGATTAATTGTTGCTGCTCGTGCGGGTGGAGCCATGGCGGCGCGCCTGGGTACCATGCGTGTAAATGAACAGATTGATGCGCTTGAAGTGATGGGTGTGAATACCAAGCAGTACCTGATCTCTCCACGAATGGTGGCAGCTTTCATTTGTATGCCTCTTTTGACAGCGGTTTTCGATTTCGTGGCGATGATGGGCAGCTGGTTTTTATGTGTACGCCTGGTGCAACTGGATGAGGCGATCTTCTGGCAAAAAATCCGCGACATGATCGAAGTTAAGCATATCAATGAAGGTCTTTTCAAAGGCGCTGTCTTTGGAATCTTCTTTGCCTTGATTTGTACCTACCGTGGATTCAACACCACCGGCGGGGCCAAAGGTGTTGGTGAAGCCACGAATCAGGGTGTGGTTCAAAGCATGGTTATGATCATTATTCTGGATTATTTCCTGACGAATTTAATTCGCGTGTATTACAGTCTGTCGGGGATTTCTTAATGTTTAAACAACAGTCGGCAGTTCAAATTCGTGATCTGAAAAAAACTTTTGATGGGATTGACTTCATTCTTAAGGGAATTGATTTGGAAATTCCCCGCGGAAGTTTGACGGCGATCATCGGTTTCTCGGGTACGGGAAAATCAGTGATGTTAAAACATTTGCTGGGCTTATATAAACCGACTTCGGGAAGCATCGAAGTTTTGGGGCAGGATCTGAGTCAAATGAATGAAGACGAGCTGACAAAGTTTCGCCAAAAGTTCGGCGTTCTTTTTCAGTCCGCAGCACTGTTTGATGATATGTCAGTTTTGGAAAACGTGTGTTTTCCATTATTTGAGCATCGCCGAGATCTTAAGGAGTCCCAAGTCCTTCGTATAGCCGAAGACAAACTTCACCAGGTCGGCCTGGACCCTAAGCACTTCAAAAAACTTCCAAGTCAGATTTCGGGTGGTATGCAGAAAAGAACGGGTCTGGCACGAGCTCTCGCCCTAGATCCAGAAATCCTGATCTATGATGAGCCGACCACGGGTTTAGATCCCATTCTGACTGAAATGGTAGATAATTTAATTCTGGAGACTCATAAGAGCAGAAATGGGCAACTGACCTCGATCATGGTTTCGCACGATTTGTCCGCCGCGTTTAGGATTGCCGATCATATCGCGATGTTAGATAGTGGCAAGGTTTTGCTATTCGGGACTCCAGAGGACTTCTTCAACACCGATATTGAATTGGTTAAGAAGTTCGTGAATAAAGGGATGAAACACCAATGAATTGGCTTCGCGCTGCAGAGTTTAAAGTAGGTCTATTAGTGATCGTAGTTGGATCATTGATTGCCGTTATGTCCATGCAGGTGAGCGAAGATCCTTCCTACCTCGGCCGTTCCAAAAAAGCCTGGTTCTTAATACCAAATGCTGGTGGCTTGGTTAAAAATTCAGCAATCCGTTCTGCTGGGATTCCTGTCGGCGTGATCAAGGACATTCGCCTGCAAGATGGTCAGGCGCGCGTGGATATCACGGTGAAGTCTGACGTGCCGATGACGACGTCTGCGGCCATCGAGATCAAAGCTCAAGGTATCCTGGGTGATGCTCATATCGAAGTTTATCCTGGTTCTCCGACAGATCCTCCACTGCCTGACAACGCACAAATTCTTACGGTGAAAGCCGGTGGATCTTTGGAAAACCTGATGGCGCAAGTGGGGGAAGTCACGGCTTCTTTGAAAGTTGTCGCAAAAAACCTGGAAGAGGCGACATCGCAAGACGGCACTCGTAATCACGTTTTGGGTCGCATCATCAAGAATGTTGAAACGATCACGAAAGACCTGGCTCAAGTTACTACTGAAAACAAAGACAAAATTGGCGACATCGTGGATGAAGTTCACGACATCACATCAAGTCTTCGTGAAGTGATGAATGACAACAGTGATACAGGTATTAAGAAAACTTGGGCTCGCTTGTCTCAAACGATGAAAAATCTGGATGAGATCACGGGTAAAATCAACCGTGGTGAAGGTACTATCGGTAAACTTATCAGCGACGAAGCGACGGCTGAAAAAGTAGATAGCGCGATTGATGGTTTGAGCGACATGGTCGGATCTGCCAGCAAAATTGAAACTGCGTTCGATTTCAAAACGGATTACCTGGGCGAAGTTGGAAACTGGAAAACGACAGTCGGTGTGAAAATTCAGCCGGGCTTGGATCGTTACTACTACCTGGCGATCATCGACGATCCGGTGGGTGTGGTTGAAACAACTCGTTACCAATACTCTGGTACACCTCCACAAGGTTCGGCCGAGTACTCGGAAAAGAAAACTTACGAAAACAAACTGAAATTCACTTTGCTATTCGCCAAAAATTTCTGGGACGTCACTCTTAAAGGGGGCGTGATCGAAAATGGCGGTGGTTTCGGTGTGGATTACTACTTCTTCCGTCGCAAAATGCGCGCGACAGTTGAGGCCTTCGATTTCACACGCACGAACCTTCGCGGTTCTTTGAGTTATTTCTTCTATCGTGGTCTTTATATCAACGCCGGCTGGAATGATGCTTTCAACAAGAACGATGCAAGCTCCAGCTTCATCGGAGGCGGTCTGTATCTGACCAACGACGATTTAAAGCTCCTCTTAACGAAGGGGCTTTAATATATGGCGGTTGAGGTTTCAAATACAGATAAAGTATGGCTGATTAAATCCTCAACCAGGATCCTGGGGCCATTCTCTGTTGATGAAGTCGCAACGCTGCTGAAATCCCGTCAAGTATCGATCATCGATGAAATTCGTCTGCCTTCAGGTCGTTGGAGTTATATCCGCGAGAATCAACGGTTCATGGATATCGTGCGCAGCATTCGTGAAGAGCAGGATAATGCCCCTGAAAACACGATGACTCAGTCCATTCCGCACAACACGACGTTCACTAAAACTGAACCGACAGTTGATCCGGATGAACAAACACTGACTCCGGTTCCAAATCATTCTCCACAAATGAAAGATGTTTCATTTGCTTCTGAACGAGCCGTGAATAAATCCGCGATACCTGCATCAGGTGTCAGTTATGGAACTTCCAACGATGCTCGAGTTCAGAATAAAATCCGCCAGCAGAGCAACGTTCTTCGCTGGGCCGTGATGGGTGTGGCCGCGATTGCGGTTCTGGCAATCTATGTGACTTTGGGTCATCGCGATTCCACTCACAATGTAAATTACGATGAACTGATTTCCCGTGCGATTCGCTATAAGAGCGTGGGTCTTTACGATAAATCTTTGCAAGCCTATAAAGCCGCAAGCTCTATTAAAGAACCGGATTTAGATACCCAGATTCAAATGGCTCCGGTTCTTATTTCTGAAGACCGTCAAACTTTGCAGGGCCGTCGTATTTTGGAAAAAGCCATCGTCCAGGAAAACCGTCAGCGTTCAGAGCTGGTGGATGCTTATCTGGGAATTGCTGTTTCTTATATGATGGATGGTGATTTGAAAGAGGCCGAAAACACGTTACAAAAAGCCATCGGTCACGAGCCCTTTAATATTTCGGCTCGGTTGAACTTGGCCATCGTGGAAATGAAAAAAGGGAACTACAAAGAAGCCATGCACAAGTTTGAGCATGTACTTTCCAAAGATCCCACGAACGTGATGGCGTTATATGGTCGCTCCATGGCGGCCATGGAAGTCGCAAAAACTTCATCTGATTTAAGCTTCTTAAAACCATTGGTAAGTGATCTGCAAACTGTACTTAAGAAAACAAACTTGCTTCGTCAGGAGTTGAGTCTGTTCTTGATCTACTCTTACAACTTGCTGGGTGACGTGGATGCCATGAACCAGGCGATTGTGAAGTTCTTAAATGAAACTCCGGGGGTTTCTAATTTGTACACTCACTCTTTAAGCGTCGATTGGCGTTTTACTCAGTGGGACTACCTGGAAAAGTATTGCTCTGAAGTTTACAACAAAAGCGTACCTTCGGCAGAACTTAAAGCAGTTCGTGCGTTGTGTTTGATGGAAGTGAATCGCGATACGGATGCCGATAAACTTTTGCGTGAAGCGGTCTCCGAAGGACCTAAAGATCCTTATGTTCTTGCTGCTCAGGCCGCTTATTTGAAAAAAACGGGTCGTGCACCTGAGGCTTTGGCTGTTTTAAAAATGCCTGAAGTGATGAGCTTGCCAGTTCGTGATCGTCTTGTGGGTGATATCTGTATGTCCACTCATGACGTGAACTGTGCTCAAGCGGCCTTCACGAAAATGTACGAAAGAAATAACACCAGTGCGGCGGCTTTATACGGCTTGGCCTGGGTCGTGATTAAACGTAAAGACCGGAACTCTGCTTACAATTACGTGCGGGCCGGGTTGCAATCTGAACCAACGTTCATACCTCTGTTAGAGATGAGGGATCAACTGGAGGCTGATTAATGAATCAGCCTTTTGTGCTTTTCATACTTAGTGCTTTGGTAATCGTCAGTGGTTGCACGAAGACTCCGGGCTATCACCGCGAAGAATATAAAACGATTAAATTTGAAGACGTTCCGCCAGATTTGAAAATTCCCACTAAAGCTTGGGACATGCTTTCTTTTAAAGCTGTCGAAAGTGCGCACGGGGAACATGCGGCAGCAGGTGGTGAAGGTGGCCATGGTGGCGGCGAAGGCGAAGGAAAAAAAGAATCCGGAAGCAAAGAGATCGTATTTGCCGATGTTTCAGTTTTCTTAGTGGATAAAAATCCTGGAATTCTTAAAGACGAAGCTTTGAAGTTTGAATTGCCTCGCGGCGGTGGTGAAATTGATTTGTCTCAGTATTTAAACAACCGCCAAGGCTCTTTTTATGTGGGCTTTGAATTTCCCTCGTTCACCGAAGCTAAGCAAAGCAAGGTTTTATTCGTCAGCCATGCTCGTAAGCGCAAATTAGGTGATTCAGTTTATGGTGCCGGTTGTAATCAAATTTTGGATATTACGACAAAGTTTAATCTGGCGATGCAAGGTGAGGGCCTTAAGGTCAACACCACTCGCGAAAGACATATCAGCGTTCTCGGTGGAACTTTCTTGTTCTCTGCTGAAAAAGGCGACACGATCTATGTGGCACAGGTTTCCTTTGTGGATCCTGAGCATGCAAATCTTTTCTGCGAGGCACCCTGATGGAAAAAAAGACAGTTCAAAGTCTACAAGACAAAGACGCAGTTGATTCTTTATTCCTGGTTAAGGAAAAAAACGTCGGCGTTGGTAAAAACGGTCGTGCTTTTATGGGCCTACAATTGGGCGATGCCACAGGGACTATCGATGCGCGCCTTTGGGATCGTGTTGAAGAGTTATCCCGTTTGTTTGAAACAGGGGATGTTCTTAAAGTTAAGGGGCAGGTTCAATTATTCCAAAATCGTAAACAGCTGGTTATCCATAAGCTTGAGCGCGTTGAAAATTCCGAAGTGAACTTTGAAGACTTTATTCCAAAGTCTTCGAAAAATTCTGAAGACATGATGGCCGAGCTGATTCAGCTTGTACGCAGTATGCGCAACGATCACTTAAGACAATTGGTTTTGGACACCTTAGAAGATCCTGAGATCCGTCCTCGCGTTTTGCGTGCGCCCGCAGCTAAATCCATCCACCATGCCTGGGTGGGCGGCTTGCTGGAGCACATCCTTTCGATTTGTAAGATCATGGACTTTATGGGTTCCCACTATCCGTTCTTGAATCGTGATTTGCTTCTTTTCGGAGCAATCTTTCACGATATCGGAAAAATTTGGGAGCTTTCCTACGATAATGGCGTTTCCTATACCGATCGCGGACGTCTATTAGGACACATGCAAATTGCTTGTGAACTTATAGATAAAAAAGCGGCTCGCATCTTGGGCTTTAGCGAAGAGCTCCGCGATATTTGTAAACATATAATCTTGAGTCATCATGGTAAACTGGAGTACGGTTCTCCCAAGCGTCCAAAATTTATGGAAGCGATGTTGATTGCGATGGTTGATGATCTTGATAGCAAGGTCGCAACATTGAAAACAATCGTGGATGGAGAACGCGGTTCAGGCGAGAAATGGTCTCGTTATAATGAACTGTTTGACCGTTACTTCCTCCTTGATGATTTGAATGAGAAATATTGATGTTTGGTTTGTGGAAGCGTTTTAAGACGCTGTTAAATACGTACAAAGCTTATGATCCTGCAGCGAAATCTCTTTGGGAGATTGCTTTGCTGTATCCAGGTCCCAAAGCGTTGATCATGCATCGTATCGCGCACATCTTTTATCAGGCTCATTTGTATTTTATTGCTCGCTTGGTGGCGGAAGTTTCTCGTTGGTTGACGGGCATTGAAATTCATCCCGGAGCAACCTTGGGTCATCGTTTGGTTATCGATCACGGCTTTGGCGTGGTGATTGGTGAAACCGCGATTGTCGGTGACGATTGCATTATCTTTCACGGAGTGACATTAGGCGGAATCAAATTTGATCCGGTAAAACGCCATCCCACTGTAGGTAACAGAGTGATGATCGGAACCGGTGCGAAAGTTTTAGGCCCGATCACCATCGGTGACGGCGCCTTGATCGGTGCCAACGCCGTCGTCGTAAAAGACGTCCCCGCCGGCGCAACAATGATCGGCCCCATCTCCCAGCAAAAATAGGTGCCAGGTCCTGTTTACGGGCGCACCGCATTCAAGGAGTGCAAATGAGAACGTTAGAATCTTGGTTTGCGGAATACAGTGAAGGTCATCAAAATCCACAAAACAGAATCATCCATAAAATCTGCGTGCCCGTGATCTTCTTTACCGTTGTGGGTTTGCTGCTGCAGATTCCGGTGCAAATGGGTCCGATCCGCCTGGGTGAGTTGTTGATTGCTTGTGCTTTGGGTTGGTATGCCACTCTGGGAGCAAAACCTTTTGTAATTATGCTTGGCCAATTGGCGATCAGTTATGTGCTTTTGTATTTCCTGGGACACTTTCTTCAGCCGTTGTGGTTGTTGTTGGTGATCCTTTTTGTGATTGCTTGGATTGGTCAGTTCTATGGGCATAAGCTCGAGGGAAAAAGACCGTCTTTCTTTAAGGATCTTCAATTCCTATTTATCGGGCCTCTCTGGGTTCTAAAAGACATTTTCTTTAGGACTCAGCAGTAACCCGGCTTAATTTTACGCACGCAGTCACGCCCCTATTGCGTCCCTCTCACATCTATTCGCATTACGGTTTCATGACGGGAAACTAATTTTAAAACTGTCGCTTGACGCTATGCGACTCTGAGATAATGGGGGAGTACCTAAACCACAAGGACCAATTCGGTCTGAGTGATTGAAACTAGCACGAAAGGAGTTCGGCTATGAAACAGGTAGAACTAGAAACGGCTCCTACGACCAATACACAACTTGAAAGTACAAGTACTGCTACTCCGGTCCGTAAGAAAAACCGTCGCCGCCGCCTTGCCGCTTGGTAGGGTAGCATCCGGGGCCCTCCTATCTTGGAGGGCTTCCACTCAACTTTCCTCTTTCCTTTTAAAATTTAGAGTTCGGTGCAGCTGTCGGGCAGATTCTAAATCCCTGTCCTGTACGCTTTTCTTGGGCACGCCATCCATGGCTCACCGTCGCCCGCCTTTGGCGGGTTCGCGCATCCTGCGCCGACGGAGGCCCGGCGAAAAGCGTACATGCCAGTGCTTTAGAATCTACCCGCCAGCTGACGCTATTCTTGTTTCAAAAGGAAAGAGGAAAGTTGATCGCTCGCTCTCAAAATTCAACTCAGGCTCGATCACTGTCGTGATCGTCGCGTAAGTGGTGCGAGGTATTTTGAGAGAAGGGGAAAATGCCCGAATAAGACCTGTATCCCGCGTCACCATTGGGTCTCCACAGAGAAACGACGCTAGTTTTCCGAAGGCGGGCGACGGTGAGCCCGGATGGCGTGTCGACGAAGCTGCAGGCAGGACCGACACTGCAGGCAAGTCAGACAGGGTTCATGGAGCAACTGCCGTCTTTAATCCGAGAGTTTATTTCACGCAGTTTGCGTCGTTGAAGATTCTGTATTCGCCTTTGTTTTCGGCGACTGACCATTTGCCTTCTTTTTTTACTAGGACTCTTTGTGTGCCGTTGATGGGCGACATGGGGATCCAGCCTTCTGTTAGGGAGGTGTCCATTGCGTAGAGTTCTTTTTTGCTGCCATCCTTATGGTCTTCGATCAGCTCTAGGAGGCCTTCTTGTTTGATTGCCGTGTTTTCTTGGATGGTTATGGTTTTTAGGTCGGGTTGGGAGATGTCTTTGCAGTAAAGAAGCGTCTTTGTCTTTGCCTGGGTTATGGCAGGGAGAGTGAGAATTGAAATCAGTGTCAGGTTGATGCGCTTCATGTGGTGTGGAATAGCAAACAGAGTTCGAATTGTTGAGTGAAAATCGTGACATATGGAAATAAGAACAGGGTTTGGGGAGCTAAATTAATTTGAAAATCGTCCTCAAGGGGTTGTCAGCTTGTTTTCATTCTCAAGATGCTATCACCTTGCTTTCAGTCGACTTTCAGTTGTGGGTTTAAAAAAGGAATAGCTGTTCAAGACGCGGGCAAGCCTTTATCACGGTAGTTCGCTTATAAAGGACTTATGATATGAAAAGAAAAGGTAAAACACCTCGTTTTAAAAAACAAAGACGTCTACTAACTGAGCTTCCAGGCTTGGGCAAAGCTGGTGCTTTGGAAAGAAGACCGTATCCTCCAGGTCAACACGGTCAACGCCGTCGTAAATACTCTGAATTTGGTCTTCAACTTGAAGAAAAACAAAAAATCCGCATTCACTACGGAATCCGTGAAGAACAATTCCGTCGTATCATCGGCATGGCTCAAAAATCATCCAACACAAACTGGGTTGAATCTTTGGTAAACCTTCTTGAAAAGCGTTTGGATAACGTTGTATTCCGTCTTGGATTCGCAACTTCTATCCCAGCAGCAAAACAATTGGTTTCTCACGGTAAAGTTTTGTTGAACGGTAAAAAAGTAAACATTCCATCGCAAATCATCAAAGTTGGCGACATTGTTTCTTTGAAACCTGAAGCCTACGAAAACCAAGTTTACTTGGCGGCGAAACAAGCTCCTCGCCTTCCACTTCCTTCTTTCATGACTAAAGAGGAAAAAGGTGGCGCAGAATCTGGTCGCTTGATCGATGAACCAAACATTGAAGCAGTACCTTTCTCATTCGACCCAGGTCTTGTGATCAGTTACTACTCTTTGCGTGGGTAATTAAAGAGGGCGCAATGAAAAACGCTAAATTCCTCGAAGCTGAGGAAATTTCTCTTGATGAAGTTAACGGCGAATTCGTCACGGTCAAATTGGCAGGCGAAAAGTTCGTGATCGACGTGGATACTTTGTACGACATGTCTTTCCGATTTGCTGAAATGCTTGCAAAAATCGAAAGTCGCGAAGAAGAAGCGGCTAACGAGGGCGAGCTGGCTTGTGCCGAGTGCTGCGGTAACCTTCACTAATCCAATTAAAGAGAATCACTAAAAAGGGAGCTTTCGAGCTCCCTTTTTTTATTGCTGAATCTCTGATGTTTTTTGGGAGTCGTCATCAAAGACGCCCAGGAAGTAAAGCAAAGAACCCGTGATCGCCGTCAAGCCAGTACCGATCACGCCATATTTAGTGATCACGTCTTTTCTAATTCTGTTACTGGATTCGCGAACGCGAGTCATGGTGTTCGGAAGATCAAACTTCCCGATATAGTAAACTTCAAAGGGAACTGGATTCCCTGCTCCGTCACGAATGCCTTCTTTAAAGATCGCTTGGATCATTTCGTAAGGGGAGTAGAACTTGGACCGGTTCGCTCCAACATAAATATCCGCGGCTTTTTCCATCGCTTCGCAGGCGGTTTTTCCGCAGCTCAAGCCATGAGTGCCGTCAAATTTTTGCAGGCGGGATTTATCGACGTCTGATTTTTTAATTTTGATGATGATCCCAGTTTCAAGTTCGGCCATGTGATCATAGACCGTTGTTTTCTTACCTAAAATATTTCCGTCCAGGCGAACACTGCCACTGACTAAATAGGCGTGACCAAAGGGAGCGATTCCTAAAAGCAAGTCGTCGGTTTTTCCTAAGACTTCTTTTACGGTGAACTCTCTTTTAGGGTGGTGCACGCGGCGGTATTCCACGTTCAGTCCGGCACTGACCTCGGCGTACTTTATTTCAAATTCGGGAACTTCATTAAAGACATTTTCGCATGTGCTGATGGCATGGGCTTGAGAGCTGAGAATGGAAATCAGGCCCGAAAGGGTCAGGGTCCATGAAATGATGTTCTTTCTCAGTAAGCCCACAATAGCTCCGTTTTGCGGGACTGCTGTCCACGCGTTAGACAGCAAAACCGCCTCAAATCGAAGGGTTTGCCGTCTAAAAACTCAAGAATTTCTATGGTTTTATAAGAGCAATCCGTAAGCCAATTTAGAAGCGGCGGCGGCCCTTGGCTTCCGGAGTTCCATCGGCGGGGTCTTCGGGCCATTGGTGTTTTGGGTACTTTATTCGAAGCTCTTTGCGAACCTCGGAATAGCCGTTCTTCCAGAAGCTTTCCAGGTTCGAGGTCACCTGAACCGGGCGGAAATTAGGTCCCAATAAATGAAAGGTCAAAGGCACTTTGCCCGAAAGAACTTTGGGAGTTTCCATCATGCCGAAAACTTCCTGGATGCGAACTTCCAGATAAGGAGCTTTGTCGGATGGATAGGTTACTTTGATATGACTGCCACTGGGGACAGTGATTCTTGCTGGCAATTCTTTATTGAAAGTTCGAATGAAATCCGTCGGAAAAACGTTTTCAAAAAAGAACACCAGGTCCTTTTCAAAAACGCTCTGCAGTTTCTTTTCACCCATGCTGGCTTGAGAGAAGGCTTGAAGCTTTAAATTTTCTAGTTCTTCATCGCTGAATGAAAAATCGGTGTCCAGAGTACCGTTTTCAATGTGGCGGCGCCAGAATTCCAGGCGTTCCCACCACTCAGAAAGCTTTTCATTATTTTTTAAAACCAAGGACCACTTTTCTGCCAGGACCTGTGGCAACTTGGCTTCCACTTCTTCGGGAGACGCGGGCAGCAGTGACGGCTCTTCGAGCGGCAGACCGAACAAAGATCTATATTCGCGAATAAAAAACTGACCTTTTTCTTCAATAAATGTCAGATCACGAATCTTTTGAATCTCGTCTTTAAAGTGCGAAAGGATGAAATCTTTCGTAAAGCCACAAGCTAGACTGACAATGGTTTCGGCATCACTGCTTCCCTCGACACCACTTAAGGCGACAAAGAAATCAGAGGTCTTAACCAAGGAGTCTTGCTGCAGTTTTACGCCGCGGCCCCCAACCATCAAAGCTCGCTCGGATTGACCACGACGACGGCACAGGCGATCCGGAAACGCGCGAAGTAAAAGAGTGCGCATTTCTAAATCTTGCGATTCGGCCTGGATATTTTTAACCCCGCCCAATTTTTTGGCCAGTGCCAGAATCTGATTTGCAGATTGAGAGACAGTCTGCAAAGCCAGGAAGCCCGTTTCGCGGGGAGCTTTGCCGGATTTTTTAAATTGCTGCAAAAGATCCAATCGTACCGTGAGATCGCATTCCGTTTTATCACCTAAAAAAGAACTGACGGATTCACGACGTAAGAAATCACGCTCTTGCAGAATTGCTGCAAGTTCGGAGCCTAACTCCAAAGAATTTCTGTCGCCAGCCACCAACATCAATTTTGCCAAGCGGACTGGCAACGGGAAGTGCAAGATCTTACGGCCCAGTTCAGTGATTTTATTTGTGCTATCTATGGCGCCAGCCAGCTTCAAATACTGGGTCGCTTTATCAATGGCAACGTTTGCCGGTTTTTCAAACCACGAAAATTTGTGGAAATCACTAACACCTTGGGCGGCAAGGAACAGAAGGCTTTCGGTCAAATCGATACGCTGAATTTCTGCGATCTCGCTTTTTGAAAACGAATGCTCATCCTGCTTATTCCACATTTTATAGGCAAAGCCGGGGAATTGACGGGCGGCACGACCCGCACGTTGAATCGCGCTGGACAGACTGATGCGACCCAATTCCAGTCGGGAAAATCCTGTGCGATAATCCTGCTTCATGTTTTTCGCAAGACCCGAATCGATAACGGTGTTCACACCATCCAGCGTGACAGAGGATTCCGCAATGTTCGTGGAAAGAATAATTCTTTGACGCGTACCTTTTTGTAAGGCCCGTCTTTGATCTTCCAAATTCAAAGACCCGTGCAGGGGAACAATATCGATCCCTTTGCCATTTGCCCAATCTTCCAGGCTATTTTTGGCGCGTTCGATCTCTCCCACGCCAGGCAGGAATACCAAAATGTCTTTCGCAGTTTTTCCTGCAGCTTCACGCACAAGTTGCGCGAGATTTTCAAAGAATGACGGAAAGGTTTGAACGATCTGGGAATTTTTTTGATAAATAACTTCCAGCTCAAACAATTTACCCGGGACGCTGACGATGGGAGCATTCCCCAAGTAGTTTGAGATCTTTTCCGCTTCAAGAGTTGCTGACATCACCAAAAGTTTGATATCTCGCCCAAGCTCCTGAAGTTCGCGGATAAGGCCCAGTGCCAAGTCGACATGTAAAGAGCGTTCATGGAATTCATCCAGGATAACCAGGTCGATGTCAGACAACTCGGAATCATCCAGCATCTGGCGAGCCAACAAAGCCTCGGTCATAAAAATAAGACGGGTTTTCGCAGATGTTTTATTGGCAAAGCGCACTTGGTAGCCGACTTCTTCACCAAGGGTCCAACCATTTTCTTCGGCGATACGATGAGCGGCAGCGATCGCAGCCATTCTTCGGGGTTCCAGAACGATGATTTTATTTTTTACCACATCCAACAGGGCCGGCGGCAAGCGAGTGGTTTTACCCGCGCCGGGTGCTGCTGTCAGAACCAGATTCTGACCTTGCAGCATCTGTTCTTTGATGGTGGGTGTGAAATCATCGACTGGAAGATGAATCATGCAGGATAAAGAAGCAGCATGAACTCTGCTTTTTCAAAAGGAACTTTCTTGGCGATTTGATCAATCGTGCCTTCCAGATTCAGCTCGTCTTCTTGAGAAAGGTTTAAAGACAAAAGCATGCGACGATTTGGAAAGTGATCTTTCATATCGCCCAACATTTTTTTCAGGCGATAAGGTGTATCCATCAAAATGATGGCGCGCTTTTCTTTGGTAAGGTCCCGTAAAGCCTTCGCACGGGCTTCGGTTTCAGCCGGAACAAATCCACGGAATAGAAATTCATCAATACGCTGACCACTTAAGGAAAGCAGTCCCATCAAGGCGGAAGCACCCAAAACAGACTTTACCTGAATATTTTTTTGACGGCACAAGCGAACCAAATCAGCACCTGGATCGCAGAACCCAGGAGTTCCGCAATCAGTTACCAATGCCACCATTTTCTTTTCACACAAAGGAACCAATGCGGCTTTATCTTCCGCAGTGGAATGCTCATCCAGGATTTCATAGGATTTTCCAGAGATTCCATGAACGCGCAATAATTTAGAGGCTTCTTTCGTGCTTTCACAGATCACGACTTCGCAATCTTTCAGAATTTGCAAAGCACGTAACGAAATCTCGCTGGTATCACCGATTGGAGTTGCCACAAGGTACAACATTAAGAGTTCCTTTGATTCAGGACAAAATTCATAATTCGTGGAAGGTCAGGAGGTGGTTCTGCCTTGCCCGAGTGGGTGCTGTCAAAAAAAATACTCTCGACAGCAGGGCACTTCGCCCCCATAAGGTTTAAAATCACAGGTTCATTGTCAAAAAAGTAAACTTTGTCATATCCCTGACGATCCTTGGCCAGAAACCAGTCCGTTTTGTATTCTGCATCGTCCATGGATTTGTCAGGTTTTACGAAAAGCACGGCTTTATCGTTTAACGGCAAATTCCATTGCTGTAATTGGCGTGTCGTACCAGGCTCCATGCGATGCACGTCACGACCCGTTAGATAAGCGACTTCAGCACCCGCCCTCAGCACTTCATGAACGTATTCCAAGGCCCCCTCGTTGGGAGTGTCGTATTTCAAATATTCGTTCGAGAAAAAATGCTTACGCCAGTACAAGGCCACGGCTTCTTGAAATTCAGGATGGTGACCATCTAGACCTGCTCGTTGCAAAGCATTGGTAAAGCCCCAATCCGTGTGGGCTGTTTTGATTTTTGAAAAGCAGGGGACTTGTTCGGGAAAGCGTTTGATATTCTCCGGGTCCAAAGCAAAATCCATAAGGATTTTTTCGATACGGGGACTGACATTAAAGAGTGTCGAATCCAAGTCGAAAACCACGAGGCATTTTTTTCCCTCGGAAACCAAGGTGTGAATATTGACAAGGATTTGATCGATCATGGGGCCATCGTAGCGTTTAGGGTCCAGTTAAGGCAAAGACTTTGTTAACAGGGGCTCCGTCCTTTTATAGAATGTTCGTGGGGGTTTCATGAAGCTTCTTTTGAACTGCGCTTTGCTTTTGTGCGTCTTCAGTATTTCCAGCTGCAATTTTAAGAAAGCCGCATTGGGTACTGCAGAGAATCCAATTAAATTTCATCTGGTGCCCTCCGTGGATGCCAAAGTTCTTGCGGATAACTCCAAGCTATTGAAAGAGTATCTGGAAAAGTCGACACCGTATAAGTTTCAGATCACAATTCCCCAATCCTTTGTGGCGGTCGTGGAATCATTTGGTACGAACAGAGCTGATGTCGCAGCAATCAATACCTATGGTTATTATATGGCGAATAAGTCTTACGGTGTGCAAGCGCGCTTAACGGTGATTCGCTATGGATTGGGAACTTATCAGTCACAGTTTCTGGCCCGCAGTTCTAGCGGCATCAAATCATTGAAAGACTTTAACGGCAAAAAGATGGCTTTTGTGGATCCAGCGTCCATGTCGGGATACTTACTTCCTTTAAAAACCATGAAGGATAAAAAAATTGAGCCCAAGGAAACTGTCTTTGCTATGAATCACGATGCCGTGGTGTCGATGATTTATCAGGGGCAGGTGGACGGGGGGGCGACCTACTACAGTCCACCGCAGAATGGTCAGATCGAAGATGCCCGTCGTCTGGTGAAGCTGCAATATCCTGATGTCGAGCAAAAGGTAAAAATCATCGAGCTATCGGAACCTATTCCCAATGATCCCATTGTCTTTCGTAAAGACATGCCTGAGGAAATGAAAGAAAAAATCTGCGAGGTCCTTTTGGAGTGGGTGGCGACTCCTGAAGGAAAAAAATCTTTGGATCTGATGTTGGGGGCGACTAACTTGAAAAGATCAACGGATGCCGATTATGAAAGCGTTCGCGAAATGTTAAAACAAATGCTTCCGGCAGGAAAATAAATGAGCACGCCATTTTTGTCCGTGAAAAACCTAAACAAGACTTTTCCCAACGGTGTGCAAGCTTTGCGCGATGTGAGCTTTGATGTGCAAAAGGGCGAGTTCTTGGTTGTGATCGGGCTCAGTGGTTCTGGAAAGTCCACCCTGATGCGTTGTCTGAACCGCCTGCAAACTCCCAGCAGTGGAGAAATTATTTTTGAAGGCTTGGATATCGGTAGACTTCAGCGTCCCGATCAAGTGCGCTCCCTTCGTCGTAAGATGGGAATGATTTTTCAGCACTTCAATCTGATTCCCCGCCAAAGCGTGATCAAAAATGTTTTGATGGGCACCTTGGGAATTAAAAAAACTTTGCCAAGTCTTTGCGGCATGTTTTCGGTTCAGGAAAAGAACGAAGCTTTAAGGAATTTGAAACTCGTAGGAATCTCTGAAAAGGCCCATTTGCGAGCCGATCAACTATCGGGAGGTCAAAAGCAACGGGTGGCGATTGCACGAGCGCTGATGCAAAATCCCACACTGTTGTTGGCAGATGAGCCAGTGGCTTCGTTGGATCCCGCCACTTGTCATGTGGTGATGGACTATCTGAAAAAGATCAATCAAGAACTCGGCATCACTGTTGTCGCGAATCTGCATTTCCTGTCTTTGGTGCGAAAGTATGCGACCCGAGTCGTGGCTCTGAAAGAGGGACAGATTGTTTTCACGGGAAAGCCTGAAGAGATCACTCAGGAATGGTTTCAAAAAATTTACGGAGAAGGGACTCAGGATGTTGCGCCGGATATTTTTTGACGCCTTGAGTGTCGCATTCTTATTAAGTTGTTCGGCTGTTGCATTGTTTGTGACCAGCGAAGAGCAGCTGTTGGATTTAACCAGGGACGTATTATTTGTCGCTGTCTTTATGTTAATTGGGGTCGTCGTCGCATGGGGCTTGCGACATCTGAAAGTGCGCACCTTGGGGGGAGCTCTATTTGATCTGCATCCTGCAACTGAGCCCGTTCCGTGGTATCGCGCTTTCTGGGGCTGGCAGTTTGTCACCTTGTTGGTGGTTTCTTTTGTCGTGGCCTTACTTAAGACTGATTTTTCCTTTATTGAACTGCTCGATCAAAATGGTTTTGCGGGAGCCGTTCGTCTGTTTAAAGGCCTTTTTGATCCGAATTGGGAAGTCCTGCCTCGAGCAGTTTTAAATATTATCGAGACGATCTTCATGGCCTTTCTTGCGACCAGTATTGCTATTCCATTTGCATTCGCCTTAAGTTTTTTCTGTGCCAAAAATATTATGCGTGGCCCGGTGGCCTATCCCGTTTATCTGGCGTTGCGAACGTGTTTGAACGTGACTCGTTCTATTGAGGCATTGATCTGGGCTATTATTTTCTCGGTGTGGGTGGGGATTGGGCCTTTTGCGGGGATGCTCGCACTCATGATTCATTCTGTGGCCTCCTTAGCAAAACAGTATTCTGAAATGGTAGAGGCAGTTGAGGATGGTCCGATTGAAGCCATCGAATCAACGGGAGCCAACAAGTTGCAAACCATCTGGTATGCGATTGTCCCTCAAGTGGTTCTGCCATATATTTCATTTACGGTCTATCGCTGGGACATCAACGTAAGAATGGCAACGGTGATTGGCTTGGTTGGCGGGGGTGGTATTGGGACCATGCTGATTCAATATCAGGGGCAGGCCATGTGGCGTGAAGTGGGATGTATCATCGTTGTGATCGCCGTTGTTGTGTGGGCTTTGGATCTTGCCTCAGCGCATATCCGCGAAGCCTTGAAATAGAAAGAGGAGCACCATGAGTGAATTTGGAAATTATAAAATTTTGATTCGTGAAACCCATATCGATTCTTATGGTCACGTGAATAACGCTACTTATTTATCGTTGTACGAAGAAGCACGTTGGGAAGCCATCACCCCCCGAGGCTTTGGCTTTAGCGACATTCATCGCCTGCAGCAAGGGCCAGTAATTTTGGAAGTGAGTATTAAATTTCTAAAAGAAATCAAGCTTCGGGAAAGTATCACTATTGTTTCGAGCATCATGGACTACGAGGGTAAAATCGGTCACATGAAACAACAAATGATCAAACACGATGGCACTGTTGCCAGTGAAGCTGTGTTTACCTTTGGATTATTTGATCTGAAAGCTCGTAAAATGATTCTTCCCACTCCGGAGTGGAAGAAAGCCTGTGGTCTTGAATAAGATTCTTTCCTTCCAGATGATCGATCATGGCATTTTTCATTTCGTACCATCTTCTTTGTCCAACAGAGGCTGCATCAATCAATAAATGATGAAAGATCGATTGCCAACTAAAGGGACGTTTGTGAACAACAAACGTCTTCCACTTATCTAAGCGATAATTTGCAATAAAAGACCTGATTCCAGAAGGGCTGACTAATTCATCTAATGGATCGATAAATAAAAGTGTTGGTACGTTGATCGCTTGGCGGTTGGGATGTCGATTCGCGAAGTTTGCCAGTTCAAATGTCGCGCGGTAGGCCGAGACCGGTGTCCCCGTGGAGTTTGCAAAATAGTTTTCTCGATTGAATAGATTGGGAATGATGGTAAACGGATTCATAGTGCTTAAAATTCGCATAATAAATGCGGTTCTGCGAATCGCTACGGCGGGAGCAAACAGAACCATCTTGTCGAAGTGAACTTGCTTGTACTTACTCGATAGAGTGACCCCGATAACCCCACCTAAAGAATATCCGACATAGTATATGGGCATCCCATATCTGTCGGCTCGTTCATTGGCTTGGCAATACGCGCGAAGTGCATCACGCTCCCACATCTCTGCGGTGACATGCTTAAAAATATTCAAATTATTGTTGTGTCCCGAGAGCGACAGTCGCAGCACGTCGATCCTGTTTTCGCGCAATACATTTTCAATCGACATCATTCGCGCAGGATTGTTATTCAGTCCGTGTACCACCAAGGCAACGCCTCTGGCCGGCTGATATGGAGACATCCGCCATAGGGTTCGCGAGTCGCTTCCTTTCATCAATGTGGGACAGGAGCCAGCGAATGAATCGAAAGAAAATAGAAGTATAAGTAAAGAAGAGAGGCCGAGAAAAAACGCGTTTCTCATTTCAACATCCCCCACGAATGCCCGAACAGGTCGGTTGTAACTTTATTTCTTTTATCCTAGGGAATCGTTTTTGAGAGTAAACGAACGAGTGTATGTATTTACCGCGGTCGAGGGGGCTAAGACACAGGACTGGCCTTAAGGGCCGGTCTGGGTGTTTCATTCGGAGAACATGAATCTCTGTTTAGACTTAATTGCATCTCAGTGGAAATCGCTTAAAAGTTTGACGAAAAATCGTGGAACATTTTAGCTTAAAATGTCTAATATCCGACAGTTAAGTCGACTGGATTTTGCTCCGATAGTTATTCCCAAGGAGCACTGAACAAATGGGAAAACAATATTATCTTTCAAATAATGGGACTCATATTGGACCTTACACTTTTGAAGCTGTCCTACAAAAAGTTGAATCCCATGAACACCAATGGACAGATTATGTCTATGATGAAGCAATCGGTGACTGGGTTATGTTGATGGAACATCCTGAGTTTTCAGCGAAGGTCACATCAAAACCTGCAGCTCGTCCAGAGGCTGCTCCCGGAAAAAAAGAAGAAGTTGCAGAAACAATGAAAGACAAAGAGTGGTTCATCCTTAAAGAAGGAAATAACTACGGCCCTTTCTCGCCTGTGGAAGTTGTGCAAATGCTTCAGGAAAAAACTCTTTTTGAATACGATTATATTTGGCATGCACGCATGGCAAATTGGAGTCGTGTAGCTGAAGTTGAAGAATTCGCACCAGACAAAATCCGCGCGATGAAGCAATCTTCTGATACCGGTTTGGCAGAGATCTTCTTCCGCCGTCGTCATGCACGCGCCGCTTATGGTGCAAGCCTGATTGTTCATAATAACAAAACAGTTTTCCGTGGTCAGGCGCTTGAGATCAGTGCTGGTGGTGCGGGTGTCTTGATTGACAATCCGAATTTGCAACCGGGTCAATCCTTGTTCCTTCACTTTCAACCAGGTGATGGCGTGCCGCCATTTAATGCTGTTTGCCAGATCGTTAGCAAGCAGTTCATCAAAGAGATGGCACCAAGAGGAACAGACGCTGTGAGATACGGTGTGAAGTTCACGACAGTGAGCCAATCGGTTCGTGAAAGCATTAAAAACTTCACGACACCAAAAGCGGCTTAGATTTTACCGTAAAAATAGTTTTAAAGAGTGGCAGAAGGTCTAAGACTTTTCTGCCACTTCCATTTTAGGGGCCTCGGAATCTTCGATCAAAGGTGACTTGGCTCCCGCCGAAGCAAATTGATAGTACATACCTTGAGCCGCCATCAATTCCTGATGAGAGCCCACTTCCATGACTTCGCCTTGGTTCAAGACAACGATTCGATCACATTGTTCAATCGTCGACAGACGGTGAGCAATGATAATGCTGGTACGACCTTTGGTTATCTCGCGAGTCGCTTCCTGGATGATGTGTTCGCTTTCAGAATCGATATTCGCTGTCGCCTCATCCAAAATCAAAATGTCGGGATTGAAAGCCAAGATGCGCGCAAAAGCGATGAGCTGGCGTTCGCCGACAGAAAGATTGGCGCCACGTTCATCCACCGGGCTGTTTAAATCGCGTCCTGTGCGAGTCAATAGACCCATATAGCCGGTTTTCTCGCAGGCTTTTTGGATTTGCTCGTCTGACACCTTTGGATCGCCCAGGCCGATATTACCGCGAATCGTTCCCCGGAAAATAAAGTTATCCTGTTGCACGACGCCCACATGATGGCGAATTTCTTCGCGCGCGATTCTTTCAATTGGCAAGCTATCGATAAAAATCGATTTTTCGGGGGCATCATAGAAACGCTGAAGCAGGGAAATAAACGTGGATTTGCCACTCCCGGTGCGACCCACCAAAGCAATGGATTCGCCAGGTTGGAAGTGCAGGTTCACGTTCTTAAGTACCAACGGCAGGTTTTCTTCATAGCGGAAATTCAAATTGCGAATTTCAATGTCACCACGAACCAGGTCTGTTTTCTGCAAAGAATCCAATTCGTATTCTTTGTGCTCATCCATCAGCGTGAAGATACGTTCTGCGCTGGTTAGTGAGTTTTGGAATTGTTGATACTTCTCCAGGATTTCGCGCAAAGGTGGGATGAAGTCTTGAATGTTCATCAAGAACGCCACCAAGGAACCAATCGCGATGGAATTTTCCGCACTCATCAAGCCGCCGAAATAAAGGGCCGATGTGATCGTTACTGCATTGAACAGATTCATAATCGGCTGCATCATCGCATAGGCATAGATCGAACGCATATTCGTATCGCGATAATCTGTGGAAAGATTCGAGAAGCGATCACGGTTGCGACGGATGCGGTTGTATAATTGTACAACTTTGATCCCATTTAAGTTCTCTGCCAAGAAAGCGTTAATCACCGACAGTTTCTTTTTCTGTTCGTGCAAGATAGCGCGGATTTTATTGCTTAAGTAAAACGAAGCCCCAATAAAGACCGGAGCCAAGAACAAGGAAATTAAAGTCAGCTTCCAGGAAATCAGTGCCAACGCCACAACGACTGAACAAATCACTACGAACTGAGTAAAGACCGTGATCACGCCTTCCGTGAAAAGCTCACCTAAGGAGGCGACATCATTCGTAAGACGAGTGACGATGCGTCCCGTGGGAGTTTTATTAAAGAATTGCAGAGGCAATCTTTGTACGTGGTTCATTAAGTCTTCGCGCAAATGAAACAGCATGCGATTACCAAACAATTGGAAAAGCATATTGTTAGAAAAGGAAAAACACGTGCGCAGGATTTCAAGTCCCAAATAGGCAAAAGCCACCTGAGTGAAAAGCTCATAGTTCTTGCCCTTCACACCATGATCGATCGCATATCCGATCAAAGCTGGCACCAGACGGGCCACCAAAGCTCCGCCAAAGACTGCAAAGATCGCAGCGAATAACAAAACCTTTTCACGACGGGCATAGGGCCACAGTCTTTTAAACAGAACCGGATAAGTGACTTTGGTTTTAACCAAGTCTTCATTCATGAAGTTATCATTATTCATGATTCACCTCCTGACCTTGAATGCTGACGGTTTTTTGGAATGTCGGGCTGACCTTTAGAACTTCTTGGTAAGTTCCCAGAGCTTCCACTTCGCCATCTCGAAGGATCAACAGACGGTCGACGGTTTTAAGCGAAGACAGGCGGTGAGCTACGATGATTCGGCTCATTGAACCTTTGTCTTTGCCCAGTTCATTTTCGATCGCTTTTTCGGTGCGGGTATCCACGGCACTTAACGAGTCATCCAAAATCAAAACCGGGGTTTTCATAATCAAGCCTCGGGCGATGGTCAGACGCTGTTTTTGGCCACCGGATAAATTTACACCACGCTCGCCCAACTGGGATTCAAACTGATGGGGGAGTGACTGAATCTCGCGAGTTAAATCCACGGTTTCGGTCATGCGCAGGATATCCTGGTCTGATGCGCGCTCGGATAAACCGAAGCTTACGTTTTCAGAAATGCTTTCGCTGAACAGGAAGGCCTCCTGAGGAACCAACAAAAAGGTTTTGCGCAAAGACTCCTGTGTGATGTCTTCAATCGCGTGACCGTTCACGAAAATTTCACCCTCAGTTAATGGGTAAAGACGCGTCAGCAGGTGCAACAAAGTTGTTTTACCTGCCCCTACCGGACCCATGATGCCCAGGCTTTCGCCGGCTTTAAGGGTGAAGGATACATTTTTCAAAGCATATACAGTGCTGCTTTGATGTTTGTAGGAAACATTTCTGAATTCCAATTTCTCAAAACGTGTGATTTCAATTTTTCCGTTATCAGGGATGTCAGTATCCGTTTTCAAAACATCTTTGATACGGTCAAAAGAGGCATAGCCTTTTTGCATCATCGAAAAGCCCATACCCAGTGCCGTCATCGGCCAGACCATTTTTTGAATATAGCGATGAAAGGCAAAGAACGTCCCGATTGTGACTGTCCCGGCATACAGGTCGTCTTTCGCGACAAAGAGCAGGATGACGCTTCCCGAGGTCACACCGAACTCCATCACCGGAACGAACAGGGAGTCCACTTTGGCCACTTTGTTGCAGGCTTTTTCAAAAGCAGCACTGACGCCGTTAAATAATTGAGTGCGGTTGTGTTCCTGGGAAAAACTTTTGATCACACGGATGCCGCCGACAGTTTCCTGGGCAACACCAGTAAGTTCGGAGAAGCGATCTTGTTGAATTTTGTAATTCGTGTGAATCAGTTTCATCACTTTCCAGATCATCAAGGGAACCAGTGGTAGGAAGATCAAAACCTTCCAAGTCCAAGACCAGTTCATCATCACCATGATTGGGAATACGATCGCGATGATAATCACACCGTCTGCCAGAATCAAAAGGCCCGGTCCGATCGCCTGACGGAAAGACTGCACGTCATTCGTCAAAAGACTCATCAATTCGCCCACCTGATTTTTATGGAAAAAATTGGGACCTAATGAAGTCAGGTGATTGAAAATACGACGGCGAATATCTTCTGCCGCATAAGTGTGGAACTTACCAAAGAACGCACGCCATCCCAATCGAGTGGCTGCCAGGCTTGCCATGACCAAAGCAAAGATCATACATGTCTTGGTGATTTCACTCATCGGTGCGCGGGCTTCAATGCTGTCGATGATTTGTTTCATCACTAAGGGATAAATCCCGTCCAGTGCATTCGTGAAAAGCAAAAACAGCATCCCTAAGCTAAAAGCGCGGGGATTGTTTTTTATGTAAAATAAAAGAGGGCGTTTAAAAAGAAGAGCGTTTTCTGAGGGCTGCATCGTGGACAACTCTAATGAATATAGGGAAATCCGACAAGGGAATTGCGTCAGGTACTAATATACAGTACTCTGCTGAGTGGAGGCTGGTATGTCGCAAATAGATCAGTTTTTGGCGTCGTTGAAACGCGCTTTGAAAGCAAAGAACGTACTCTACAGGGATTTGGCTAAAGCGTTAGACCTTAGCGAATCCAGCGTGAAACGCATTCTTTCCAGTAAAAGCCTGAGCTTAGAACGTTTGGAAGAAATCTGTCGTGTGGCGGATCTTAGTTTTTCAGAAGTGGTGAAGTCCGCCAATCTTGAAGATGGAACACAGATTTATCTTCTGACGGACGAGCAAGAGCGCGCCCTGGCGGAAAACACGCGTTTACTGCATTACTATATGTTGCTTCATGACGAGCGCACTCCGCAAAAGATCGAAAAAGAATACCAAATTCCCAAAGCAGAAGCCCAAAAATATCTTTTCCAGCTGGATCGCTTGAATTTGATCGAACTTCATCCGCGCGACAAAGTAAAATTCAAACGTCATGGATTTTTGCGTTTCCGCAGAGATGGGCCCATCGGTAAAGCCCTTTTTGAACAAATGAAGGCGACTTATTTGATGTACGATTTCAAGCCCGAGGATTTCGTGCGCTTTACGTTAATCAAAATCAGTCCGTCGACTTTGGCGAAGTACAAAGGGAAAATGGAAAAGCTGGCGATGGAGATGCAGGAAGATTCGCGCTTCGATGCTGAGCACAACACCGCCACTGTGGATGCTGGTGTGTTGATGGCTTACCGACCTTGGACATATTCCTACATGGGCGCAATCAAGAAAAAAGAATAGATCTCCGGAAAATTTGTTTTATCTCAGGAGCGGTGGTGTGTCGCAGTTCCCTAGTTGCAGTGCCACCACTCCTTTGCGAATCTTGATGTCATGAGAATCACGCTTTTGTCATGCCTAAGCGGCATCGCTATCCTGTTGTCTTCAGTTTTATCCTTGGCGGTGAACGCGCCGAACTCTATGTTCAATCGCAAAACAACGACGGGGCAAAATCTTTATCAAGCGGTTTTATCTCAAGGAGTCGCGGAAGAACCCGTGAATCTTTTGTTTCGCATGTTCGATTATAATGCGGGTCGAATTGCGAATACGAAAACCGCCGTGATCGTGGATTACACTTTGATCTCCATTGAAAAGCGCCTGTATTTCCTGCATCTGGATACCGGTGTGGTGGAAAGATTCTATGTGTCTCATGGAATTAATTCCGGCATTTTAGAAACGCGCAGCTTTTCAAATCTTATGGATTCCTGGAAAAGCTCCATCGGATTTTACTATGCAAAAGGCACTTATAACAGCGCCAAGAATGGCCCCTCCTTAAAGCTTGAGGGGATTGATCGCTCCAATGACAATGCCAAGGATCGCTTGATCGTTTTGCACGGAGCAAAGTATGTCAGCGATGATTTTATTCAACGCAATGGTCGTTTGGGTTGGAGCCAGGGCTGTTTTGCCGTCGCACTCGAAGCTTTGCCGGTGCTGTTAAACTCATTGCAAAATGGAAGTTTGCTTTTGTCCTATCATAAGGACCTTTGGAAATATGCGCGCCAGTATCCTACTGAGCAAGAGGTGATGGGTAATGAGGTGGTGCCACCTGGAGTGAACGCTAGAATCACTCCGGAAGAGCAGGTGGATCCTATTCCTCCGACTGACAGCTCGGAATATCTGGAATTACTTACCGGTACTTAGAGACTCTGCCAAACCTGTGATAAAGATTTTCAATTTTGCTTGGATGCTTTCCACATCTGTGCCAAGCAAGATGCGATCAAAAAACATAGAGCCATGAAAATATGTATCAAAAATTTCCATCGCTTGTCGAAGATCGACGTCTTTTTTAACTTTACCTTCAGTGCGAAGTACTTCGAGGCGCTCAATAACTTGGTTAATATAAAGACTGATGGGAGCGATTTCGCGAATGCGTTTCAAAAACTTCGCATCCACAAGACATTGGCCCAGCACGATTTTAAAAAACTCCTCGTCCTTTTTGCAATGATGTTCGAACATAGAGTCCACCAATGAAGTTAACTCTTCGTGCACTGTTGCTTGCGCTGGGTACATAAGCGCATCTTGCTGAACTTTATCTTTGATATGTGTTTCACACACCGCAAGCAATAGCCCCATTTTGCCGTCGAAATAGCGGCCTATAAGTGATTCGTTGACCTTGGCTTTGTCGGCGATCATGCGGGTAGTAGCGCCATTAAAGCCGTGTTTTGCAAAGATATCCTCAGCGGCCTGAAGCAGGCGTTCTTCGGATGCGGATCTATCTCTTTTTTTAGTCTTAGATCGAGAAGCGGTCTCTTTTTGATCCGTATTTTTCGATAAAGGTTGAGAGGTGTCTCCCATATTGAACTCCTGGGTTATCTTTTTTAAAGCACATAAGCACTTGAAAGTACTTATTAATAGTAAATGTATCATAAAATAAGAATGTCCACAAGTAAGTAATTGCTTGAGTACTTCGTAAAAATGCCGTAAAAGTATGTAAGTAAGTGATTACTTATTAGTGAATCAGGAGATGGACCCATGATGAACCAGGGTGGAGCTAAAAACGACAGATGTTTTGTACTGCGAGCTGCTATGGCTTTTCTATTAATAGGAATAGCTGCAACGAAAGCTCAGGGTGTCACGTTGACTCAATATCTCGAGCAAGTGCAGACCGACAGTAACAGTTATAAAGGAACTACTACGCAGGCAGAAGGTAACAACCTTGAGGCCCGCGAAGCAGATTTGATCTTCACCCCGAAACTTTTTGCCGAATTTAATACGGGTCATGATGGTAAGCCAAGTCAGCCGAAAATGTATGATCGTGTGAATACCGAGACATACACTTTGGGAGTTCAGCAACAATTCGATTTCGGTTTGCAAAGTAAGCTGTACTATACGATGCAAAAGACAACTTTCGACAACGCTGGATCTGCATTCACAATGTCTAAATATTGGGATGCAACTCCTAAGATCGAATTGACGATGCCTGTGTGGGGCGGTGGCTTCGGTAGCACGGCTCGCGCGAACGAAGATTTGCTTCGTCAAAGTAACTATGCGGAGCAATATCAAGCTTCCTACCAGTCAACAGCTTATTTGGCGCAAGCTGAAGCTGCTTACTGGAAACTTTCTGCATGGTCTGACGTTGTTAAAATTCAAGAAGCCGCATCTAAATCAGCGAACGATATCATGAGCTACGTAAGTCGCAAACGCAGTATGAACCTAGGGGAGCAAGCCGACGTGGTTCAAGCTCGTGCCTTGGTTGAAGCTCGTGCTTTGGAATTGCAAGTGGCGCGCAATGAACAACGTGAGGCTCTTCGTACCTTCAATAAATTTTTAAATAGACCAGCGACAGCTCCGGTGGACAGTCTTGAAACAGTTCCTTATGCAGAGCTGGAAAAAATCACTGTACCGACAACTCGCCCTGGTGAACGTTATGATGTGAAAGCGACTCAGGCCCAATTGCGAACAGCGAAAGCGAATGCAGTTGTGGTGAAAGAGCGCAACCGTCCAACTTTGGATATTTATACGACTTACGCATTAAATGGCCGTGATGATGACTATAACCAAGCGATGAAAAATGCCGGTTATACTGACACGGATACTGGTTACATCGGTATGCGCTTTAACATGCCTTTGAATATCGGCGCAGCTGGCGATACTAAATCCGGTGCCGATAAAAATGTCAGAGCAGCAGAGTACAACCGTGAGTACGCGCTGTATGCGCAAGAACAAGACTGGATCAATTTAACTCAAAATATTACTGATGCGCGCGACAACTTGGTTTTGTTGGGTAAAATTGAACAGGCACAGAAAACTAAATTGGACGTGGAAAGAACACGTCTTCGTCAGGGTCGTACAACAACGTACCAAGTATTGTTGTTCGAACAAGATTACTCAGCTTCCGCTTTGAACCGCGTGAAGTCTGCAGCGAACATCCTGGCACTTCAAACGCAAATCAAACTTTACCAAGCCTCTCCTGAGGAAGGGAAATAGTCATGAGCTTACCTAAGATTTCCATCAGCAGACCGATTTTTATTACCTGCGTAACCATTGCGATCGTTGTTGTCGGTTGGGCCGGATACAAATCCATGCCGGTCGACTTATTTCCCGACGTTTCCGTTCCGGTTGTAACTGTACAGACAACTTATAAAGGTGCAGGTCCTTCCGAAATTGAAACACTGGTATCTCGCCCTATCGAAGACGAAGTCAGTACAATTTCCGGTATCAAACGTATGACTTCCAAAAATATGGAAGGTGTTTCGCAAGTTATCGTCGAGTTCGTTTCTTCAGTGGACTCGAAATATGCGGAACAACAAGTACGTGATAAAGTAAATATCGCTAAACCGAAACTTCCAGATGAAGTTGATGACCCAGTTATCAAAAAATTCGACCCGTCAGATACTCCTATCCTGATGGTCGCGTTGTCTTCTAAAGGAACAATTGGGGACGCGGCTCTTTACGATATCGCCGATCAAATGATCAAACCTCGCTTAGAACAAGTGAACAACGTGGGTGCGATCGATATCCTGGGTGGTCGTAAAAGAGAAATTCATGTCCTTTTAGATCGTAACAAACTTAAAAACCGCGAGATCTCCGTTACGCAAGTAGCCGGTCAAGTGGGCGCCATGGGGCAGAACATTCCATCGGGTAAAGTCAACCAAGGTGGTAAAGAGCTGGTATTCCGTGGTTTGGGAGAGTTCAGAAATACGGCCGATGTTGCAGATACTCTGGTAAATCTTTACGGAAATGAAGTTCCAACACGTGTTTCTGACTTGGGTGTTGTTAAAGACACATTAGAAGACGAAGCTTCCCGCGCCTACGTAAACGGCGAAAAGGCGATTTTCTTGCAAGTCTATCGTCAATCCGGTTCCAACACTGTGAAAGTGGCCGATGACGTTATTAAGCAAATGGAAAAAATTCGTCCGGAGCTTGAAAAAATGGAAGGCGCGCCACAAATCAAACTTGTGACGAATGCTTCTCAAAAAATTAAAGACAATCTTTATGACGTGAACGAGACGATCATCATCGCGATTCTTTTGACAGTTATCACGGTGTTCTTCTTCTTGGGTAGTTTGCGCACGACGTTGATCACGGCGGTTTCATTACCAGTATCCTTGATCGGTGCCTTCATGTTGATGAAGCTTGCGGGTTTCTCTTTGAATATCGTATCGATGTTGGCCTTGACCCTTGCCGTCGGTCTTCTGGTCGACGACGCGATTGTTGTCGTGGAGAATATCTATCGTCGTATGCAATTGGGTGAAAATTCCCTGGTAGCTGCGGAAAAAGGTACGACAGAGATTCAAATGGCCGTTATGGCGATCTCTCTGGTTGTTATCGCCGTATTCGTTCCCGTGGGTACGATGTCCGGTACAATCGGTCAGTTCTTAAAGCAGTTCGGTTTCACAATCGTGTTCTCAATGATCATTTCTTGGTTCGTTGCGATGACGATCATTCCGATGCTGACTGCCTACTTTGCGGGTGAGGGGCACGGTGGCCACGGAGGTTCACACGAGGACTTTAAACCGACAAGTATCTATGACAAAACTTTGGGCCGCCTGGTGCGTGGTTTCGACCGATTCCAATCGATGCTTGAAAGATATTACGAAAAACTTCTGCGTGTAACTTTGCGCCATCCAATTATGACGATTGTGGCGACATTGATGATCTTCTTCTTGTCGATCTATACGGTGACGAAAGTTCCGGGAACATTTATTCCGGATGACGACTCGGGCGAGATCACAGTTACCCTTGAGATGACTCCAGGTACAAGCTTGGATGGTATGCAGGAGGTCGCTGACAAAGTTGACAAGATCCTTCATGCAGACCCAGCTGTGGATTACACGACGATGATCGTTGGTAACATCTATGGTGAGTCGAATAAAGCCAGCTTCTATGTAAGAATGAAAGACATTAAAGGCAGAATGAAAACGGAAGCTTTCCGTGATCATTTGCGCCAACAGTTCGCTGATTTTGCTTTCGCGAATCCAGTTGTGAAAAAATACGACTCTACAGGTGGTATGGCGCAACAACCATTCGTGATGAACATTATCTCTCCAGATCCTAAAGATCTTGAGTCGTCAGCTTCAAAATTAATCGATACGTTGAAAAAAGATCCGCGCTTTAAAGACGTGGACTCGAACTTCCGTCCAGGTAAACCAGAGATGCAAGTTGAGTTGAAACCAGGCGCTGCAAAAGCCTACGGTATCAATACGTCGACAATGGGTGCAGAGCTTCGTGCACAGGTTGAAGGTATGACTCCGGCCAAGTTCCGTGAAAAAGGACGCGAGTACGAAGTGCGCGTGCGTTTGGTTGAAAACCAACGTGACTTGAAGCAAACGTTCAACGATGTCTATGTTCCAAACGTGAATCGTAAATTGGTTCGTTTGAAAGACGTGGCTAACGGCGATCTTTCATCGGGTCCCGCTTCGATCGATCGTATGGACCGTGGACGCTACATCCAAATCACTGCCGGCTTGGCTCAAGGTGTGGGTGTAAGTACAGTGATCGCTGACGTTGCAAAATGGACTTCTGAGGGTGAAAATAAATTCCCAGCAAGTGTTCGTTATAACTTCGGTGGTGATGCCGAGAACCAACAAGAACTTGCGGGTTCAACAGTCATGGCTCTCGGGTTCGCGGTGATGTTCATCTACTTGATCCTGGCCTCACTTTACGAATCTTTCATTACTCCGATCACGATCATGGTGGCCTTGCCACTGGCGTTGTGTGGAGCTTTCTTGGGTCTGTATCTTGCGGATCAGATGCTTTCAATGTTCGCGATCTTCGGCTTCTTTATGTTGATCGGGGTGGCGGGTAAGAATGGTATCTTGTTGGTGGATACAACGAACCAATTAATGGCCGAAGGTAAAACACGTGCCGATGCCTTGGTGCAAGCGGGTAAAACGCGTCTTCGTCCCATCTTGATGACTTCATTCGCCTTGATCGCTGGTACATTGCCAGTGGCAATCGGCATGAATGCGGCATCTAAAACTCGTACATCTATGGGGGTGGCGATTATCGGTGGTATGATTTCATCGACAATTCTAACCCTGATTGTGGTGCCTGCCGTATTCACGTATGTCGATCGTTTCAGAGTTTGGGCTAATAAGCTTGGCAGTAAAATGACTTCTGCTACCAAAGAAGAAACGTCTCACGAGGAAGCCACGGCTGGCGCACCACGCGAAAGTGGAGTCAGTGACTATGCCGTTACAGCACCCGAAAAGTAGAGAGAAAAAGTTAGTCGTTATTATCGGTGGAGGTTTCGCGGGATTAAATGCCGCGAAATCTCTGGCCAACAAAGACCAAGTCCACGTTGTTTTAATTGACCAGCGCAATCATCATCTGTTCCAGCCGCTTTTGTATCAAGTTGCAACGGCCGGATTAAATCCTTCTGATATCGCCGTTCCCATTCGCGCTCAATTTTCGAAAGTTGAAAATGTAGAAATTCACATGGGTCGCGTCGACAGTGTGAACCTGGAAAAAAAGTTTATCGTCACCGACGGTGTTGAACTTTCTTATGACTATCTTATTGTCGCAGCCGGTGCTCAGCACAGCTATTTTGGAAATCCCGAATGGGAAGAGCATGCCCCGGGTTTAAAAACTGTCGAGCAAGCCACGGAAATTCGTCGTCGCATTCTTTCTGCGTTTGAGGCTGCGGAAAACGAAATGGATCCAGAAAAACAAAAGGCCCTGCTGAATTTTGTAGTGGTTGGGGCGGGGCCTACGGGTGTCGAGCTTGCAGGTGCCATTGCTGACATCGCTCGTACAGTGTTGGTAAAAGATTTCAATCATATTAATCCTGCGAATGCTCGCGTGCTGCTGGTGGAAGCCGGGCCCAAAATTTTAGCGGCCTTTCACGAAAAACTCTCGGAACACGCGCTGCAGGATTTGAAAGAAATCGGTGTGGAAGTCCGTGTCTCCTCTCGCGTCGAAAAGATAGATGAAAATGGAGTGATAATTGCCGGGGAGTTTATACCCTCTCGTTCCGTGTTTTGGGCGGCAGGTGTGCAGGCTTCTCGAATGAAATTCACTCCAGATGTGGCTAAGGATCGCGCGGGTAGAGTTATTGTTCAAGATGACTTCTCAATTGAGAATTTCAGAGACACTTTTGTTATTGGTGACATGGCCCATTTCGAAATCGAAAAAAATAAATCTTTGCCCGGATTAGCTCCTGCGGCAATGCAAGCTGGTAAATTTGTAAGCAATGTGGTACTACAAAGTATCAATGGGAAAGCGCGAAGCTCCTTTAAGTATCTTGATAAAGGCCAGATGGCTACTATCGGAAAACGAAAAGCGATTGCTCAGTATAACTCACTGAGAATGACTGGAGTCATCGCTTGGCTAGCTTGGTTATTCGTTCACGTTTTATACCTGATCGGATTCAAGAACAGAATCTCTGTCATGGCAGAGTGGACGTGGAGTTACATCTTCTCCAAACGCGGAGCACGTCTAATTACTTCAAGAGATTGGAAGCTGAAGAATTAAAAATTTAACAAATACTGAACAGAATCTTAATTGTAACAATAATAGAAGCAAATAACTACCCAGGAGACAAAAATGGCGAAATTATTTATTCAGGACTTGCCGACGGAACAAGAGTTAAAAGCTTCTTGCGGAGATCTGCACACGGAAGAGGTGGATGCAGGAATTCTTCACTCGAACCTTCTTTTCATGAAGGTGGCAAATGAGTTGGACAATCACCTTGAAGGTGTTCTTTCCAAATACAGTCTTTCCAGCGGACGATTCACACTTCTTTACATGCTAAGAAACGCACCAGAGGGATTAAGCCCTTCTGCGCTCGCTTCTAAGGCAGGTGTTACGCAAGCAACGATATCGGGCTTGTTGAACAATATGGAGAAGAATGAATTGATCGTGCGTGAAACACATGTAAAGGATGGTCGTTCTTTTGTGATCAAATTGACACCAAAAGGCGACAGCACTTTGAAAGAGATTTTCCCACAGTGGTATCCACGGTTGAAAGAGTTTTGGGCGCAACAGTTCTCCCAAGAACAATTAGTTGCTTTCAAAGCGACGCTCGAAGAAATGATCAAAAAAACCGAAGTCCTCGGGACTGAAGGTTAGTCCTAGCTAACAAGGCCCTGATAGGAAACACGGGGCCTTGTTGCAATCTAACAAAATCCCAATAGCCTGACGCTTTTCCCATAGAATAAAGGTGAGACTTTTAATCTTGATCGGGAGGTTTGTTATGGCGTCGATTCCAATGCAAGACAGCGACATGTCGAAATGTATTAAAGCCTGCATGAATTGTACAAAGGCTTGTATGGAAGCTCTTCACTATCTGCTGCAGCAAGGTGTGTCTGGCAAGCAAATGGCGATGTTGCAAATGTGCGCAGAGGCCTGTCAGCTATCTTCAAAAATGATGTTGTCGGATTTAGAGTTTCATCACCAAGCATGTGAACTTTCTTTTGAGCTTTCCACAGCGTGTGCGGCGATCTGCGCCTCCTATGATGACGAAATCATGGCTCGATGTGCGGAAACTTGCCGTCACTGTTCCGAAACTTGCCGAGGTATGGCGGGAATGACGGTGCAAATGAAAGGAACCGCGAAAGATCTTCGCAGCTCGCTTCCTTCGACTCGTTTATAGTTCCTCAATGTCGTCGATAATGCCTGCTCTCATCAATGTGCTGAATAATTTGTTGTTGTCGGCAGGCGAGATGACTTCTGAAAAGCCCGAAAGCGCTTCTGAAATATTTTTGCCTTCTTGCAAGTCCAAAATAACTTCAGCGTGAGTGGGGTCTATAGATTCCACCAAAAGCTGTCCTTCTCTCTTGTAAATCAAAGCACTCTCTGGCTGATTCCAATTGATCTCTTCATAAGTGTAACGTGGCTCTTTGCGGTGATTCCACAATTCAGTGATCGAATACATGCTTTGAAAAACTCGCATCGCAGCGATAAAACTGATCCGAAAGTTATTCGAATGCTCAAAGCGTTTGATGTCCTCTTGAGGCACAGGATTTGGAGTGGCAGCGTTTTGGACTTCCTTAAGAAGCCATTCGAATTGAGCCAAGTCGTGCAAAAATGGAATGCCGCGAGTCTTGGTGGTCAGTGACAAGTATTCACTGAAGTTGGCGCCGTACTCGGACAGTCGATAAGGAACTGTCGGTTGAGAGTCGATGTAACGGGCTGTGATATCATGAAACAAATCGGGGCCTAAAACCCACGCCACAGTTTCATAGGTTTTCGCCAGCGCACCCGCAAGTTTAGAATAGTATATGTCGTGATATATTTCGAAACCTAGATCCAGGGGGAGATTCCCCGCTGGTCGTAATTGAGCCAGGGAAGGGTCATCCACTTCTCCGTTCAGAACATTTTTTTTAAACAGATGCTGTGCTTCGCTCAAGCTCATTGTTGTTCTCCAGTATAAAAGAAGCTTTGATAACTTCCATTTCCAGTTCGCTGAATTCGGGAATATTGCGATGTCTTTCGATTGCGATCGGTAAATGACGAATATGTGGTGTCAGGTACTTAAATAAATCCCAGATGGGGCGGGTGATTTCAGAGGCCTTTCTGTCCAGCCAATAGGATTCAGTTTCTGTGGGGCCAGACAGGTGAACTTGCACGACTTTATTCAGCGGAAGATTTTGCAGATATTTGTGGGGATTAAATCCATGATTTTGGGAGTTCACGAAAAGAGCGCCCAAATCCAAAACCAAACCACAACCGGTTCTTTTTGCAACTTCGCCTAAAAATTCAGCTTCGCTTTTTTCGTTGTTCTTGAAATCAACATAGGTCGCGATGTTTTCCAAAGCGATCGACGTCTTAAGCTGGCTTTGTACGGAATCGATATTATTGCAAACAACCTGCAGACTTTCCTGATCGAGTGGAAGGGGGAACAGTCCATGCAGGTTTTCGCGACTTCCTCCGGTCCAAGCCAAATGATCTGAAACCAAAAAGGGTTCCACGCGTTCGATCAGGTCTCGAAGTTCCCGTAAGTAACTTGAGTCCACGCCTTCCGGGTTGCCGATATTTAAATGCGAACCATGAAGGGCAATGGGATAGTCGTGGCGCAAGTTTTCCAGGACTTCCATCGAACGACCCAGGGGATTCATGTAATCCTCGCTGGCGGCTTCAAACCACGCGACGTCGGTCAGCGGGTGCTGTTCTAAATATGAAAAGTGGGAAGGGTGTAAGCCCATCCCCACTTTAAAGTTTGGAGTTTGATATCTCATTTTGTTTTACCCGGGAGAATCGCTTCGCCTTCAATTTCCACTTCGATGTTATCACCAACGACAACTCCGCCAGTTTCCAAAGCTTTATTCCAGATCAACCCGAAATCTTTACGGTTCAGTTTTGTTTCGATTTCAAAACCTATCCGACGAACTCCCATCGGGTCTGTGACGGCGCCTTTGTATTCAACTTCCAAGGTCGCATCTTTCGTTATTCCATGGATCGTAAGTTTGCCTTGAACCTCTTTCGGTTTGGCAGAGTCATAGATCACTTTGGTGCCTTTAAAATCAATCGTTGGGAATTTCGCTACATCCAGAAAGTCGGGGCTCTTTAAATGCTTATCGCGATCGGCTTGATTGGTGTTGATGGAATCAGCCTGAATTTTTACGGAAACTGTGTCGAGTTTTTGAGATTTTTCGTCGAACTCGAAACTGCCTTCGAATTTTTCAAAGCGTCCCTTTACTTTCGAGATCACCATGTGGGGGACTTTGAAAGTGATGCTGGTGTGGGCTGGGTCGATTTGGAATTTGGCTGCTTGAGCAGAAGTTGCGAAAAATGCAGTTAGTAACAGGGAAGTGGCTATTCTCTGTGGACGCATGAGGTACCTCGCTTTTCTTTTGGTTTTTTTTGCTGGTATTGATGGTTTTTCGGGGAGGGGGTATAGGCAAATTACGGTTCTGAAAACGCTTCCTGGAATGCTGAATTACACAGTCATTGCTTCACCAATCCCGGCAGCCGTGAATCAGTCTGTCGTGCACCCGCAGCTTCGTCGGCACGCCATCCGTGGCTCACCGTCGCCGCCTTTGGCGGTTCGCGCATCCTGCGCCGACGGAGGCCGACTGCGTGCGAGTACCCGCCAGCCTGCTTCACGGCTGCCGGGATTGGTGACGATGACTTTAATTCACAATCCGTCGCTCGAGAATTTTTCGGAGTGAGAGAATAAAAAAGGAAGGCATTGAGCCTTCCTTTTTTAGTTGGGAGATTTGGAATAAAAAAAGGGAGCCTTGGTGAGCTCCCTTTTTTTTGCTGGGTCTTTTGAAATTAGAATTTCAGAAGGGCGCCTACATCTAGTTTGCCATTCGATGTTACTTTTCCGTTCAAAGCTGGGATTGGTTTTGCTGAGCCTAGTACTGCAGCTTTTACGTCCTGCCATGATTTTTCTGGGTGAGCTGACCAGTAAAGAGCAGCGGCACCTGCAACGTGTGGAGTGGCCATTGAAGTTCCGTCCCATGTTGCTTTGAAGCCGTATTTGTCGATCACGATGTCAGAGTAGTTGTTGAATACTGTTGTTGAGAAAACAACTACGCCTGGTGCGCCGATATCTACTGAGCGGTTACCCCAGTTTGAGAATGAACCCAATTGGTCTTTTGCGTCGATGGCCGCCACAGAGATGATGATGTCGTGTGGGTAGCTTGATGGGTAAGCAGGGGCCGCGTCGTTGTCATTATCGTAGCCTACGCCTTTGTGGCCGTTACCTGCGGCTGCGATGAAAAGAACGCCTTTGTCTTGGGCGAATTGAACTGCATCACGCAAAGCTTTGTTTTCTGCGCCTGCATTTGGGTCTTCGCCTTCAGAGCCCCAAGAGTTGCTCATGATTTTTGCGCCGTTGTTAACTGCATAGTTGATCGCTTTGATGGCGTCAGCAGTTGTACCTTGACCTTTTTCAGAGATGAAACGCAAAGACATGATTTTTACATTTGGTGCAACGCCTGCGATACCTTTGCTGTTGTTGTTGCGAGCGGCAACATTACCAGCGCAGTGAGTACCGTGACCTGGGTTACCACCTTTGAAAAGGATGTCCAGAGGTTCCATTGACAGGTCGTATGGTTTATTGTCGTTAGAAACAAAGTCCCAACCGATTGTGTCGTCGATATAGCCGTTGCCATCATCGTCGATACCGTTGTTGGCGATCTCTTTTGGATTTCTCCAAAGGTTCGGCAAAAGATCTTCGTGAGTATAGTCCACACCCGTGTCGATCACGGCTACAACCATATCAGGTGAACCTTGAGTGACTTTCCAAGCTTCAACGACGCCGATATTGTTCATGCCCCATTGTTTATCGAACATTGGGTCCGCGCCCGGAGTTGATTGCGGAGCGTTAGGAATTTCTGGGTTGTCTTTGATCGCCAGAACTTGTGGTTCTGGATTGCGACGCAACATTTTTGCCAAAGCAGCTCTGCGCAATGGATCTTGAATGCGGTAGTCTTCCATCAAATGGATTGGGTAGTTCGGTTGAACGTACTCCACCGCTGGATTTTTCACCAAAGTGTTTAAACTCATGGATTTTGGAGCTTGAACACGAACTAGACTTTCCGTGATTTTCTCTGTTTTTGCCCCTTGGATTTCTACATCTTCGTAGCCAGGTGCTAGTTTAATAAGCAAATCTTGCGTTTTATGCTGAGCTTGAGCGCCCAAAGCGAAAGCAAGAACGGCAGCAGATGCGAACACAGCCATCTTAGTCATGAAAACTCCTTTCAAAACAATCCTTGTTATGTGGTTACACAGTTCGATTTCTAAACTGATGTTTGAGTCGAAATTTAAGTCTGTGTTCAATCGAGAGGAGAATCAATTTCATTTGCGACGACCATGGGTTTTGCTAAGGTGCGTTGAAGTTGCGTGCAGAGAGGTTTACGATGAGTATCTAGTTGTCAGGACTACGGTTTTTCGTTAGTTACTTAATGATAGCTAATTGAAATTGCAGAGGTGTATTTATGCACAAAGATGAAGTGCAAGGTTCCGCGCTCGGGACTCAAGCAGCAGACGATCAGTCGCGCGATGTTGCGTTCACGACAAAGCTTGATCATATCGTTGCTTGGGGACGCAAAAACTCATTGTGGCCAATGCCGTACGGTACTGCTTGTTGCGGTATTGAATTCATGTCGGTGATGGGACCGAAATATGACCTAGCTCGTTTCGGAGCTGAGGTTGCACGTTTCTCTCCTCGTCAAGCAGACTTACTTGTGGTTGCAGGTACGATCACTGAAAAGATGGCGCCAGTCATCGTTCGTATCTACCAACAAATGCTTGAGCCAAAATACGTAATCTCCATGGGCGCATGTGCAAGCTCTGGTGGTTTCTATCGTGCGTACCACGTTCTTCAAGGCGTTGATAAAGTCATCCCTGTCGACGTGTACATCCCAGGTTGCCCTCCAACACCAGAAGCGGTGATGGACGGTATTATGGCTTTGCAAAAAATGATCGCAGATCACACTCCACGCCCGTGGAAAGACAACTGGAAGAGCCCATATGAGCAAGCTTGATACACTAAAACAAAACCTAGCGGGCCGCTTTAACACAGCGAACTTCAAATTCATCAGCGCTGTTGGCGATGATGTTATCGAAGCTCCAAAAGAAGACGTGCCAAAACTTTTGATGTACTTGAGAGAATCAGGTTCATTCGATTTCTTGATGGACGTTTGCGGAGTGGACTACCCAACTCGCGAAAAACGTTTCGACGTTGTCTACAACTTGTTCTCTTCCAAAGACAACTCTCGTTTGCGTATTAAAGCGCAAGTGGGCGAGGGCGAGTCTATCGGTACAGCAATTCCAGCTTACCGTGGGGCTGACTGGTTCGAGCGCGAAGCGTACGACATGTTCGGTATCAAATTCGAAGGTCACCAAAACCTGCGCAGAATTTTGACTCACCACCAATTCGTGGGCCATCCGCTTCGTAAAGACTACGATGCTGATCACCAACAACAATGTACGGCTTCTTTGCCAATTCATTTCAACAACGAACCGGGTTCTCCTGGTGACGTATTGAATGATAAATATGTTCCTTTGAATATCGGTCCTGCCCATACAGCAATGCACGGAACACTTCGTGTGATGGCTGAGATGGACGGGGAGACGATCGTTCGCTGTAACAACGAAATCGGTTACCTTCACCGTTGCTTCGAAAAAATGGCCGAGACTCACCCGTACAATCAGGTGATTCCATACACGGACCGTTTGAACTACTGCTCGGCTCCAATGAACAATATTGGTTACTGTAAAGCGGTTGAGCGTTTGTTGGGCGTTGAAATCCCACCAAAAGCACAGGCAATGCGTATCATCCTTGCAGAGCTTTCCCGTGTTATCGACCATACGATTGCAATCGGAACTGGCGCGATGGACTTGGGTGCTTTGACTTCATTCTTTTATATGTTCGGTTTGCGTGAACAAGTTTATACATTGTTCGAAAAACTGTGCGGTGCTCGTCTTACGGTTTCTATGACTCGCGTAGGTGGTATGGCTCAGGACGCTCCGGAAGGTTGGTTCGACGAAGTTTTGGCTCTTTGTAAAGAGCTTCGCCGTGGAACTGATGAAATGGCGGGAATGGTTGTCGACAATAAAATCTTCATCCAACGTACTCGCAATGTTTGCGCAGTTTCTGCAGCAGACGCGATTCAATGGGGTTACACAGGTCCTTTGCTTCGTGCTTCTGGCGTGAATCTGGATTTGCGTAAAGCCACTCCATATTATGGATATGACCAATTGGATTTTGATATTCCAGTGGGCACAACGGGCGATATTTACGACCGTTACTTGGTTCGTTTCGAAGAAATGCGCCAATCTATCCGTATCATCGAGCAAGTTTGTAAAAACGTACCAGCGGGTGATTACACGATCCGCGATAAAGGTATCGTTCTTCCAGAGAAAAAAGACGTTTACGGAAACATCGAAGGCTTGATGAACCACTTTATGTTGGTGATCAAAGGTCTTCGTCCGCCGGTTGGCGAAGTTTACGATGCAACTGAAGCTGCTAACGGTGAGTTGGGCTTCTACCTTGTATCTGACGGCTCTGCGAATCCGTACCGTTTGAAAGTTCGTCCACCATGTTTCGCTATTTACCAGTCTTTCCCGACTGTGGTTAAAGGCGCGATGTTGGCGGATGCGATTGCGACAGTCGCTTCGATGAATCTTATCGCCGGCGAACTAGATCGCTAATTTAGAGGGAATAACGATGTTTAAACTTTCTGAACAAGGCTTGGCTAACGTAAAAAAAGAACTTGCTCGCTATGAAGCGAAAGAGTCTGCGATTATTCCAAGTCTTTATATTGCACAAAAAGAAAATAATGGCTTCATCACGCCAGATATTATCCGTCACTTGTCTCAAGTGATGGAAATTCCTGAAGCGCGTATCAATGAAGTATTCAAATTCTATACAATGTTCAACCAGGAACCTGTTGGTAAATACCACGTTCAAGTTTGCACGAATATTTCTTGTGCTCTTGAGGGTGGTCGTGAAATGGCCAGCCACATCTGCAAAGAGTTGGGTGTTAAGCTTAACGAAGTGACAGCGGATGGCCGCTTTACAGTATCCAAAGTTGAGTGCTTGGGTTCATGCGGAACAGCTCCAATGATGCAAGTGAATGACACATATCATGAAAAGCTAACTCCTGAATCAGCGATGAACTTGTTGAGAGGTATGAGATAATGGCTGAAACTAAAGTTCTTACGGAATTCTATCATTTGCCAGAGTATCAAACTCTTGCAGGTTACAAAGCTAAAGGCGGTTACGAAACTTTGCCGAAAGCTTTGAAAATGCAACCGCAAGCAATCATCGACGAAGTGAAGGCTTCTGGTCTTCGCGGTCGTGGTGGTGCGGGTTTCCCGACAGGTATGAAATGGGGCTTCTTGCCGAAAAATGGCGAACCTCGTTACCTACTTTGCAACGCCGATGAAGGTGAACCAGGTACATTTAAAGACCGTATGATGATGGAGCGTGCTCCTCATCAATTGATCGAAGGCATGATTATCTCTGCTTTCGCGGTTGGTTCACACAAAGGTTACATCTACGTTCGTGGTGAATACGTATTCCCAATCGAATGTCTGAATAAAGCGATCAAAGAAGCATACGATGCGGGTCTTCTTGGTAAAAACATCCTGGGTTCTGGTTTCGACTTTGACCTGGATGTGTACCGTGGTGCCGGCGCGTATATCTGTGGTGAAGAAACAGGTATGATTTCTTCTTTGGAAGGTTTGAAAGGCCAACCAAAATTGAAACCTCCATTCCCAGCAGTTCAAGGTTATTTGCGCAAACCAACTATCGTGAACAACGTAGAAACTTTGGCAGCAGTAACTTACATCGTAAAAGATGGCGCTCAAACTTACCGCAAACACGGAACTGAGAAATCTGCAGGAACTAAATTGTTCTCTGTATCTGGTAACGTGGCTAAGCCTGGTAACTATGAAGTTCCATTGGGTTACCCTTTGTTGGATCTAATCAACAAAGAGTGCGGTGGTATGAAACCAGGTCGTAAATTGAAAGCCATTATCCCAGGCGGTTCTTCTGCCCCGGTTTTGACAGCTGAAGAGTGCGCGAAAGCAAATCTTGATTACGAATCACTTGCAGGTCTGGGCACAATGCTTGGTTCTGGTGCGGTGATCGTGATGGATGACTCTCAATGTATGGTGGATATGTTGGGTGTTTTGACTCACTTCTACGCTCATGAATCATGTGGTCAATGTACTCCATGCCGTGAAGGTACGGGTTGGTTGAACAAGATTCTTCACTCGATTTTGGAAGGCCGTGGCCGTCTTCAAGATATCGATTTGTTGGTGAAAGTTGCTGACAACATGAAAGGTAAAACAATCTGCGCTCTTTCAGACGCTGCTGCTTTACCGGTTCTTAGCTTTGTAACTAAATTTAGAGATGAATTTGAATTCTACGTTCGTGAAGGACGTTCGAAAGTAAAAGGAACGACATATGCCGAAATGCACCATTAATGGCAAAGAAGTCGAAGTAAAAGAAGGCTCGTCGATCATCGAAGCCATGCAAGTATCGGGCGATCGCATCGCTCACTATTGCTGGCATCCAGGATTGAGCGTAGCGGGTGTTTGTCGTCTGTGTGTTGTGGAGATCGAAGGAAATCCACGCGTTCAGATCGCATGTAACACCATGGTTACTGAAGGAATGAAGATCAATAACACGTCTGAAAAAGTTAAAGACACTGTTAAGTGGGGTCTAGACTTCCACTTGATCAACCATCCTTTGGATTGCCCGATCTGTGACCAAGCTGGTGAGTGCGGTTTGCAAGATCAATACATGGAGTACGGTAAGTACGATCCAGAAATGGCCGAGGCGAAAGTTAAGAAACACAAAGTTGTGGATTTGGGTCCTACAGTGGTTCTGGATTCTGAACGTTGTATCTTGTGCTCTCGTTGCGTTCGTTTCACTGAAGAAGTTTCTAAAACCAACGAGTTGGGTCTGTTCAACCGTGGTGACCGTACTGAAATCGGCACTCACGATGGCATGCCTTTGGATAACAAATACTCTTTGAACACAGTCGACATCTGCCCAGTGGGTGCGTTGACTTCCAAAGACTTCCGTTTCCGTCAGCGCGTTTGGTATCTAAAAGATGGCGACAGCGTTTGTAACGGTTGCTCTACTGGTTGTAACATCAAAGTATACTACAACAAGGAAGGCCTTTTCCGTATCAAGCCAGTTTACAATGAACAAGTAAATGGTCACTGGATGTGCGACAGCGGTCGTAACGCCTATAAATTCGTGAACCGCGATGCTCGCCTTCTTAAAGGTGTGGCTCGTGGCGTGGAAATGGCTCCAGGTGCGGCAGCTAAGAATGCTAACGAAGTTTTGAAAAACACGGCGGGCGATGCTATCGCTTTGGTTTTGACAGCTCAGTACACTCTTGAAGAGTACGAGGCGATCATCAAAACGTTCGTTGAAGAATTCAAAACTAAAAAAGTATTCTTCTGGATCAACAACAAAGAAACTTTCGATAGCTTTGACGGTTTGTTGTCTCGCGGAGACAAAAATCCAAACACGAAAGGCTTGCTGAAAGTGATGGAAAAACACGGCATCACTGCGACTTGGAATGATTTGTCTGCAGGTCTTGCTAACGGTTCTATCAAAACTGTTGTGGTAGCGGGTCCAGAGAACCAAGTAGTATTCCCTGAATATAACGAAAGATTGAAAGAGCTTTCTAAAGCTCAAAACTTGATCTGGATGCAATCAGGTAAGAATGAAGCTTTGTCTGCTTTGACGGGTAATGTTTGGATCATTCCAATGAAAACATTCGTTGAAAAAGACGGTACATTCATCAACTACTCGGGTCTTGAACAAAAGATCAAAAAAGTAACAACTGTTGTTTCTGAAGCTCTGACTTTGACAGAGGCGGCTTTGTTGTTGGCAGGTAAAAATTTGGCAATGCCGATGACGGCGCCATTCATGCCGACAAATCAACGTCCTGACCAAGTTGAGTTGGAACACCGTAAGAAGAATGAGTTTGTATTCAGAAGAGGTAGCCTATGAGCGTAATGCAAAACAACTCGGAAAAGTCCAAGTGGTACTTGCCGGGCGTATTAGGTGGCTTGTCCGTAACTATGAAACACATGGTTACGAATCTTTTGAACCGCAAAAAGATGATGACCTTGAACTACCCAGAGGAGAAGTACGATTACTCTCCACGTTTCAAAGGTAATCACGTTTTGACAGTTAAAAAAGACGGATCTCTTCGTTGCACAGCTTGTATGTTGTGCGCGACGAACTGTCCTGCTGAATGTATCAAAATCGTTGCAGCAGAACATAACGATCCAGCTGTTGAAAAATTCCCGATCGCTTATGAAATTGATATCCTTCGTTGCGTATTCTGCGGTTTCTGTGAAGAAGCTTGCCCAGTAGACGCGATCCGTTTGGGGCCTGAATGGCAAACTCCAGCGGTGAATGGTGGTCAGTTCATTTACGACATCAACCACTTGGCATACCGTCCGAATCTTAAGGGTGGTATTCAAACGCATGTGGACGACGAAGAACGCCACAAGCAAGGTATCTAAACGACGGTCGATGAAAAGCAGCCGGCTGACTTCGTTGTCGGGCTGCTCCCATCGCTGCGACGTACCTGCAGTACGCCTCCGCGCTGGAATCAACCCTCCGCCTTGCATCCGACTACTTTTGATCAACCTTGGTTTTCGGTTTTGCAGATGGGAAATAAAATAGATTTTTGAAAGGACCTGGGAGTACCCGGTCCTTTTTTTATCCGGAGGGACAATCCGGATCAACGCATGCGGTTACCGAAGCGGAGACAACCTCCTCCGAAACCTCCATTTTCGATTTTCTATTTTCGTTTCAAGCGGTACGCTTGAAATAGGGGGTTCTATGAAAAACATTTTTGTTGGTCTCTTGCTAAGTCTTCTTCCTTTAGCTTCGTTGGCCCAGGCGAACGCCGAATTTGAAATGATCGAACCTGCGGGCGATCAATACTATAACTATAATTTCGGTTCGACTTTCGTGAACTCTCGCAAGTATGTCGACTTCACTGTGACTTCAGTGGGCGATGAGCCTTTGCAGCTGCAAAAGCTATTGATCGCAGGTGGTTTTGTTTTTGATGCGCAAACAAACTGTCCAGACTCTTTGCCTGTGGGGCAGAAGTGCACAGTTCGCACGTTCTTCTGGCCTCGCGAAAAGAAATTATATTCGGGCCGTTTGTATATGGTGTTTGCACATGGTCGTTCCATCGTAAATCTTGGCGGCCGCGGAATCTAGTCTACGGGCTTCATTCGCGAAACTACTCTTCCGCAGTGACCAAGTTTTCGTCTTGGTCTTTTCCGTTTAAGGTCGCACGAAAGATCGGCTTGTAAACGGGAAAAGCTCCAGCCAATTTTGATTCATATAAAACGATTTCGCTGACATGGATTTTGCCAAAGCTTTTGCGCTTGAACGGTGAAATCATATCTTTCACGCTTTTTGGATTGCGTAGGCGCGCGATCGTCAGGTGGGGAGTGAAATCGCGCTTATCAATAAAGGTCAGCAGATTTCTGTCTTTCAAAATTTCATCCAGGCGATCTTTGAACTCACCCAGTGCTTTTTTATTCTGAACACCCAGCCACAATGTTCGCGCATCGTGTTCCGAGGAAAATGCACTGATGTCGTCGATTTTTAAATCGAAGGGTTTTGTTAGTTCACAAGCATCCTGCAGAGCTTGGCTTAAGGCCGGGATGCTGTCTTCAGGTGTTTCCCCCAGGAAGCTGACGGTCACGTGAAAGTTTTCAGGTGGGACCCATTTGATCACCAGCTCTTTTTGATCCGCATTGATTCTCAATTTTTTGTAAGTCGGCAAGAAAGTTGTCGAAAGAGGATCCGTCGCGTTCAAGGCAAAGAACAGGCGTTTATTCATGTTTTCATTTTAGCAGATATTTCGGGTTCACCAAGGCGTATTATTCAAACTCCTGATAAACTAACAAAACGGGGAGATAAGCCATGATTGTGATGACTTCCAAGATACAAGTGAAAGCTGAACGAGAAAGAGAGTTCGTTGGCCTGGCTGCGATCGTAGTCAATCCTGCGCGAGCTGACAAGGGCTGTATGAGCTATGAGTTCTTTGAAGATCCGCTCGAGCCCGGTGTATTTTTGATCATTGAAACCTGGAAAAGCTGGGAGGATCTAAATGCCCACCTGGAAAAAGACTATACCAAGGAGTTCTTTGCCAAGCTTCCCAAGTTCGCCGTCATTCCACCCACCATCACGACCTATGAATCGCGTGGTGGGCAGCCGATGACTCTTTAAGAGGGGTTTGTATCGTTCTTCTTTTTTGCAGGGAACATAAGTGAAAGCACCATAGATCCTCCGATAAAGAACGCGATAAGACCTAGGGAAATTCCGATCGGGAAGTGGCCGTTAAACATTTTGTTCAACCAAGTCATTTTCAAGCCCACGAAAATTAAAGTCAGTGCCAGACCATACTTTAACAAGTGGAACTTATCAACCACACCCGCTAACAGGAAGTAAAGTGAACGCAGACCCAGGATTGCAAAAATATTCGAAGTGAAAACGATCAATGGTTCTTTGGTGACCGCAAAAATCGCTGGCACGCTATCCACAGCAAAGATCACGTCTGTGAACTCCATAAAAACCAAAGCTACGAACAATGGTGTGGCGAAGCGCACACCATTTTCTTTTACGAAGAAATGGTCTCCATGCATTTTATCAGTCACACGGATATGCTTACGCATAAACTTAATCAACCAGTTGTGGGAGGGATCGATGGAATGTTCGCTTTGGAACATCATCTTGAAACCAGTGATGATTAAGAACACACCAAAGATCAGAACCACAGCTTGGTACTGCATCAATACGGAGCCTAAAGCGATAAAAATCGCGCGGAAGATCAAAGCGCCAATGATACCAAAGAATAAAACCCGATGTTGATATTGAGCGGGGATTGCAAAGAAACCAAAAACCACGACAAAGACAAAGATATTATCCACCGAGAGTGATTTTTCGATCACATACCCGGTTAGAAACTCGAGTCCCACCTGATTGGCGATAGCTTGGTCGCCGAATTTGTATAAAGTGTAGCCGTAAAGTATCCCATTAAAGATCATCGCAAGCGAGATCCAGGCAATCGACCACAGAGTCGCCTCTTTAAAGCCCACAGTATGGGATTTTTTATGAAAGACCCCTAAATCCAGGGCCAGCATTCCAATGACAAACCCCAAAAATGCGAGGTAAAACCACCAATAGTCCGCAAAGGGGAATAATAACATTTGATCCAAAAAGCCTCCAATAAATGTTACGCTACAACACTTTCATTATTCTGAAAAATCGATAAACTATAATAAGTTATTCGCTTTAAACGAAGAGGTCCCAAATGGCGGTCAAAACCACTCAGAACTTTCAATGGCTTAACTATCATCACCTGCATTATTTCTTCACGATTGCGCAGGAGGGAAGTATCGCCAAGGCCGCAGAGAAACTTAACATCGGGCAGCCCACTCTTAGTACTCAATTGAAACAGTTGGAAGAGTCTTTAGGGAAGCCTCTTTTTGAAAGAAGTAAACAGCGCCTGCATTTGACAGAAGCCGGGCGCATCGCGTTCGAATACGCTCAGCAAGTTTTCAATTTGGGATCAGAAATGGTCGAAGTACTGCAAGATCGACTGCAAAACAATCGCATGCATGTTCAGATCGGCGCCCTTGACAGCGTGCCAAAGGACATTACTCATAAAGTGATCATGCAGGCGTATAAAGCTGGCAACTGCAATATCTCAGTCGTAGAAGGATCTGGGGATCAGCTTTTGCGTGAGCTTGAAAATCATCACGTGGATTTGCTGCTTTCAAACTACGCTCCATCTGTGGACTTCCAATCTATTTATGCAAAATCCATCGCTAAACTTCCAGTGGTGGTTTGTGCTTCTGAAAAATTTAAACACTTGAAGAAAAATTTCCCCCAAAGTCTTGAGGGGCAGCCCTTCGTTATTCCCACGGTTCACAGTAAGCTTCGTCGCGAGATCGATCACTATTTTCAAGTGAATGGCATCAAGGTGGATCAAGTCGCTGAAATTCAAGATACCAGCTTACAAACATTGTTGGGTTCAGAAGGTGTGGGGTTAATTCCCGTCGCAGACGCCGTCGCTAAAAAGCTTACCAAAGAAGGCAAGCTGATCGTTTTAGGAACTATGAAAGGTGTCTATGAGGAAATCTGGCTGATGGCTGCCAATCGGAAAATTGAGAATCCAATTGCAGCCCAGGTCATGAAGGAATTTTCTTTCAGCTAACTATTCGCAGATAGCTTTTAAAATTCTGAATGCTGTGTATTCGTGAGTTGATACTTTGCTTTGCAGAGTGAATTTCAATTGATTCCAAGATTGGGATTCAACTTCCTCCACGTTTTCAATGCCCGCATCTTCAAGCAAGCCGTTCAAAGCCTTTTTGCATTCCGCTGGCGAGGACTTTTTAATTGTTGCACGGTCTAAGGCCACAACCAGATCCACCAGATCTGTGGATTCTGCATCATAAGATTTGTTGGTCTCGGACATCGCTCCGATCTGGTCGGCTCGTTGCAGAACCAGAGATTTAAATTCCGCAGCTAAAGCCATTTGTTGGCGTTTATCAGTGGAGTTTTCAATCGAAGCCATGGACTTCTCAATCAGATTCAAAGAATACGAATCCTGCAAAGCCCAAGAGAATGACGGCAAAAGTAATAGATATGTCAGAACAGTCGTGATTAATTTAAGCATGAGCCCCCCGCAGCACCTTCCTCAACGAGGTCGATTTTGTGTTGGATTTTAGCGTAGTAGTTAGCAGTTTCTTTGATACGCGCTTTTGAGCCGGCATTTCCCTTATTTGGATACGAAGCTGCATATTGTTTCAGTTCGGTCAGGAAAGTTTCTGCGTTCGTAACTTTCTTTTTCGCATATTTAGTCGTTAGCAATTTCGTCAATGGTGTTTTTAGCCCCGCGAAACCTGTATTGTGGGACCAAATCATAGTCGCCCGTTTCACTTTCGCAAGATCATTCGATGACAGGGCGAACTTCGCTTTAATCTTTGCATCATTAAATACGTTGTCGTCGAAATAGTCTTTCGCTTCTTTCAAAGCTGCATATGTATAAATCATGTTTGTAACCGGGTTGCCTTCTTTAATAGAAACGCGGTCGCATGTCGCATTTGTCTTCATCAGGTTTTTCTCACCCAAGAATTCAGCCGCAAGCTTTTGGCAGCGAACGTCGGAGTGATTGGCCAAGTAAGACTCTGTTTCAGAAATCACTTTGTTAACTGCATTGATTGCGGGAGACGTAAACTGGCCGATACCGCCAGCACCTGTTTTACTGGTGATGTTGATATGGAACCCAGATTCAACTGTGATCATGCCGAATACTTCACGGATGTTTTGTTTTTGAGCGACTGCAGATTCACCTTCGCCAATGTAGGTTTTCATACATTGGGACACAACTTCAAAGCTGTTGTTAACCAAAGTGAAGTATCTTTCGCTCACACAAGGGCGGGCAGGGGCATTTTTCGCAACACCTGATTCACATGTTTTATAGTTCACAACCGGACCGGACTGAGAGCTTTGCAAGAACATCGCGGTTTCAATGCAAACCGGACGGATCATTGGTTTTTTACTCATATCACTGCGGATCAGAGTACCGATATAGGATTTGCTTTTCTCTTTGGCTTCCAAATCCTTTTCCAAATAGTTATCTTTAGCAGAACACTCGTTATATTTCAGTTCGGCGACTTGGCCAGCAAGGGAGCAGTTCGTGCAGTTTGCATTTGAGTTGTTATCGCCGCTACCGACAGCAAGTAACTCGCCAATCTTCTTCATTTTATCCACTTTTTTAACGGCATTTTCAGAAATGGATTTTTCAGCATCTTTCGATACTGTTGCTTTTTGAGTAGGAAGCGTCGATTTTACAGTGGCTTTTGGAGTCGTAGATTTACTGCGCACAACGATTGGCAATGGATGAATTTTCTCAACGTATTCATCTGATTTAGCTGCAGATTTGGCTGCTGCTTTTGTCGTCGGCTTTGCGGCCGTTTTAACAGCTGTCTTTTTCGGCGTCGAAGAAGCTAAATCGAGCATTTCAAATATAGCTGCATCCGAGGTCGTCATCATCATGGCACCGCACGTGGCGATCAAGCTGAATTTCAATAGATTGGCTGACCAGTTCATAGGCATGATTCTCCTCACCTTTTTGGAGGAGCAAGATGGTTGCCAGAACCTAGTGTGTATTTTCAGTAACTTATGCTCTAAAGAAATGTCTCATTTTGAGACTCAAACGACAGGTGACGTAAAGTGTTCAGTCATCGACAGATTCAGAACACCTTACGCTCACAACGCGATTATTTTTTACTTTTGAATGATGATGAAAAGATTCACACCAAGAGGTTCTTTTTCAACCCACATTTTGCTACCCAGTCCATCAAACACGCGCATCAAATCTGCCTCGGTACGATAGATCAAATGCCAATCCAAGAACAGCTCCAGGAACGGACCGTATTTATAGTTATCAGCACAGAAATTTCCGATGATAATCTTGCCACCTGGTTTTACGGCATCCAACATTCTTTCAGCTGTACGACGTGCGATAGGCTCGGTGAAATAGTCAAACAGACCTGCAGTATAGATCATGTCATAGTCTTTTTCTGGAAAGCCCTGGGCGATAATATTTCGAATTGCCAAATTGCTAAATCTGAAATTAAAGCCAGATTGAATTTTGCGATCAATCGTGTGTAGTTGACGGTGAGCATGTTTCAACGATTCTTCGTCCTGATCCACGCACATGAACTCTGCATTTCGTCCTGCAAATGGTCCCGCGTTTTGCAAAAAGATTTGCTGTTCTTTCGCAGGCCCACTGGCAATAGACATCAATTTCAAATGTTGATCAGGCTTCGTCGATTGGAATAGTTCCTTAATTTTTTTCGCCAGATACTGACCGCGATTGCGAACCGCTGTCCCTGAAGCGTCTTCGACAAAGTATTTATGAATACATTGATCGTAAAGTGTTTTACCCACCACCTCATCGCGATAAAGCTGATTCATCATCTCATAGTCACCAGCATAGCCGCGAGGCTTGTGATATGCACGGTGAGCAAATGGAGCACCCCATAGAAAAGGTCCCATTTGCTCGCGAGCAAAGGTCATCGCCCATTTTAGTTCAAACTGATTCATACCCGTTAAAAGAGTCGGGATAAGCGGGTAGGACGGGCTCAGTGCCGCATTCATATATTTCGCGAATGATTCAGCCACGGCCTTGCGGAATTCCAGTTCTTTGTGGAAGTCGTTCAGTGGCTTTTGTTCTTCGATGCGATCGATCTTGGGTTTTAATGTCGCCAAGAAATCGCGAAGCTCATAGACAAAGACTTTGAAAGCCACCGGCAATTGCGCGACTCCACGGGCATAGGCGCTTTGCTCTTCCATAGCGATATGAGCGGCCTCGTGGGCTTTTATCAGCTCGATATTTAGTGGTTCGTTCATGATGTCCAGGCCGATGATGATCTCGCCATTTTGGCCGTCTGCCAGACGCTCCGATTGGGCCCAGCGAACATGCATTTTTTGCAGTGGAATTTCTTTAAACAGAACATCACATTCAGTGGTGATGTTGGCTTTGAAGTATTGTTGAACCTGAGGCAGCTCTTCTGGCTTCACCATCACCGAACAGCCAAAGATACTGACGTCGTGAACAGGGGCTTTGTAGCCGCCAAAAGACAAGAAACAGGATTGAGGAGTTACAGCGCTGCGATCCTGTCTGATCGAACGCATCTGCGCCTTTTTCTCTACGCTAAAACCTTCTTGTTTTAATGCTTTTTCGCCCATGAATGTTCCTCCTCGAAATAACAATATTTTCTTATCGGGAGGATTTTTCGGATGTTAAATAAAAATCCGATTAGTTCGACTCCAGCTTGTACAGTCTGGACATAAATCTATGCATGTTTTGTAGGGGGGATAAAAAAAAGCCCGCTCTAGAGCGGGCTTTTTGAAGATTTGTAATCAAAATTTCTTAAACAGATCTAAGGTGCAGCTTCCACAACTTCATTCCCATTTGGAATTCCAGGTGAGCTACTTCCAATTCGCGTTTCAATTCCGCGAGCTTGTGGTCGTAAGCCTCTTTCAATTCTTCACGTTTACGAACTGCATCTGCTTTAAATTGTTCATAGTCTTCACGAAGTTTTTTGATTTTTGCCTGAGCTTCGATGATTTTTTCTTTCATCGCAACCAATTGCTCATCAGCGAAACCAACCTTTTTAAGTTCAGTCGACTCTGCCTGCAAGCGGGCTTTCAAAATCTCAACATTTGAAATTTGGCGAAGTTTGTAAGCTAGGCCCATATAGTTCAAAGTGTTGATGACCCATTTTGTCGGATCCCAGTGATACCATTTGATACCGTTGCGGTAATCGATTTGGAATTTATGGTGGAAGTTATGGTAACCTTCGCCATGAGTCAGAACCGCTACGAACCAAGAATCACGCGCCGAGATTTCTTTGGAATAAGTTTGTTTGCCCAATGTATGGCACAAAGAATTCACAAAGAAAGTTGATTGCTGAGTAAGGAAAATTCTTAGGCCACCGGCGATAACCAAGCCGCCCAACCAAGAACCCATTGCAGCACCAATCAAAGTTGGGACCACAAAGCCAGTAGCGATCGCTACATAGCCATAGTATTTATGCTGAAAGTTGATCATCCAGTCTTTTTCAAGATCTGGAGCTTGGATTTTTTGGTCTACAGAGTCCTTAAAGAACATCCAGCCCATATGTGCGTACCAGAAACCTTCATTGATGTTGTAAGGATCCTTTTCGCCATCGATATGCGTATGGTGACGACGGTGATCAGAAGACCATTTCAATGCAGAGCCTTGGAATGCAGAAGCACCAATTAGCAAAAAGATCGCCTTAGCCACTGGATGTGCATCATAGCTTTTGTGTGAAAATAAACGGTGATAACCTGCAGTGATGCTTAAATTTGTAGCAGCTGCGAAAACAAGCGCAAAAAGTGCGATTCCCAACTCAAAGCCGTGCATATAGAAGTAAATCGGCATGAGGATGAACGTGATCAGCGGGTTTAGCGTCAGAAAAAGCGCCACTGGCCATTCAATTCTTTTCTTTGTCATTTGTACCTCTCACTAAAAATCTAACAGACGGGCAATCTTTTCGATACATAATTCACCCCTGCGCCAATAAGTGTCGCGTCCTGAAGCACCATTTAGGACGGGGTTGGAGCGGCTTGTTAAACTTGTACTCCGCTACGTTCGATGTCAGGGGAGATGAAAGATAATTATTTTTCGTAAACAACGTGGGAAAACAGACCTTTGTCCCAAAGTCATTTGGCAAAATAGATGTTAGCGTCATGATATGTACATCGATGTTGTTCGACCGGAAACCTGGGATGAGCTCAATGACTCTTTAAAAACGCAAATGGGATTGCCAGATCCTTTGCGGGCTCGTGCCTATAAAGGCTTGGCCCATGCCGTGTTCGAGATCACTCAAGGCAGTGCTCAATTTCTTGCGCATAAAAAAGCGATCGGATTTATCAAAGGTCAAACACCTGCCTTTGAAAACCTGCTGCCGTACTATTACAAAGAAACTTACGAAGTAAATATTCTGTCGCACCTGCAATTGCAGGATGTGAAAACGTGGGCTGACGGATTAAAAAAAGAAACCAACTTCGTGGTTTTTGCAGAGGATCATCCTGTCACGGGGGAAACATATCCCTTCGTGGATGAACTCGATAGAATTCTGAACGAAAAACGCATCTATTCTTTCCGTATCTCTCATTTCAAACATTTTCACGAAAAGACAGAGGCCTTGCGCCCCTATTCGGTTCGTCTTTGTTCCTACACTGGAAATCTATCACTCGCGATTTTGGGTGAAAGATTCCGCTGTCCTCCGATGATGGTGCAAAACATGGACTGGAACCACGCGGATGTTTTGCAAGAAGCGCTTCTGGCAAGTGAAGGACGAAAATTGAATCCGAATTTGATTGGCTCTTTTGAAGGTTCTTTTCAGGATATCGCCAAGCCTTACTTTAATTCTGAACAGACACGTCTGTATGATCGTGCGGTCCTTATCTTTAAAAACACCAGTGCCGAAGCATTGGCGGAAAAGGTCTTTGCAAAACTGGGAATCTCAGTTGAAGAAGGCTGGTTGCAATTGGACAGCACCAATATGTGTCACTGGTCGGGTGTAAAAATGTTCTCGCATTGGTGGGAGCCATCTCCGTCCAATGAAACGCTGCGAGGTTTGCTGATCGTGAGCCCGATAATTCTGGAGAATCCTCAATTTGCGACCTTCCTTCGCGAAAGTTATCAAGAACTGCTTGAAGAGCAGACTTGGACCGTCTAAACATGGGGAATGTCCCAAGCTAAAGATAAATTTATAATTTTGCGCAAAATGAAGTACGGCGAGTCCGACTTGATTTTGCACGCAATTTCTCCTCAGGGAGAGAAGTTATCTTTCATTGCTCGCGGCGCTTTAAAAAGTAAAAAGCGTTTCGGCGGCGGGATTCTGGAACCCACGCACTTTGTCTCCTTCACTTACAAAGAGAGTTCGGACGAGGGGAAGCTGCACACGTTGCAGGAAGCTTCCTTAATCAATGATTTCCCCGGTATTCGCCAAGACTACGATCATCTGGAATTTGCTCTGCATGTTTTAGATTGCGTGGGCAAGGTTTCGCAAGAAGGGGATAAGCATTCCGATTTTCTGTTCAATCTTTTAGGTCACACCTTAAAGTCGATTGAAATCGCGCAAGACGTTTTAGTGTTAAAGATGCATTTCTATCTGCGCTTCTTGCTTCAACAAGGTGTGATTCAACCAGAACCGTGGATGGGCCCGTTCCTAAAAACAAATCTTGCAGAAACCAATACGCTGGTGATCCATCGCCAAGTCGTCGACGAAGAATTAAATAACGTCGAAAATATGGTAAGACATTATATTGCTCACGCAGTAATCTAAAAGGTTATTTGCCTTTGCCTAATGGGTGAAGTGCTTCCATTGTTCGCGCTAGTTGATCGATTCCAAGGTGAGTGTACTTTTCTGTCGCCTGCAAGCTTTCGTGGCCGAGCATTTCCTGCAGCGTGCGCAAGTTTGCTCCGCTGGATAACAGATGAGTGGCGAAACTGTGTCTTAAGGCATGGGGATGCAGTGGCTTTAGAAGTCCTGCGCGTTGGCCGCTTTGGCGAACCATCTCATAGGCAGTTCTTTGCACCAGAGGTGCATCACCGAAAACATAGTCGCTGAAACCTGATTCCTTTTTCCATTTCTGCAGGGCTTGAACGGTCAGGTTTGGTAAAGCGACAACTCGTTCTTTGTTTCCCTTACCCATCACGCGCAAAGTTTTCTGCTGAAGCTGAACAGAATCCCAACGTAAAGTGCACGCTTCACTGATCCGCAAACCTCCGCCATAAAGCAGAAGGAACAGGACCTTTTCTCGTAAGGGAACCTGGTGTTTTCCATCGAAGGCATGCAGGACCGCCAAGGCTTCATCGACGCTGATGAAGTGGGGCAGTTTCCGCGGCACCTTAGGGCAAGTGACCTGCAGGGACAGATCTCTCTCTAAAAGGCTCTCAATCACATAGGCCCAATGGAAGAAGCTTTTCAAAGTAGCAGCTTTTCGGTTCCTGGAAGCCAGAGAAAGGGGAGCCCAGCGGTTGAAAGCAGCCCTCACCGCAGCCATCAATTCAGCCTCAGTATATGAGTTTTTATTCGATTGTGAGGATTTGTCTAATTCGAAAGCCTGCTGCAAATCCAGGGTGTAGTGCTTGATTGTAAGGGGTGAGGCTGACTTAATAAAAGTCATGTATTTCAGATATTTATCTATGTTTTGAGAGAGCTGAAAAGCCTTGCTCATAAGCACCCTAAAGTATCGGCTCCGGGCATGGTTAATAAAAAAATTCTAACGCCATGCATTTTTTTTATTGAAAAAGGTACAGGACTAAGGTTATAACTCAATGCGTCGGAAGCGTCTCACACTGAGTCATTCAAAGTGAGACAGCATCCAAAACTCTTATGAAGAACGTTACCGAAAGGTGGAGCCATGAACGATAACAATTCTACGATCCTGCCCTCTTCTCAGAATGCTAACCAAGTTATGTGGAATACAAACACAACTTCCAAAGTGATGGAAAACAAGACCATTGTCTACACTTCCGAAGTTATGGGCAACCTGATGAAAATGATTGATCGCGTAGCTCCATCAGGCGCAAACATCCTGGTTCTTGGTGAGTCAGGGACAGGTAAAGAGTTGATCGCTCGCTCTATCCACGATCGTTCAAGCCGCAAAAACAAACCGTTTGTTGCAATCAACTGCGGTGCTCTTCGTGAGACCTTGCTTGAGTCTGAACTATTCGGTCACGAAAAAGGTTCTTTCACTGGCGCTTACAACCGTAAAATCGGTTTGGCTGAAGCGGCTAACGGCGGGACATTGTTCCTGGACGAAATCGGTGAATTGGATCCAGCTATCCAAGCTAAGCTTTTGCGCTTCATTCAAGAAGGCGAAATGTTCCGCGTAGGTGGCAAAGACCCTATCAAAGTAGATATCCGTTTGATCTGTGCTACGAACCGTGAGTTGGACCAAGAAGTTGTTCGCGGTAACTTCCGTGAAGACTTGTTCTATCGTATCAACACGATCGTAGTAAGTGCTCCACCACTTCGTCGTCGTAAGGAAGATATCCCTTCATTGGTAAATCACTTCCTTAACAACTCTCAACACGCATACTTGAACCGTGGTCGTACGGTTTCTGACGATGCGATGAAAATTTTGATGAAGTACGAGTGGCCAGGTAACATCCGTGAACTTCAAAACGTATGTGAGCGTCTTCAGATTTTGTCTGATGGTCACATGATCATGTTGAACGATCTTCCAGAGAACATCAGAAACCCTGAGACTCAAAAAGACGTGATCGAATACGATCCAAACATGACTTTGCACGATCTTGAAAAACGTTACATCTTGAAGGCTCTTCAGCACTTCGGTGGTAACAAAACTCAAGCTGCTAATAACTTGGGTATCACGATCAAGACTCTTTATAACAAACTTCACGAGTACGGCGAGTTCGAAAAATTCGCAGTTCACACGAAGCCAGCTAAGTAGTCGACCTATGCTCCGGCACTGTCGGAGCGGCTCTTCGAAAATTGACTAACGTTCTAAGGCCCTGTGGGGGTTCCTCTCTCTTCCCCTCACAGGGCTTTTTTATTTCCTGGAACCTCATGATTCAACTGCGCTTCTTGGAGCGGCGGGGATTGTCTCTGTTTAATACGTTTACACCTGAGCCTGTGTTTATTTCAATTTGAGGGTGGTCTGGATCGTGCTTTGTTAGTTGGTGTTGAAAAACTAACTTTTGCCCATCATTGGGCGTACGAGGCGGAATTATGAAATCATTTAAAGTTTTTATCGCAACAGCAGTAGTCACTTTGAGTGCTTCAGTAGGCTTAGCGACTATGTCTCAAAGACCTGATCAAGTTAATGTGTGTGTTCAGTCTCTGATGAACTTCCGTTTAAATCAGGTGGATCAATCACAAGCGTATATTTCTTGTAACTCTGGAACACGTGAAGACGGTGCTGCTTTCGCAACTTGTATGGCGAACATGAACTATGTCGGTTTGCCAATGGGTATCGCTCAAGCGCAAAGTCCTAAATCAATCACCGCTACTGAGGTTTGTGCTAGCAGCAGATCTTCTCAACAAGAATCAGATTTCTTGAACTGCGTGTACGATGCGAAAAAATCGATGTCGGCTGAAGAATCAGCTCGTCGTTGTGCTTTGGTGGTGCCGGGTATCTATAAACAACAAAGCCAGTTAACTAATGGCGATATCTTCGTTCCAATGAGTGAAGAGGCGGCTCGCCAACAAGCGATCCAAGAACTTACGGCTCGCGAAAATGGCACTTACACTAGCGGTCGTCAGGAATACCGCCGTCAAGCGCCAGCTCCGGTTCACCAATACCAACCTTCTGCACAAACAGAAGATACTACTGGTTCAATGTCTGACCTTCCAGAAGTTGAATAGTTAGATTTTCGCGACCGCCGCGATAATGTCGGCGGCATCGTGATAAAGCCCAAAACCAAATCTTAAACGTGAGCCCCGGGAGTCCGTATAAAGACCCCGGGTTTTCATTTTTTTAACCAGCTCGGAAGTCGCTTCTGTCGACGGTAGGTCGAAAGTTAAAAAGTGACCATGGTTTTTTAATTCAGAAACCAGCAAGCTTCCGCGATTCACCAAAGGATGTTTTACCTTTTCCAGTTCTTCTAAAAATAACTGCTGATTTTGTTGAACGATCTGATGAATCTTTGTAACCGTCAGGCCTTCGTCTTTGAATTTCTCAAGTGTGGCGATCAAGCGGTACATGGCCGTAAAGTCCATAGTGCTTCCCGCATATTGAAGGGCATCCACCGGATAACCAACCTCATCGCCAATGGCTGAAAGTTTTGAAAGCTCCGCAAACCAGCCGGTGTACATTGGGCGGTGACGAGTCGCCGGCGGAACATACAAGAAGCAACACCCTTCGCCACCCTGAGCATATTTATAAGATCCACCCAGATAGAAAACTTTGTCCTGAATCGGTTTTATATTTAACGGGACCGCCATAAAGGAATGGTAGCCATCAATTATGAACGGGCAGTCAGACGGAGCATCTTTCGCCAGGCGCTCCACATCACAAACCAATCCTGAATTAAAGAACACATGACTTAAAAAAATCAAGTTCCAGTCAGCAGCTTCCATAGCCTGCTCAAAGCGCTCGTGAAAAGTATCAAAGGGTTGTGTCGGTACTTTTACCACTTCAAATTGGGGCAACTCGGATAGGCGGTTGATTTGACGATCAAAAGAATAAAACTCCGAATCTGTCGTTAGCACGCGAATTTTATTTCCCCAATCCAAGGAACTCAACAGGCGAAAAACAAACTCATGAGTGTTCGGGGCAAAGACGATTTGTTCAGGGTGGGAAAGATTCAGAACTTCCGAAATCAGTTTTTGCGCTTGAGGCACCTTCACTGAAAAGATGTGCTCCCATTTTCCATCGACATATTTGGTCGTATCGTCCCAGTATTGCAGTTGGGCTTCGCGGGTGACATCCGGCCAGTAGTGATGACTATGGCAGGCAAAGTGAAGTTGGGCAGGGTTCGCTTTCAGGAATCTTTGATACAGATGTTTGTACATCAGGCGATGATAATAAAAAAGGGAGTCGTTGACTCCCTTTTTTTAATCGCACTATGCAATTTTAAGATTAGAAGTAACCTTCGTCGTCGCCTTCTTCATCTTCTTCGTCTTCGTCGTCGTCATCATTAGACTTTTCTTGCATGTCGTCTTCAGATTCTTCGTCTTCCATGTCTTCGAAAGAGTCGTCAGAAGCTTCAGCTTCTTCTTCGTCGTTCCATTCGTCATCAGAAGATACAGATTCTTCTTCGATATCAACGATTGCATCCATTTCAGTTTCGTCGTCGAAATCAGAAGCGATTTCCACTGGCGCTACTGCTGCTTTTACTTCTTTTTCAGCTTTAGGTGCTTTTGGAGCCTTAGGCGCAGCGGCTTTTTTTGGAGCTGCTTTTTTCGCTGCAGGTTTTTTAGCGGCTTTTTTAGGAGCGGCTTTCTTTGCAGCAGCTTTTTTAGGAGCAGCCTTTTTAGGAGCAGCCTTTTTAGCTGGCTTAGCGGCTTTCTTAGTTACTTTTTTAGCGGCTTTTTTAGGAGCTGCTTTTTTCGCAGGTTTTGCAGCTTTTTTAACTGCTTTTTTTGCTGGCTTTGCAGCCTTTTTAGTTACTTTTTTTGCAGGTTTTGCTTTTGCTTTTTTCTTTGCCATGGCGTTGCTCCCTCGAGGTAGTCGTATGTAAAAATCCAATGCCCTCATAGACTAACGAGGTTTGGCAGGTGAGGCAATTCAAAATAGAATTTCAACATTTAGTCTGGTTCAGAGGGGAAACGCCTTTCATTACCGAAATAAAAGGGCGAACAAAAGTTTTTACTCAAGGGACTCACTTCATTGAAGTCAAGAGCGATTGAGCCGGGTGAGAGCAAGATGCTAAGGGTGTCTAAGTATTTGATTTTAATGCGCAAAATAAAAAACCCGGCAAGTTTCCTTACCGGGTTCAAGTTCTTTAAGTAACTTCGTTCAGTCCGTTGAGCCGAAATTAACCGATTAGTTTCAAAGCCAATTGGTTAGTTTGGTTCGCTTGAGCCAAAGTTGAAGTACCAGCTTGCAACAAGATGTTGTTACGAGTCATCTCTGAAGAAGCTTGAGCAACGTCTGTGTCACGGATACGTGAGTTAGCTGCAGACATGTTCTCAACTGTTACACCCAAGTTGTCTACTGTTGAAGTCAAACGATTTTGAAGGGCACCCAAGTTAGCGCGTGTACCATTCACTGAAGTTTGAGCGTCATCAAGTTTGTTCAAAGACTCTTGAGCACCTTCTTTAGAAGAGAAGTCGATACCAGCAAGACCCAAAGAATCCAAAGTAGCTACGTTTTCTTGCGCTTTGAAGGAGATACGATCTTCTTCTGCGTTGTTATGGATACCTACTTGGAAATCGAAGCTTGGTGAAGAACCATCCAACAATTTCGTAGTACCCCAAGTTGTAACGTTAGCGATACGTTGCATTTCGTCTTTAAGCTGAACAACCTCTTTATTCAACATGCCACGCTCTTTGTCACCGATAGTGTCAGAAGAAGCCTGGATACCTAGCTCACGTAGACGTACGATGATGTTACCGATTTCATTCAAGCCACCCTCAGCAGTTTGAACCATAGAGATACCATCGTTCGCATTGCGTTGTGCTTGATTAGCAGAGCGGATCTGAGCTTTGAAGCTTTCAGAAATCGCCAAACCTGCAGCATCGTCAGCAGCTTTATTGATACGTGAACCAGAAGCCAATTTCGCCATTGAATCGTTGATAGTTCTTTGTGAACCAACCAAGTTTCTTTGAGCGTTAATAGCAGCCATGTTTGTTGTTACTCTCATTCCCATTTTAAATTCCTCCGTTAATATTTGTTTTTCATATTCATAACCTTCCTTGATTGTTGTTTTGGGATTGCAGAACCTACTCTGCTTTCCCGGCACTGACATCCGAGTCTGTGCTTTAGCCTTTTAGCCTTTGGGACCATGCTGTGCTTTATGTTCATTCAGGTTTCTCAACCTCTTGTTCCAGCGCACAGCTTTGAACAATCTGTTGTTCATTATTATTTCATCCTTGAAGGCCCTCCTTTCGGTATTAGCAAGAGAGTGACCTTCTCTCTTGACTCCTTCTGAGTGAATCTTTGATGTGATTAAGATCGGGATTTGTAGGGTTGTCTTGACAGGACGAGAGGCGGGTTTTGTCTTTTTTAAACAATACTAGTCGAAGGCCGGATCCTGGATTCCCGACGTAGGATTGTCCTGAATCACTAAGATACAATACTTTCAGAGGGAAAACGGGCGTTTTCCTCGACTAAGATAATGTCAAAGTTTCCATTGCGACGATGGTTGGAAGTGGCTGTGATAATAAACATCGCCGAGTGTTAACAATCCTACTGTCACGTGAACGAAAACATCCAACAATTTATAAATGCAAATTGAAAAAAGTCGCGAGCCCTATCGAAGTTCAATCGTGGAAATTGCTAAAACGGAGCCCTCACCCGAACAAGGACTGTCGTCATCAGAGGCAAGTTTGCGACTGCAGAAGTATGGACTCAATGTGTTTCCGACAAAGAAACCCAAGCCTCTTTGGCAGATATTCTTAGGACAGTTTTTGAGTCCTCTTATTTACATTCTTCTGGTAGCGGGAATCATTGCCATTCTTATTGGTGATGCCAGAGATGCTATTTTTATCGCCGTTATTTTACTAATAAACTCAATTATTGGGACGACTCAGGAGAAGAGTGCACAGAACAGTGCTTTAGCCTTACGTCGCATGGCTGAAACTAAATCATTGGTATTAAGAGATGGGGAGAAGCGAGAAATTCCGTCACTGGAAATTGTGGTTGGAGACGTTGTGCTATTGGAATCTGGAAATAAGGTGCCTGCAGATTTGCGACTTCTGGCGACTCACGCCTTGGAAGTCGATGAGTCCTTGCTTACGGGAGAGTCTCTGACGGTTTTTAAATATGCGGAATCAATTTCTGAGGAACATGCTTCCTTAGGTGATCGAAAAAATATGGCTTTTACGGGCTCTTTGGTAGTTCGAGGTCGGGGGAAGGGCTTGGTGACGGCTGTCAGTATTCAGACGGAGTTGGGAAAAATTGCCAATTCCCTGAATATAGAAGAGTCCGCGGGAACACCGCTTTTGATTCGTATGGAAAAACTCACTCAGAATATCGCTATTTCATTGCTGGTGGTGACGGCTGTCATGGCGGGGCTTCTTTTTTGGAGGGGACACAATTACTATGATGTATTGGTATTCAGTGTAGCATTGGCTGTTTCAGCGATTCCCGAAGGTCTTCCCGTCGCTTTGACAGTGGCTTTAGCTGTCGCCAGTCGTCGCATGGCCAAGAAAAATGTAATCGTCAGAAAACTTCCTGCGGTTGAAGCGCTGGGCTCGTGTAACTATATTGCGACCGACAAAACTGGAACTCTGACGGTGAATCAGCTGACAGTACAAAAGATTGTAACGCCCGACGGGAAAGAGCACGTCATTGAGGGGAGCGGTCTAGATCCCGGCAACGTACACGTCGTTGACAGCCAGTTGGCCTCGCTCATTCGGTGCGGAGTTTTGTGCAATGAGGCTCAGCTTTTTCAACAGGAAGGCGTTTGGATGGGCCACGGAGATTCTGTCGATCTGGCCTTCTTAGTTCTGGGGCGAAAGGGGCAGATCAGTGCGGTCTCTGATGATTTACTGATCGATGATATTCCGTTCGAGCCAGAGCACCAATACGCGGCGACGTTGCATGCCGGAGTCGAACAAAATCCGCTAATATCTGCGAAGGGTGCCGTTGAAAAATTGCTTCCGATGTGTGATCGAATGTACGTGAACGGCCATAAACACCATCTTTCTTCCGAGCAGATTTTAAAGCAGGCTGATCGGATGGCCGAGGCGGGATATCGAGTTTTAGCCTTGGCAGGAAAGTCTGTCTCCGGGGCGGTAAAAGAAATTCAAAAGCCGCTCACAGGACTGACTTTTTATGGGCTTGTCGGAATGATCGATCCCTTGCGCCCAGACGCTGCTCAGGCGGTTCGTCACTGTCAACGTGTGGGTATTCGTGTTGCTATGGTGACAGGAGATCATCCCAAGACCTCACTTGCGATTGCTAGACAGTTGGACCTAGCTCACTCGATCGACGATGTGGTAACGGGCCCTGCATTGAAAAAATGCAAAGGCGGAGTTGAACTCATTAAGTTGATTTCCTTGGCGAAAGTGTTTGCGCGTGTTGAACCACAACAGAAGTTACAGATCGTTCAAAGTTTAATTGCGCAAGGCTATTTTGTTGCCGTCACCGGTGATGGTGCTAACGATGCGCCAGCGTTGAAAGCGGCGAATGTGGGGGTGGCGATGGGTCTTAGCGGAACCGATGTTGCCAAGGAAGCAGCCGACCTGATTGTGACCGATGACAAGTTTTCATCCATAGTCGCAGGAGTCGAGCAGGGACGCATTGTTTATAATAATCTTCGCAAGGTCGTTTATCTTTTAATTTCCACAGCTGCCGCCGAAATGCTGATCTTTGTGTTAAGTATTATATTCGATACCCCAATGCCCCTGACAGCAGCGCAAATTTTGTGGCTAAATCTTGTAACTAATGGAATTCAAGACATTGGATTGTCCTTTGAGCCCGGTGAGGGGGATGAGCTGGACCATCGTCCACGCAGGCCCAATGAGCCGATATTTGATCGCTTGATGTTAGAACGAGTGATTTTATCGGCCGTCGTCATTGGGGGGATGGGTTATTGGTATTTCCACCAGCTTTTGCAGAGTGGAATTGGCATCGACATGGCTCGCAATGATCTATTGCTCTTCTTAGTGTTGTTCGAAAATTTGATGCTGGGAAATTGCCGTTCAGAAGAAAAATCGATTTTTAAACTCAACCCTCTTCGTAATCCATTTTTATTGGGCGGAGCGGTTCTCGCGCAAGGCATTCATATTGCTGCGATGTACACTCCAGGTTTAAGTGACCTGCTTGGGGTGGGAGCGGTTCCAGTTCAGGAATGGGTTCGAATGCTGATGATGGCTATATCTGTTTTGGCGGTCATTGAGATTCATAAGCTCATAAAAATTCGGGGCCTGAAGGCTCGACTGGCCACCGGCTAAACGATTTCGATAAAACGGCAGAAAGCCATGTTTCCTGCCAATTCATACTGGTGATTTTGAACGGCTTTAAGGTGATGGCGGGTGTCGTACCCAATGGTACAAGTTTTTTCGCCATCAAAATGGGTGCAGTCTTCGCATGAAAAGCGAGTGTCATACTTCATAAAGTCGCTAGGATTGACTCTGTCCTTATGCATCGAGGGACGGATGCGGGGCTGAGATTTTCCCTTTCCTTTAGGATTAACAATACCAGGCATTTTATCGATTCCTTAGAGTTGACAATGGCGAAATAGACCTCATCCTTTAAGCAGATGGAGGTGATATGAGCAATGATATTGAAAAAATGACGCGAAAAAGCCAAGAGGCAATGCAGGCCGCTGCAAAGCTGGCTGAACGCAAGTCAAACCCATCTGTTGAGCCTGAACATCTCTTGTTAGAGCTGGTACAGCAAAGTGAGGGGATCATCCCTCGTCTTCTAGACAAACTAAACGTCGCTCAAGCGGACTTCTTGAGTGAACTTCGTAAAAAAGTCGATCGCTTTCCGACTGTCACGGGTGGCGGGCAAAAACAGTTTGCCAGTCCACGCCTGGAGAAAATTTTCCGCGGGGCGGAGGTTGAGGCAGACGAGTGGGGCGATGCCTATATTTCAACAGAACACTTCTTTTTAGCGATGCTAAAAGGAACTGATGGAGAGTTGAATGCATTCTTTAAAAAGTTCAACCTGACCTCAGATAAAGTTAAAAACTCTTTAAGAGAAATGCGTGGCAATCAAAAAGTCACTGATGACGATCCAGAAAACAAGTACGAGGTTTTGACCAAGTACGCCCGTGATCTGACGGCTTTAGCCGCCGAAGGGAAACTAGACCCTGTGGTTGGTCGTGACGAAGAGATTCGTCGCGTGGTGCAGGTGTTGTCCCGTCGTACAAAAAACAATCCTGTTTTGATCGGGGAGCCGGGTGTGGGTAAGACAGCAATTGCCGAAGGTTTGGCGATTCGGATCTTGAAGCACGATGTGCCGGATAATTTGATTGGTAAAAAATTGATGTCCTTGGATATGGGAGCGTTGATCGCAGGTGCAAAATACCGCGGTGAATTTGAGGATCGTTTGAAAGCGGTCATCAAAGAAGTCACGTCCAGCGAAGGTCAGATTATTCTATTCATCGACGAACTTCATACACTTGTTGGTGCTGGTAAGACGGATGGGGCAATGGATGCTGGTCAATTGTTAAAACCAGCTTTGGCCCGTGGCGAACTTCGCTGTATCGGTGCCACTACGCTGGATGAGTATCGCAAGTACATCGAAAAGGATGCGGCCCTTGAGCGTCGTTTCCAAACGGTCATGGTCGAAGAACCCAGCGAGGAAGATGCGATCACGATTCTTCGTGGCTTGAAAGAAAAGTACGAAGTGCATCATGGGATTCGAATCACTGACTCGGCGTTGGTGTCGGCGGTGAAACTTTCTCGTCGTTACATCACCAATCGTTTCTTGCCGGACAAGGCGATCGACTTGATCGACGAAGCGGCAAGTAAGTTGGGTATCGAGACTCGCTCTGTCCCTGAAGAAGTGGATAAAATCGAGCGTGAGTTGATGCAGCTGCGAATTGAAAAAGAAGCTTTGAAAAAAGAAAAAGAAGAAGGTGCGAAGGAACGCATCACCGTGATCGATAAAGAGATCGCAGGTCTGAGCGCCAAGAACCAGCTTTTGCGCGAGCAATGGGAATTTGAAAAGGGTGGTATCACTCAGATCAAAAAACTCAAAGCGGACATTGAAGACCTTAAGGTCGCAATTTCCAAAGCCGAGCGTGAAGGCGATTTAGGCAAAGCCGCCGAGCTAAAATACGGAAAACTTCCAGAGACCGAGAACAAACTCAAAGCCATGGAAGAACGTAGCAAAGAGCAAAATGGCAACGAAAGCCGCATGCTAAAAGAAGAAGTGGGTCCTGAAGACGTGGCAGAAGTTGTCGCGAAATGGACGGGTGTTCCGGTTAGCAAAATGCTTGAAAGTGAAAGCCAAAAACTTTTGCACATGGAAAACGAGCTTAAAAAACGCGTTGTTGGTCAGGATCATGCATTGACGGTGGTGGCAGATGCCATTCGCAGAGCCCGTGCCGAGATCTCCGATCCGAATCGTCCCATTGGAACCTTCATGTTCCTGGGGCCAACGGGTGTCGGTAAAACTGAAACCGTTAAGGCCTTGGCTGAATTCATGTTCGATGATGAGCAAGCAGTTGTTCGTATCGACATGAGTGAATACATGGAAAAACACGCCGTGTCTCGTTTGGTGGGAGCACCTCCGGGATATGTGGGCTACGAAGAGGGTGGTCAATTGACTGAAGCCGTTCGTCGCAGACCTTACAGCGTCGTTTTGTTGGACGAGGTCGAGAAGGCTCATCCGGATGTATTCAATATACTGTTGCAGGTTTTGGACGACGGTCGATTGACAGATGGTCAAGGTCGCACGGTGGATTTTAAAAACACTGTTTTGATCATGACTTCGAATGTGGGTTCGCAATCGATTTTAGATCCAAAAATGAACGACGATGCAAAACAAAAAGCGGTGACAGAAGCCTTGCGTGAACATTTCCGCCCAGAGTTTTTGAATCGTATCGATGAAGTTGTGATCTATCACTCTTTGGGGCAGGAGCAAATTGCGGGCATTGTGCAGGTGCAGTTGGATCTGGTTGCTCAAAGATTGAAAGGCAAAAAGATCGGTATCTCTTTCAGCAAAGAAGCTGTGGAGTTCCTGGCTCGGAAAGGCTACGACCCGATTTATGGGGCTCGTCCTTTAAAGCGTGTGATCCAAACAGAGTTGTTAAATCCACTCTCAAAACAGATCATCAGTGGCGGTGTAAAAGCAGGTGACACAGTCGAAGTGAAAGCGGATTCCAATCATTTGACATTCTAAATGTTGGCACGACTTTGGCTAACTCCTCGGATAGGCAGGCAATGATGCTTGCCTATCTTATAGGAGTCCTACAATGGGAACTGACAAATTCAACAAGCAAAATTCTTCTTCCTCTTCAACAGACAGATCTGGCAACAGAGCTGAAGACCAAAGAAGAGAATCTTCTAACAGCTCTAACCGCAATGAGAATCTGAACAAGTCTTCTCAAAAACCTTCCCAAAACTCTACGGACAGAAATTCTTCTGGAAGAAGATAGTCTGGAAAAATAGTGACCTAAATATGTAAGGTTGAGATGGGGCTTCTAGAATGGAAGCCCTTCTTTTTTTGCAGAAGCGCAGATTTTAAGTGATAAGGGAGTCAAAGTGCCCCGGGGAAACTTTCCCTATATTCGGGGCAATTTGACCCTCGGGATTTCTTACCTTGGTCCTCTTCGGCCAATCATATTGACGAAGAAGCTGATTACAGCCAGTACCAAGAACACAATCAACAGCAGTCTTCCGACCTCCATTGATAATCCCGCCACGCCATTGGCGCCTAAAACGAACGCTACGATGGCTAAAATGAAAAATGCGATTGCAGCCCGTAACATGCAGACCTCCTCAGTGGTGTTACTAGCATTTGCTTAAGCAAAGCAGATGCCAACTATCACAAAGTGTGGTGTCGTTTCCCAAGTTTGCGATAAAGAGTCTTGCGGTCGATGCCTAAATCGCGGGCGGTCTTTTCTTTCGCACCGTTGTTAAGCGACAAAGCGTATTCGATATAGAGTCGATTCATGTCGTCGATGGATAGAATTTTGGAAGGACATTCGTTTACTTTATCTCTTAAAAAACCGATCGTGTTTCGTTTTTGTTGAGTCAGCGACATGGCTTGTGGATGCAGATCTTCAACGTCGATATGAGAATTCAGAGCCAGGACCACCGCACGTTCAATTCGGTTTTCCAGTTCACGCACATTTCCCTGCCACGACTCTTTCAGTAAATAGTCATTCGCCGCCGGTGTCAGGCCGAATATTGTCTTCGCGTTGATGGTCGAAAACTTTCTAATGAAATGTGTGGCAAGGGGCAGAATATCTTCGCGACGTTCACGCAGCGAAGGCACATTGATGCTGATGACGTTTAAACGAAAGAAAAGATCTTCGCGAAATTTTTTAGTGTGTACGGCCCGGTTTAAATTTTCATGGGTGGCGGCAATCACACGAATGTTGATAGGGCGAAGGTTGTTTTCTCCCAGACGTTTGATTTTTCGTTCCTGCAAAACTCGCAACAACTTTGCTTGCAAACTGATATCCAAATCAGCGATCTCGTCTAAAAACAGAGTGCCGCCTTCGGCTTCTTCCAGCAATCCCGTCTTGCTGTTGTGCGCGCCCGTGAAAGCTCCGCGAGCATAACCGAAAAGTTCTGATTCTAATAAATTGTCAGGGATGGCTGCGCAATTCAGCGCGACGAAGCTTCGCGAATTTCGCGGGCTTTGGGAGTGAATAAATTTGGCAATGACTTCTTTGCCGGTGCCGCTTTCCCCTGTAATCAGAACATTGGAGCAGCTTTCAGCAACTTTGCGAGCTAACGACAGGGCAGAAATAAAAGCGGGACTTTCTGCTATGATGTCTCCGCTTTCCATTTTGGTCTCCCCCTATAAAGCGCCCCCGCCAGAAAGAACAATAAAGTACTGAACTTCCTCGTCTGGCATTTTGAATCCATATTTGTCTCGGCGGGTATCATAGTACTTCGTCACTTGGGCGCCGCCACCAATTCGTATTGGACCCATGGCAAAAATCAAACCGGCTTTTCCGAAATAACCACTGGCATCTTCGTTGGCAAATCGCAAACCGGGACCGGCAAAGACCTCAACACCGAACTTTGGAGAGGAGTAAAAACCCGTCCCAAAAATTGCCGCCGTGTCTAAACCGTAAGTTGTGTTAATGCTGGAGCCGAATTGAGTGAAAATGGAATTGCGCCAATTCAGCCAGTCTTTCAAATACCAATTTAGCCCCAGATCGATTTCCGTATAGCTGTTTCCATTATAGGTTCCGATCCCGCCACTGAGGTCATAGGACAGGTTTTGACTAGAGCTTTGTGCCCGGGCTGAGTTCGAATAAAGGCCGCCAAGAATCAATAAAACACCAATTAGTTTTTTCATAAATTCATCTTCTGAATCCGACTCAGCCAGGTCAATGAATTTACGGGCAGTTCGGGCTTTCAACACAATGAAAATAGGGTGGCTTTCCTTGCCAATCTCCCTGTGAAAGTGTAGTTTCCAGCCCATTCAAGCAGAGGCCCTTATGTTTTCTGGAATCGTCGAATCCGTTATGCCAATTGAAAGCTCGGAAGAGCTTCAAAATGCCTATCGCATTAAAATTAAAAAACCTTCTGAATTCAATGATTTAAAGCTCGGCGATAGCATCGCTTGCGATGGTGTTTGCCTGACGGTGGAAGCCTTTGACGAGAATCAAATGACTTTCGCTCTGGCAGCGGAAACCATCAAGGTTCTTGATTGGAACCCAAACAGCTGGATCGGCAAAAAGGTCAATTTAGAGAGATCTTTGCGATTTGGTGACCGAATTCATGGTCATTTGGTGACGGGCCACGTTGATAGTTTGGGCTCCGTGACAAGATCCGAGCTTATCGGCGAATCCTTCTTTTTGGACGTAAAGGTTCAGGACACAATCCTGCCTTACGTTTGGAAAAAGGGGAGCATCACGCTGAATGGCGTAAGTCTCACGGTTAACGAGCTTGATAAAAATACGGTCTCTGTCTGTCTGATTCCGGAAACCCTCAAACGCACAAATTTGGGCGATATGAAGGTTGGTAGCAAAATCAATGTGGAGCCGGATTATATGGCGCGCGCGATTCAACGTTCTTTGGAAGTAAAAAAGGATTAACTCGATGGCATTCAATACAATCCCAGAAATTCTTGATGATGTAAGAGCGGGTAAAGTCGTTATTCTGGTGGACGACGAGGACCGTGAAAACGAAGGTGATCTTATTCTTGCGACAGATCACGTGAATGCCCAAGCGATCAACTTTATGATCTCTGAAGCACGTGGTTTGGTTTGCCTGTGCATGACTCCTCAACAAATGGATCGTCTGCAACTGCCATTGATGGTTCGTGACGAGTACAACTATGCTCCGAACAAAACAGCCTTCACAGTTTCCATCGAAGCCGCTGAAGGAATCTCTACAGGTATTTCCGCTGCGGATCGTGCTCACACTTGCAAAGTGGCAGCTAATCCTCACGCAAAACCTTCTGACGTTCATATGCCCGGTCATATCTTCCCCATCCGTGCCCAACACGGTGGTGTACTAAAACGTGCAGGACATACAGAGGCTTCTGTGGATCTGGCTCGTTTGGCAGGATTGAATCCAGCAGCGGTCATTTGCGAAGTGATGAATCCAGATGGATCCATGGCGCGCGTTCCAGATTTGAAAGAATTCGCGAAAAAACACGGCATCAAAATTGGTACGATCGTGGATCTGATCGCTTACCGCTTGGCGAATGAAACTTTGGTTGAAGAATTGGCGAACATTCCTTTGCCAGCTTCTTTCGGCGAGGGCTACAAAGCCCGCGTGTTCCGTTCCACAGTGGATGGACTTGAACACTTGGTTATTCAAAAAGGTGAAATCAAAAAAGACGAAGCTGCATTGATCCGTGTTCACGTGGACAACTTCACTCGTGATTTCATGGCCGTTGTGCAAAGAGGCGCATCGTCAGTTGTCGAAAGTCTAAAAATGATTGAAGATGCTGGTCATGGTGCTTTCGTTCTTCTGCGTGGGAACAACCGGACTCAAGGTTTGACTCAAGAACTTCAGGCTTTGATGGGTATGGAAGATCTGCGTCCATCCACTCCGTTGATGGATGAGCGTGACTACGGTATCGGCGCGCAAATTTTGCGCGAGATCGGTGCGAACAAAATTCGTCTGATCACTAACAAACCGGAAAAGAAAGTCGGTTTGAAAGCATTTGATTTGGAAATCGTTGAAATTGTGGCAATTGAAAATTTAAAAGGGGCTCACTAATGGCAAGCATCAAAGTTGGCGTTGTAACTGCACGCTGGAATTCTGAAATCACTCAAAAACTTGAAGAGGGAGCAATCTCTTACCTTGAGTCTTGTGAGGGAGTTGAAATTTACGCGGCCTTGGTTCCGGGCGCAGTTGAAGTACCTCTAGCTTGCCAGGCTTTTTTGGATGCGGGTTGCGACGGTGTGGTTGCATTGGGGGCTGTTATCCGTGGGGAAACTTCTCACTATGATTATGTCTGCAACTCAGTAACTGACGGTATCACTCGCTTGATGCTGGATTATAAAAAACCAATCGGTTTCGGTATTTTGACAACTGAAAACGAAGAGCAAGCCATTGCTCGCACAGGCAGCACTGAGCACATGAACAAGGGTGAAGAAGCTGCTCAAGTTGTCATGGAAATGATCGGTTTGGTGGGTGAAATCCCAGCGACGATGAAAACTGCTAAAATGTTGGCAGCTCAACCAGCTCCAAAAGCTGCAGCAAAGGCAAAAGCTCCAAAGGCAGCGAAAGCAGCAAAGAAAGCTCCGGCTAAAGCAAAAAAAGCCGCGAAAAAAGCTAAAAAGTAATTTAGCATTATAAGCCTAACGAAGGGTGCTGGGTGTCTGACCGAGATGAGTTTCTACCACATGGTCCGCAGGAGTTAAAAAAGAGAAGACGAGAGATCTTAATCGTTCTGGTCGTCTCTTTGATGTTCGTTCTGTTGACCTGGTTTGAAATCAGATTGTTCGCGACCAGCCAGCAACTTCCATTCGTTCACAGTATCTTCTTCTTTGGTCTCGTAAACTTTAACATCGTTCTGTTGTTGTTATTGTTGTTCATGATCTTCCGAAACATCGTGAAGGTCTTCGTCGAGCGCCAAGGTAAAATCTTCGGTAGCAGTCTTAAAGCAAAACTTGTCGCCGCGTTCGTCGCGTTCAGCTTTATCCCGACTGTTCTGATGTTTATCATCTCCGTATTTTATATTAACTCGAGCTTTGATAAGTGGTTTAGCGCCAAAATGGCGGGAGTTCTAAAAAGCTCCATCGAAGTCACTAATGCCTACTATTTCAATGCTAAGAAAAAGAACTACCACTTTGCTCATCAGATTGCAGATTCCGTCCGGCCGTTAAGTAATTCGAACGACATCAAACGCAAAGTCGAGCAACTTCGCAAAGAATTCAGTTTGGATGCGGTGGAATATTATCCGTCACTTTTCGGTAAGCGAGTTGTCGTTTCTGCTGAAGATGACACCGTTCCTACGGTGCCTGCGGTCTCCCTAGAATTCCTGCAAAAAGGTATTAAGGTCCAAGCCGAAGCCTCCATCATCCATCAATTCGGGGATGGAAATCTGGTGCGCGTGATTGTCCCGGTCAAAGAGGGCGCTGACAAAGGTGCCATCGTTGTTTCCAGCTTTTTACCGCTGTCACTCGTCAGTAAAATGGATGATATCTCGACGGCCTATGATGAGTTCCGGGATATCAATCCGCTCGAATATCCGTTGAAATCTATTTACCTGATCATCCTGGTGTTGATGACCTTTGTGATCTTGCTGGCGGCGACCTGGTTTGGGTTCTATTTGGCCCGACAGCTCTCGATTCCGATTGTGCAATTGGGGCGTGCGACTCGCAGGATTGCGGGAGGAGATTACACTCCACTGGAAATCAAATCCGGTTCCGAGGAAATCACCGACCTGATTTCAAGTTTCAACCAAATGACGGTGACTTTGGAAAACACTCTGGAAGAGCTCGATCAGCATGCGCGCTATACGGATACGGTTCTTCGTAATGTGAATACGGGCGTGATCTCTGTCGATCAGGCCGGGCGCGTTTCCACCATCAATCGTCACGCCGCTCAACTTTTGAAAATCGATCCGGAACGCTACATCGGTAAATCTGTGCGTGAGCTTTTAACATTAGAGTATTTCCGTACTTTCGCAGACCTGCTGAAAACAATGCAGGATCATAAAATCGAAAGTATCCAAAAAGAATTCCGCTTGAACGTTCAGGGGGAGGCTGTGCCTCTGTTAATGAGTCTTTCCATCCTTAAAGATGAAAAAGGCGAAGCCGTGGGTAAGGTCCTGGTGTTCGACGACATGACTCCGATCGTGAATGCGCAACGTTCTGCCGCTTGGACAGAAGTGGCCCGTCGTATTGCCCATGAGATTAAAAATCCTCTGACACCCATTAAGCTTTCCGCGGAACGCCTGCAAAGAAAGTTTGGTGCTTCGATTACGGATCCGGCATTCAGTGAATGTACGACCATGATCGTAAAACAAGTGGATGGTTTAAAAAATCTGGTGAACGAGTTCAGTAACTTTGCTCGTCTTCCGCAGGCTCGTCCCGTGGTTGCGAATTTCAACAGCGTAGTTGAGGAATCCCTGGGGCTTTATCGCCAGGCTCATCCAAATGTCAGTTTTGATTTTAAACCTGATACAGAGTTGCCGGAATTCAAATTCGACCCCGATCAATTCCGCCGTGTCCTGGTGAATCTTGTGGATAACGCTGTGGCTGCTGTGGCTAAAGAACCACAACCCGCCGTCCAAATAGCCACACTTTATTCAAAAGACATCAAAACCATGCGAATGACAGTGGCTGACAATGGAGACGGGGTGTCAGCAGAGCAAAGAAACCGCATTTTTGAACCGTACTACTCTACAAAAGAGGGCGGAACTGGTTTAGGCTTACCTATCGTAAAAAGAATCATCGAAGACCATAATGGATTCATTCGTGCGACAGCCAATGATCCAAAAGGTTTAAAACTGGTGATCGAGATCCCTGTAAACGAAGTGGGCGCTTGGAAGCCCTCTGAAGAATAGAAAGAAGGTCCGTGATGACGGCTCTATCGACTAAAATTCTGATTATTGACGACGAAGCGCCAATTCGTGATGTGCTTTCAGCCTCTTTAAAGGATGAAGGCTATCAAGTATTTCTCGCACACGACGGGGAGTCGGGTCTGCAAGCGATCAAAGACGTTCAGCCAGACGTTGTCTTCCAAGACATCTGGATGCCGGGTAAATTCGATGGTATCGAGGTGTTGACTCGTGCTCGCAAAGAATTCCCGAATGTTGAGTTCGTGATGATCTCTGGTCACGGAACAATCGAAACAGCGGTTAAGGCAACTAAGCTGGGCGCATGGGATTTCATCGAAAAGCCGCTTTCAATGGATAAAATCCTTATCGTGATTTCAAACATCCTAAGCTTCCAGCAAGCAAAAGAAGAGAAATCACTTCTATTGAACAAGCTTCGTAAATCCATCGCTCTTGTGGGCGAAGCACCTTCGATCGTAGCAACCAAGCAAGTGATTGCCCGCGTGGCTCCGACGAACTCCTGGGTTTTGATCCAAGGGGAAGCGGGCACAGGTAAAGAGCTTGTCGCACAAAACATCCACTACCTTAGCGCTCGCGCGAGCCGTCCGTTTGTTGAAATCAACTGCGGTGGTATTCCTGAAGATCTTTTGGAATCAGAAATCTTCGGTATTGAAAAAGGCGCAATGCCAGGGGTGGATCGCGCGAAAAAAGGTAAATTGGACCTCGCTCAAGGTGGAACTTTGTACATCGCTGAAATCAGCGAAATGAATAAAGACGCCCAAGCGAAACTTTTGACTTATCTTGATGACAAAAAATACCGCCGTGTCGGTGGGTCGGAAACTATTGAAAATGATGTGCGCGTGATCGCGGCGTCTTCTAAAGACCTGGATAAAGAAGTTAAAGAAGGCCGCTTCCGCGAAGATCTTTACTATCGTCTGAACGTGATTCCCTTCCGTGTACCGGCTCTTCGCGAGCATCCGGAAGACATCCCGGTTCTGGTTTCTTTCTTCTCTGATAACGTCGCTCGCGAAAGCGGTTTCCCTAAAAAAGCCATCAGTGAACAAGCTATGAACAAGATGCTTTCTCACCAATGGACGGGGAACGTACGCGAACTTAAAAACTTTATCGAACGCGTATACATCCTGACTCCCGGGGAATTCGTCGACGTTCATGACTTGCGTTTTGCAGGTTTGATCGACAAAGACGATGAAAAAGGTTTTGAGATGCAAGACCTGTCTACGTTCCGCGATGCCCGCGCGCAGTTCGAAAAGGAATACCTTCTTCGCAAGATCAACGAAAACGGCGGCAATATTTCGAAAACCGCTGAAGTGATCGGCCTTGAAAGAAGTTACTTGCACAGAAAAATTAAAGCCTACGGAATTGATACAAAAGACATTTAAGGAATAGCACATGTCAGATACAGCAATTAAACCAACACGTTCTGAAAACTACCCAGAGTGGTACCAACAAGTCATCACGGCAGCTGATATGGCTGAAAATTCTCCGGTTCGTGGTTGCATGGTTATCAAACCTTGGGGCTACGCTGTATGGGAAAACATGCAAGCCGTTCTAGATCGCATGTTCAAAGATACGGGCCACGTGAACGCCTACTTCCCATTGCTAATTCCATTAAGCTTTTTGGAAAAAGAAGCAGAACACGTGGAAGGCTTTGCTAAAGAGTGCGCCGTCGTGACTCATCACCGTTTGAAAGGTGATGGCAATGGCAAGCTGGTTCCAGATGGTGAACTTGAAGAGCCACTAATCATTCGTCCAACGTCTGAAACGATCATCGGCCATCAATTCGCAAAATGGGTTAAGTCTTACCGTGACCTTCCTGTTTTGATTAACCAATGGTGCAACGTGATGAGATGGGAAATGCGTACGCGTATGTTCCTAAGAACAGCTGAGTTCTTGTGGCAAGAAGGCCATACGGTTCACGCGACGGCAAAGGAAGCTCAAGACGAAACTTTGCAAATGTTGGGCGTCTATGCTGACTTCGCTGAAAATTATATGGCGATGCCAGTGATCAAAGGGATGAAAACTTCTGACGAGCGTTTCCCAGGTGCGGTTGATACGTATACTATCGAAGCTCTTATGCAGGATAAAAAAGCTCTTCAGGCAGGCACGTCTCATTTCTTGGGTCAAAACTTTGCCAAAGCTTCTGGTATCAAATACCTAAGTGCTGAGGGTAAAGAAGAAACAGCCTGGACAACGTCCTGGGGCGTTTCAACTCGCCTTATCGGTGGATTGATCATGACTCACTCTGATGACAACGGTTTTGTGGTTCCACCAAGAATCGCTCCGCTGCACGTGGTGATCGTACCTATCTATCGTAACGACGCTGAAAAAGCACAGGTTCTTGAATACGTAAACAGCTTGGCTAAAGAAGTGAAATCTCAAAGCTTCAACGGTGGCTCTGTGCGTGTGAAAGTCGACGACCGCGATATCCGTGGTGGCGATAAAGCATGGCAATACATCAAACAAGGTGTTCCAGTGCGTGTAGAAGTAGGTCCTCGTGACATGGCGAAAGGCGAAGTATTCGTCGGCCGTCGTGACAAAGGCCCGAAAGAAAAAGCCGGCCAGGCCCGCGATGCCTTCGTTCAAGGCATCAGTGCTTTGTTGCAAGAAATCCAGGACGGCTTGTTCGAAAGAGCCAAAGCTTTCCGTGACAGCAACATCAAAAAAATCACAGACCTGAAAGAATTCGAAGCGCACTTCAAGGGTGAAGAAAACTCCGCCCCAGGATTCGCGTTGGTTCCATGGTGTGAAGAAGGTATCGGCCACGAATTGCTAGCTCAATTAAAAGTAACTCCGCGTTGCGCCCCCTTGAAGCAAGAGCCAATCAGCGGAAACTGTATCTTCTCGGGTAAGCCAGCAACCAAGTGGGTCTTGTTCGCAAAGTCTTATTAGGGAACGTCGGCAAATCGGATTTCTCCGCGTTGCCGGGGTTGAGGGCTCCTGCCCTCAACCCTACGGGCTGACGACAAAAATAGCATCCTGCTATTTTTGTCGTCGCTGTACAGGTAGTACAGCTTCCTCCTGGCGCCTTGATAAATCCAATTTTCCAACGTTCGGTTTTGCGACGTTGGGATGGGCTCGGGGAGTGGATTCGAGGTTGGTTGGGTGGAATATTGAATTCCCTCGGAAACGTAAAGCCCTAGGTCCGAAAAAGTTGATTTCAAATTATTTATGAATTTGGCGAACGGAGGGAATTTCTCTCCGTTTTTTTATTGTCTTTGACCGACCGGAAGTCAGCGCAGATTCTTAATTCTAGGGATCTATGAGTGTCAATAACAGGAGGGTTTGTATGAAAGCCTTAATCATTACCTTGTTGTTGCTCGTTTCAGTATTTTCCTTAACTTCCTTCGCCGATAAAGAATTTTCTCTCACGACATCGCCGGCAACCGACACGCTGAATGCACCACCTGATAACGAAGTTCTGCCGACAAATGAATCTTTAGATGACTTGATGACAACGGATGAGCTCGCTAATGAAGTTGGCGCCCCTCGCACTGAAATGCGTGCCGCTGTGATTAATCCTGAAATCATCGCCGCTCAAGACGGTATCGACGTCTATCGTGAATACGCCATTGTCCTAAGAATTAACAAAGCTCCAATCGGTCCCACTGCGCAGCAAATGCAGGTGATGGAAAATGGAATGCCGACAGCAACTTATCTGGTTTCTACCGGCCGTGAACAATACGAAAAAGCCAAAAGCGGTCGCTGGTATTGGACCACAACTCCCGTCGGCACTTTTTCGCCCTATAAATTAGTGCGCGACCACTATTCCTATACCTGGAAAGCCCATATGGAATACGCGATGTTCTTTAATGGGGGAGTCGCAGTCCATGCCACCACTCCCGATCACTACAAAGAACTGGGCAGGCGTGCTTCCGGAGGATGTGTTCGTGTCCACAAAGACAACGCCATTATCCTGTGGAATAAAGTTTCGGCGCAGCCGCAAAAGCTTGTGCCTTTATTCAATGAGAATGGCCGGGTGGCTCGTGACGTGAATGGCAATCCTATTCGTGTCATGGGGTGGAACACGCTCATTATCGTCGAAAACAAATGACCTGATTGCCAGTTTATGAGAGGGTGGAGCGCAGGAGTTATTCCATGAATAAAAACCTGCGCGCTCACCCCATGAGAAATCCCCTAATCCTCGCTCTTGATGTCGATACCAGAGATCAAGCATTGAAAATCGCCGATCAAATCGGGGATGTTGTCGGGGGCATCAAGCTCGGCCCACGTCTTTGTCTTCGTTACGGCATGGAGTTTGTGCAGGAGATGTCGCAAAGAGCTCCTATCTTTCTCGATAATAAACACTTCGATATTCCCTCCACGATGGAAGCCGCCGTGCGCGCAAGCTTCGATGCTGGTGCCTCGCTAGTCACAGTTCACGCCCTTAGTGGAGCAGAAGCCCTGCAAAGAATGGCCAAGGTAGAGGCGGAGCTAAGTAAAATCCGTCCGTTTCGCATTCTCGCTGTGACCATTTTAACTTCCTGGGATCAAAACTCATTGCCGCCGGTAATGAATCCTCAGCCGATCGCTCAGCATGTGACTGAATTGGCGAGTTTAGTTCAAAAATCAGGACTCTCCGGGGTCGTTTGCTCGCCCCACGAGCTAGACCTTTTACAAAATCAGGGTCTCTATCTTGTCACGCCGGGAATTCGCTTTAGTATGAACGACTCTGGCGACCAAAAGCGAATCATGGGCCCCAAGGAAGCACTTGAAAAGGGCGCTTCCGCATTGGTGGTAGGGCGTCCAATATTAGAAGCAAAAGATATTAAAGAAGCTGCAAATCAGTTTGTGATGGCGATGTAGTATGAAGAAAAATAATTTCCGTTCCGGTTCTAAAAACAACTCTCAAAGATCCTCTCAGGGTTCATCTCGCCCGCCAGGATCTCGTCCTCAACAAAGCGGTGGTCGCTCTCAAGGTGGTCGTCCTCAGCAGGGATCTCGCTCTGAAAATTCCATTCCTAGAGAGTGGAGAATCGTTGTCGGTAATCACGCGATCAAAGAAGCTCTCTATATGCGCCCTAAAAAAGTTAAAGGCATGTGGTTGAAAAATGGCTGGGAATCTTCTGCAGATTTGCGTGATCTGGAAGAAATGGCTCGTAAGCACCACATCACTCCAGAAATTCGCCAAGAAGCTGTCATCGATAAATTTGGATCCTCTCACCAGGGTGCGGCACTTTTTGTTGAAGGTGCGCCGGGTATGGACCTAGACCATCTGGGGAATCTTGAAACATCTATCGTTTTGATGTTGGACGGTATCGAAGACCCCCATAATTTGGGTGCGATTCTACGAACTTCCTGGTTAACCAATGTAAAAGGTGTATTAATTCCAGAGGATCGCGCGGTGGGTCTAACTCCGACCGTTCATAAAGTAGCTTGCGGTGGCGTTGAACACGTTGCCGTTGAATCCACGACGAACTTTAGTAAGTACGCGGAAACACTAAAAGAAAAAGGCTATTGGATTTATGGCCTAAGTCCTCGCGGAAAAAAATCTATATTTGAGCTCGATTTGCCAGAAAAAGTAATTTGGGCAATTGGGGCGGAAGATAAAGGTTTGAGAGTGACAACAGAACGTCTATGTGATGAATTGGTTTTCATTCCGCAAACGAGTGCATCAGCCTCTTATAATGCGTCTGTCGCGACAGCAATGGCTCTGACAGAAACACTAAGGCAGCACGCGCAGCGCGGAAAGTCTAAAAAATCGCAGTCTGACAGATAATTATCTTTGACGAATGTAGATTTTTTCCACTATAACTCTTTCGGTTATCTCAGTGATGCTGGTTTAGCTCAATTGGTAGAGCAGCTGATTTGTAATCAGCAGGTTGCGGGTTCGAGTCCCATAACCAGCTCCAAATTTCTCTGAGTAAGTATTTAAAAAAAATGGGTAGGTGCCCGAGTGGCTAAAGGGGACGGACTGTAAATCCGTTAGCTTGCGCTTACGAAGGTTCGAATCCTTCCCTGCCCACCATTTTTTTAAATATTTTCTCGGTGAAATTAGGGTTTCTGTTAATGGGCGGGAATAGCTCAATTGGCTAGAGTATCTGCCTTCCAAGCAGAGGGTTGCGGGTTCGAGACCCGTTTCCCGCTCCAAATTTCAGACGCCCATGTAGCTCAGTGGTAGAGCACACCCTTGGTAAGGGTGAGGTCGTCGGTTCGGCTCCGATCATGGGCTCCACTTAGTTTTACACTTGAATTTAAAAAATTTGGCTTTAAGTTAGATAAAAATAAAAAATCTCTGCAGGAGGACTAATGTCTAAAGAGAAATTCACCCGTACGAAACCGCATGTTAACATCGGTACAATCGGTCACGTCGACCATGGTAAAACAACTTTGACTGCTGCTATCACTACTACTCTTGCAGCGGCTGGTAAAGCTCAAGCGATGTCTTACGATCAAATCGATAAGTCTCCAGAAGAGCGCGAGCGTGGTATCACTATCTCCACTACTCACGTTGAGTACGAAACTGAAAACCGCCACTACGCGCACGTTGACTGCCCAGGACATGCTGACTACGTAAAAAACATGATCACTGGTGCTGCTCAAATGGACGGCGCGATCCTAGTAGTTTCTTCTGCTGACGGTCCTATGCCACAAACTCGTGAACACATCCTTTTGGGTCGCCAAGTTGGTATCCCAGCAATGGTTGTTTTCATGAACAAAGTTGACATGGTTGACGATAAAGAGCTTCTTGAGCTTGTTGAGCTTGAAATCCGCGAACTTCTTTCTAAGTACGAATACCCAGGCGATGATATCCCTGTAGTAAAAGGTTCTGCTTTGAAAGCTTTGGAAGGTGACCAATCTGAAATCGGTCGTCCATCTATCATGAAATTGATGGAAGCTTGCGATGCTTACATTCCACAACCAGCTCGTGCTACTGACAAAACTTTCTTGATGCCAGTAGAGGACGTGTTCTCTATCTCTGGTCGTGGTACAGTTGTTACTGGCCGTGTTGAGCGTGGTATCGTTAAAGTTGGTGACGAGATCGAAATCATCGGTATCCGTCCAACTCAAAAAACTACAGTTACTGGTATCGAAATGTTCCGTAAACTTCTTGATGAAGGTCAAGCAGGGGACAACTGTGGTGTTCTTCTTCGTGGTACTAAAAAAGAAGACGTTGAACGTGGTCAAGTTTTGGCTAAACCAGGTTCAGTTAAACCTCACAAAAAATTCAAAGCAGAAGCGTACATCCTTACTAAAGAAGAAGGCGGACGTCATACTCCATTCTTCAACGGTTACCGTCCACAGTTCTACTTCCGTACAACTGACGTAACTGGTGTTTGTACTTTGAAAGCTGGCACTGAAATGGTTATGCCAGGTGACCGCGTTGAATTGTCTGTTGAATTGATCGCTCCGATCGCAATGGAAAAAGAATTGCGTTTCGCGATCCGCGAAGGTGGCCGTACAGTTGGCGCCGGCGTTGTTATCGACATCCTTGAGTAGGATTAACGCAGCATAGGCTGAAATAAAAATCACCCGGGGGACTCCTTGACAAAAGGGTCCCCCTCGGTGTTTTGTAGCACTCCAGCTCCACTGGAGTAGTTTTGGCAAAAAAGTCTCATCGAAGTCTCCTTACGATGTAAAACAAGGGAGATTATTAATGAGAATTGATTGAATACGAGGCGCAAGGAGGAGGCCCTACTGATCAGTAGGTCGACGACGAAGCAACGAAGTAGGCAATCGATTATCATTAATAAGATCGTGCAGGGGTGTAGCTCCAGCGGTAGAGCGAACGACTCCAAATCGTTAGGTCGTGGGTTCGAATCCCTCCGCCCCTGCCAATTTCTACACAAATATTTCAACAGGAATGAGGTATCGTGGAAAAAACTAATTCTAAGATCATGACTCTTAGTTTTGCAATTGCGGGTGCTTTGGTTGGATTGACCGTGCACTTCCTTATCAAAGCATTCTCGGGTGCTTTCGGTGTCGTTGCAAAATTGGCTGACAACGACTTGTTCAAACACGGTCTTCCGGTTGCAACAGGTATCGTTTTGTTTGCAGCACTTCAGTTCAACCCACGCGTACTGGCTTGGGGCGAAGAAGTAGTTTCTGAAATCCGTAAGGTTGTATGGCCTTCTCGCAAAGATACGACAGCAATGACTATCGTTTGCGTAGTAATGGTTCTTATCTCAAGCGTGATCATCAGCTCATTCGATTTGATTTCAGGCTTCTTTATCAACTTCCTAATGAAGTAAGGATCGGACCATGGACAAAAAGTGGTACATCGTAAACGTTCAGACAAGTTGTGAAAATACGGCTAAAAAAGCCATCGAGGAAAAGATCAAAACCTCCAAGATGGAAGAGATGTTTGGCGAAATCCTGATCCCAGCTGAAAACGTTGTGGAGCTTGTAAAAGGCCAAAAACAAACGAAATCGCGTAAATTTTTCCCGGGTTATATCTTCGTTCAAATGTTTTTGAATGATGAGACTTGGCATTTGGTGAGAAATGCGTCAAAAGTAACAGGCTTTGTGGGTGGCACTAAAACTCGTCCCCCAGAAGTACCTGAAGCAGAGGTTTTCCGCGTAACTCAGCAAATGGCTGGCGTTGCAGAAAAACCTAAAATGAAGGTTAAGTTCTCTGTAGGTGAAAATGTGACTGTTGTTGACGGTCCGTTTGCTAACTTCCAAGGAACAGTAGAAGAGATCAACGAGGACAAAGCGAAGCTTAAAGTTCTTGTGAGCATCTTCGGTAGACCAACTCCAGTTGAGTTGGACTACATTCAAGTAGATAAAGCTTAAATCTGAGGCCCGCATGGGGCGGACTTCGGACTTTTAAATACACCTCTTGCAGGAGTGGGTCATGGCAAAAAAAGTTACAGGAATGATCAAGCTGCAAATACCGGCAGGGAAAGCTAATCCAGCTCCTCCCGTTGGACCGGCACTTGGACAGCACGGGGTAAACATCATGGAATTCTGTAAGCAGTTCAACGCGCGTACGCAAGCGTTGGGTGATAGCATCATCCCTATCATCATCACTGTTTATCAGGACAGATCGTTTACTTTCATCACAAAAACACCACCGGTGTCTTCTTTGATTAAAAAGGCGTTGAAATTGGAATCTGGTTCCAAAATGCCTCAAAAAGACAAAGTTGGTAAAATCAATAACGATCAAATCAAGCAAATCGCTACAACGAAATTGCCTGACTTGAACTGCTTGAAAGTTGAATCAGCAATGGCACAAGTCGCTGGTACAGCTAAGAGCATGGGCATCGACATCGCGTAGGAGTGAACAATGGCAGGTAAAAAGTTCGCAGCAGCCTCTAAGAAGGTTGATTCTGCAAAAAAATACACTGTTGATGAAGCATTCAAACTAGTTGTTGAGTCCGCTCCAGCTAAATTTGATGAATCTATCGACGTAGCATTGCGTTTGGGTATCGACCCTAAGCAATCTGATCAACAAGTTCGTGGCGCAATCGCATTGCCTCACGGTTTGGGTAAAGAAGTAAAAGTAGTTGTTTTCGCAAAAGGTCCTAAAGAGACTGAAGCGAAAAACGCTGGCGCAGACTTTGTCGGCGCTGACGACCTTGTGGCTAAAATCCAAGGTGGCTGGTTGGACTTCGATAAATGTATCGCGACTCCAGACATGATGGCGACTGTTTCTAAAGTTGCTAAAATTCTAGGGCCTCGTGGTTTGATGCCGAATCCAAAAATCGGTACTGTAACTATGAACGTTGGCGAAGCCGTAACTGCCGAGAAAAAAGGTAAGTTGGATTTCCGCGTTGATAAAGCAGGTATCGTACATGCTGGTATCGGTAAGAAATCTATGGGCGATGCTAAACTTCGTGATAACTTCATGGTCCTTTTGGCCGCTCTAGTTAAAGCGAAACCAGCATCTTCTAAAGGTATCTACCTTCGCTCTATCTCCGTAGCATCTACTATGGGTCCAGGCGTGAAGATCGAGCCAAATGCGGCAGCAGCTGCAACTGGCGCTCTAGCGTAGTTAATGAACTCCGGTTTCGGCCGGAGTTTTTTGCGTTTTAGAGAATTTGTTTTTTAAATTTTAAAGCGATCAGAGACAGTAGGTTTTCGTTTGTGAATGTAATCCCATGAATGTGTGGGGCCTACCGAGATAAGACCCTGATTCGCACACACCCCTTCGCAAGAAGGGAAAAGTCTAATGAAAGGAGGCTCACTTATGATCACTCGCGCAGATAAAGAGCAAGAGATTAAGGTTATTACTGATAAATTCGGTAAAGCTAAAGGAGCTTTCATCGTCGACTTCAAAGGCATCAAGGTTGAGCAAGTAACTAACTTGCGTAAAAAATTGAATGCTGCTGATTCAGAGATGAAAGTTGTCCGTAATACTCTAGCAAAAAGAGCGTTCAAAGATCACCCAGCTATTGAAAAAGCATTTACTAGTTCAATGAAGGGTACTAACGCCATCGTATTCTCATACGGTGAAGTGAACGCAACTGCTAAAACATTGGCTGATTTCGCTAAGGACGTAGAAGTTCTTCAAATCAAGTCTGGTGTAATGGATGGCGAAGCTTTGGACGACGCAAAGATTAAATTCTTGGCGACTCTTCCAGGTAAAGACCAACTCCGCGCTATGTTCCTTGGTACGCTATTGGCTTCAGGCTCTGCACTTGCACGTTGCTTGAACGCTTACGCCGAGAAACTTGGTGGTGGTGCTACTGCTGGTACTGAAGAAGCTCCACAAGCGTAATGCTTGCGCACCGATGATTCGGTGTTAATGGTGCAGAATATTTGAATTTTTAAATAATTTTTTTAAATCCCTGGAGGATTAAATGTCTCTAACTAACGATCAACTTGTTGACGCATTGTCTGCGAAAACAGTTCTTGAAATCGCTGAACTTGTAAAAATGCTTGAAGAAAAATGGGGCGTTTCTGCTGCTGCTCCTGTAGCTGCTGCAGGTCCTGCTGCTGCTGCTGTTGAAGAAAAAACTGCATTCGACGTAATCTTGGTTGATGCTGGCGCGAACAAAATCAACGTAATCAAAGAAGTACGTGGTTTGACTGGTTTGGGTCTTGCTGAAGCTAAAGCACTAGTTGAAGCTGGTGGCAAAGCAGTTAAAGAAGGCGCGACTAAAGAAGACGCTGAAAAAATCAAAAAAGCTCTTGAAGCTGCAGGCGCGAAAGTTACTGTTAAGTAGTCTTTCAAACCTTTTGGTTTTGAAAATGCCGAAAGCCTCGTGGAAACACGGGGCTTTTTGCTTTTTAGGACCTTGTTTTTCTCGACGACCGCCATGCCTTTCGAAAATCCGTGATCTGCCTCGACTATTTTCGACCCGCGCTTCCTGCGCTTGCCCGGCTTGGGTACCGCATCCTGCGGGCCGGGAGGTCGAAAATATCCGAGGCAGCTCCCGAATTTTCGAAAGTCATGACTGACGCGCTAAATCATGATGTCTAAAAACAACAAACCCCGCGTTTCTAAGATCTCCAAATCGGAGAATCACGTTCAATAAAATAAAAATCGAAGGAAAAACTACTTCGCGTATCCGAGAAAAATCGGTTCTGTGGTGGTTTCGGTTATTTAATTTCTTACAAAACTTCTTTTTTGACCTCGAAACAGCGTTTTGGGGAGGGGGAAGGGTTGCATATTTTGAGGCCTCCGCCCCCGCACGACGCGGTACCAAGGGGCGGTGAGGGCCGGAAGCCCGTGCCCAAAATATGCAACCCTTCCCCCTCCCCAAAATGCGGCCTTCCGCAGCCCAAATCACACGGAGTTTTGTAAGAAGGTAAAGAACCGAAAGTACTTATAATTCCTTGCTTTTCCGAAAACCCGGAAGTAGTTTGGTTCCTTGCGTTTTGATTTTATTTAATGTGGTTCTTGATTCTTCCGCCCGAAGTGAAGTTTCGATTTTCTTATCACGGAGAGTACATTGGAAAAAACTCCAGTTACGGCTTCTAACATTCGAGTTAGAAAGTCTTTCGCGAAAAATAAGCAAGTCATTGATATTCCCAACTTGATTGAATTGCAGAAGTCTTCTTACGAAGCTTTCATTCAAAAAGATATGGATCCAGATCGCCGTGGCGAAGCTGGTCTCAATGGCGTTTTCAAATCTGTTTTCCCAATCACAGATTTCAACAACACTGCAAGCCTAGAGTTCGTATCTTACACTCTTGAGCCAGCAAAATACGACGTAGATGAGTGTCGTCAGCGCGGAATGACTTTCGCTGCTCCGATCAAAGTTACTCTTCGTCTCATCGTGTTTGATGTTGATGAAGAAACAGAAGCACGTTCTATCCGTGACGTAAAAGAACAAGAAGTTTATTTGGGCGAAATCCCATTGATGACTGCAAACGGTTCTTTCATCATCAATGGTACTGAGCGCGTTGTTGTATCTCAGTTGCATCGTTCTCCGGGCGTGTTCTTCGATCACGACGGTGGTAAAAACAATGCTTCTGGTAAATTGATCTACTCTGCACGCGTGATCCCATACCGTGGTTCTTGGTTGGATGCTGAATTTGACCAAAAAGATTTGATCCACGTTCGTATCGATCGTCGTCGTAAATTCCCAGTTACAATCTTGTTGAAAGCATTGGGTTACAACGCTGAACAACTTCTTGAATACTTCTACGACCTTGACGAAGTTTACGTTAAAGGTGGCAAGTTGTTCCGTAAGTTGGATATCGAAAGAATGTCAGGCCAAAGAGCATTGACTGATATCCTTGATCCAAAAGGTGGCGAGGCACTAGTTAAAGCTGGTCGTCGTATCACTCGTGCGATCGTTAAGAAAATCAAAGATCTTAATATCACTGAACTTGAAGTTGAGCCAAAAGACCTTGATGGTAAAGTTTTGGCGAAACCTCTTATCGATGAATCCACTGGTGAGATCATCGCGGATGCGAACGCGGAATTAAATTCTGCCATCATCAAACGCGCTATCGAATCTGGCATCGAAAGCTTCTACATGATCTTCTTCGACGGTTTGACTGTTGGACCTTACCTTCGCAACACATTGTTGGTTGATAAAGTTTCTAACAAAGACGAATCATTGGTTGAGATCTACAAACGCCTTCGTCCTGGTGAGCCTCCAACTTTGGAAGCTGCTACGACATTCTTCGGTCGTTTGTTCTTTGATCCAGAGACTTATGATCTTTCTGAAGTTGGTCGTATCAAGATCAACCACAGATTCGGTATCTCTATGGAAGAGTGCCCACCGTCTCACAGAACACTGACTCACAAAGATATCTTGAGCACTATCAAAACGCTTATCGATCTGAAAAATGGTCGCGGTGTTATCGACGATATCGATCACTTGGGTAACCGTCGTGTTCGTTCCGTAGGTGAGTTGCTTGAAAACCAATACCGTATCGGTTTGGTTCGTATGGAGCGCGCTATCCGTGAACGTATGTCTCTACAAGACGTAGAAACAATGATGCCTCACGATCTAGTGAACGCTAAACCAGTAAACGCAGTTGTTAAAGAATTCTTCGGTTCTTCTCAATTGTCACAATTCATGGACCAAACAAATCCATTGTCCGAGATCACGCACAAACGTCGTTTGTCAGCTCTTGGACCTGGTGGTTTGACTCGTGACCGTGCCGGTTTCGAAGTACGTGACGTACATCCAACGCATTACGGTCGTATCTGTCCAATCGAAACTCCAGAGGGTCCAAACATCGGTTTGATCGCCTCTTTGGCAACTTACGCTCGTATCAACAACTACGGTTTCATCGAGACTCCGTACCGTAAAGTTGAACAAGGCGCAGTTTCTAAAGACATCAACTACTTGTCTGCATTGGAAGAAGCGGGTCACTACATCGCTCCTGCAGCTCGTGATGAAGCTGGTAACAAATCAATCCAAACTGCTACGACAATTACTCGTCGTGACGGTGAGTACGAAATCGTTGATAAAGATAAAGTTGCCTTGATGGACGTTTCTCCATCTCAGCTGGTATCTATCGCGGCTTCTTTGATTCCGTTCCTAGAGCATGACGATGCCAACCGTGCCCTGATGGGTTCGAACATGCAACGTCAAGCGGTTCCATTGTTGCGTTCTCGCGCACCACTAGTTGGTACAGGCGTTGAACGTTTGGTTGCTCGTGACTCTGGTACATCTGTCGTTGTTCAAAATGATGGTATCGTTGAAGAAGTAGATGCTTCTCGTATCGTTATCCGTCGTTTTGCTAAAGGCGGAGAACTTGGTGCGAACGTAGATATCTACAATCTAACTAAGTACCAACGTACAAATCAAAATACATGCTTCAATCAAAAACCAATCGTAACTGTTGGTGACAAGGTTTCTAAAGGCGACATCGTTGCCGATGGTCCTTCCACTGAGCTTGGCGAGTTGGCTCTAGGTCAAAACATCCTAGTAGCGTTCACTCCTTGGCAAGGTTACAACTTCGAGGACTCCATCCTTATTTCTGAACGCTTGTTGAAAGACGACGTTTACACATCTATCCACATCGAAGAGTTCGAGTGCGTAGCGCGTGACACGAAATTGGGTAAGGAAGAGATCACTCGCGATATCGCAAACGTTGGTGAAGAAGCACTTAAAGACCTAGACAGCTCTGGTATCATCCGCATCGGTGCGGAAGTTCGCCCTGGTTTCATCTTGGTTGGTAAAGTTACTCCTAAAGGTGAAACTCAACTTTCTCCTGAAGAAAAACTTTTGAGAGCGATCTTCGGTGAAAAAGCTGGTGATGTACGTGATACATCCCTTCGCGCACCATCTGGCGTTTACGGTACTGTTATCGACGCACAAGTTTACTCTCGTGAAGGCGCAGACCGCGATGAGCGTTTGTCTTCAATCATCGAAGAGAAAAAACGCAAGCTTGAAAAAGACTTGGCTGTTGAACAGAACGTTATCAAAAATAACTCCATCACGAAACTTCGCGATATCTTGGTAGGCAAAATCACTACTGGCGTATTGTTGAATGAAGATGGTTCACAAAAACTTTTGAACAAAGGTCAATCGATCACGATCGCGGATATCGAAACAATTCCATTCGAATTGTTGAACTATATCCCTCTTGAGCAAGATCTTGAGTTCCAAGTTAACAAAATCATCGACAACGCTCGTAACCAACTTGACGCAGTTAAATTGGTATTCAACGAGAAGATCGATCGCCTTCGTAAAGGTGACGAGCTTCCTCCAGGCGTTATCAAAATGGTTAAAGTTTACGTTGCGATTAAACGTAAAATGCAAGTCGGCGATAAATTTGCCGGCCGTCACGGAAATAAAGGTGTCGTTTCTAAAGTGTTGCCTGTTGAAGACATGCCATACCTTGCAGACGGTTCTCCGGTTGACATGGTTCTGAATCCACTGGGCGTACCTTCACGTATGAACATTGGTCAGGTCCTTGAGGTTCACTTGGGTTGGGCAGCGCACAACTTGGGTAAACAAATCGGTGCCCACCTTGATAAGTGGAATGCAGAAAACGCACGTAAAGAAATGAAAGATATCTTCAATGATTCTGATATCAGCACAAAACTTGATGGTGCTGACGAAGCTTCTTTGAAATCAATGGTAACTCGTATGAAGAACGGTATCCACGTTGGAACACCGGTATTCGACGGTGCTCGTGAGTCAGACGTTAAGAACTTGCTTGCGAAAGCAGAAGTTCCACTTTCTGGTAAGTCCATCCTATTCGATGGTCGTACTGGTGAGCCGTTCACGAACCCAGTTACTGTGGGTATCATGTACATGCTTAAACTTCACCATCTGGTTGAAGAGAAGATCCATGCTCGTTCTATCGGACCTTATTCTCTCGTTTCGCAACAACCTTTGGGCGGTAAAGCTCAATTCGGTGGTCAGCGTCTAGGGGAGATGGAAGTTTGGGCGATCGAAGCATACGGTGCCGCTTACTCTCTACAAGAGTTCCTAACTGTTAAGTCAGATGACGTAGCAGGTAGAACACGTATGTACGAAAGTATCGTTAAGGGTGAAAACATCCTTGAGCCGGGTCTTCCTGAATCGTTCAACGTTCTAGTGAAAGAGCTTCAGTCTCTTGCATTGAATGTTGAGTTGATGGAGTCCGACATCCTTCGTGATCAAGATGAAGATCTTGATGGCGGTGGCGATGTTATTGAAGCAACTGTTGTGGCTCCTACTGAGCCAGAGCAGCACTAATTAATACTTTAACAACAGGGGTGTTCTTTGAGAGACTTGTTGAATTTTTTCGATAAACCAAAAGATCCACTTTCGTTTGACGCCGTACGAGTATCGTTGGCGTCACCTGAAATGATTCGTGATTGGTCATTTGGTGAAGTTAAGAAGCCGGAAACAATTAACTATCGTACATTCAAGCCTGAACGTGATGGCTTGTTCTGTGCGAAAATCTTCGGTCCTATTAAGGATTACGAGTGCTTGTGCGGTAAGTATAAACGTATGAAGTACCGTGGCGTCGTCTGTGAAAAGTGCGGCGTTGAAGTTACACAAACTAAAGTTCGCCGTGAACGTCTAGGTCACATTGAGCTTGCGACTCCAGTTGCACACATCTGGTTCTTGCGCTCTCTACCTTCTCGTATCGGTAACTTGCTTAACCTTTCTTTGAAAGATGTTGAGAAAGTTTTGTATTGTGAAGCCCACGTGGTTATCGATCCAATGGAAACAACATTGGAAGAAGGCCAAGTATTGACTGAAGAAGCTTTGAACGCAGCTTTGAACGAATTCGGTCCTTCATTCAAATACGGCATGGGCGGCGAAGCTGTTCGTGACCTTTTGAGAAAAATCGATCCTGAATACTTGTCTCGCAAGCTTCGTATGGAAGCTAAAGACGTTAAGTCTGAAGCGGGCATGAAAAAGATCACTAAACGTCTTAAGGTTGTTGAAGCTTTCAAAGGCTCTATCAACAAACCTGAATGGATGATGTTGGAAGCACTTCCAGTGTTGCCCCCAGATCTACGTCCTCTAGTTCCACTAGATGGCGGTCGTTTCGCGACTTCAGATCTAAATGATCTTTACCGTCGTGTGATCAACCGTAATAACCGTTTGAAACGTCTTCAAGAGCTTAACGCTCCAGACATCATCATCCGCAATGAAAAACGTATGCTTCAAGAAGCTGTCGATGCATTGTTGGATAACGGTCGTCGCGGTAAGACATTCACTGGTCCAAATAAACGTCCTCTTCGCTCCCTTTCTGATATGTTGAAAGGTAAGCAAGGTCGTTTCCGTCAAAATCTACTTGGTAAACGTGTGGACTACTCTGGTCGTTCCGTTATCGTTGTAGGTCCGACGTTGAAATTGCACCAATGCGGTCTTCCTAAGAAAATGGCTTTGGAGCTATTCAAACCATTCGTTTACAACAAACTTGAAGAAAAAGGCCTAGCAGCAACTATCAAGCAAGCTAAGAAATTGGTTGAGCAAGAGACAGTTGAAGTGTGGGACATCCTGGCTGACGTTGTTAAAGAACATCCAGTTCTTTTGAATCGTGCGCCAACTCTTCACAGACTTGGTATCCAAGCCTTCGAACCAGTACTTCACGAAGGTAAAGCGATCCAATTGCATCCACTAGTGTGCGGTGCCTTCAATGCCGACTTCGACGGTGACCAAATGGCGGTTCACGTTCCACTTTCTGTGGAATCTCAAGTTGAAGCTCGTGTTTTGATGATGTCTACAAACAACGTTCTTTCTCCAGCTTCTGGTAAGCCAATCATCAATCCATCACAAGATATCGTGTTGGGCTTGTACTGGTTGACTCGTAACCGTTTGGGCGCAAAAGGAACTGGCAAAATCTTCTCGACTGTTCAAGAGGCGCAATACGCTTACGAAACAGGCTTGGTAGACTTGCAAGCGACTTGTAAAGTTCGTATCAACGGTAAGTTGCAAGAAACAACTGTAGGTCGCGCGATTCTTTCTGATAGCGTTCCTAAAGAAGTTCCTTTCAACGACGTGAACGTAATCATGACTAAGAAACAAATCGCAGCTTTGATCGACAAGACTTTCCGTCTTGCTGGTGCAAAAGCGACTTGTATCCTGGCTGATAAAATCATGGAACTTGGTTTCAAATATTCAACGTCTGCAGGTATGTCTATCGGTATCGATGACATGGTTATCCCAGCTGCCAAAGCTCCGATGATCGCTGACGCTGAAAAACAAGTTACTGAAATCCAAACTCAGTACGATGAAGGTTTGATCACAGATGGTGAGCGCTACAATAAGGTAGTGGATATCTGGGCACAAACTGCGGATAAGATCGCTAAAGAAGGTATGAACGCGATCGAAAAACAAACATTCGTAATTGATGGCAAAGAAGTAGTAGGACCTTCATTCAATCCTATCTACATCATGGCTGAATCCGGAGCCCGTGGTTCCGCGACTCAGATCCGTCAGTTGGGTGGTATGCGTGGTTTGATGGCGAAACCTTCTGGTGAGATCATCGAAACTCCGATCACTGCGAACTTCCGTGAAGGTTTGACAGTTATTCAGTACTTCATCTCTACGCATGGTGCTCGTAAAGGTTTGGCCGATACAGCATTGAAAACAGCGAACTCTGGTTACTTGACTCGTCGTTTGGTTGACGTTGCTCAAGACGTAGTAGTTTCTGAGTTGGATTGCGGAATTGACGACGGTTTGGAAATCACTCCAGTTTACGAAGCTGGTGAGATCATCCAAAACATCGGTGATCGTATCCTTGGTCGTACGACATTGAGAGATGTTGTTGATCCTCAAACTAACAACGTAGTTGTTAGAGCGAACCAAGAGATCACAGAGACTGACGTTAAAACTATCGAAGGCTTGGGTATCGACAAAGTCGACATCCGTTCGGCCCTAGTGTGCCAATCTAAACGTGGCGTGTGTGTGAAATGTTACGGCCGCGACTTGTCTCGTGGTGCGACTGTGAACCTTGGTGAAACAGTTGGTATCATCGCAGCACAATCTATCGGTGAGCCGGGTACTCAGTTGACGATGCGTACGTTCCACTTGGGTGGTGCCGCTTCTCGTTCAGTTGAGCAATCAGTTCATACATCTCGTTATGATGGTGTTCTTAAACTTCAAAACGTACATGCAGTTACTAACCGTAACGGCAAGTTGACAGTTATGAATCGTAACGGATCTGCACTTGTTATCGACGAGGCAGGCCGCGAACGTGAAAACTTCAAGCTTGTTTACGGTGCTGTATTGAACTTTAAAGAAGGTGACAAAGTTGCCAAAGGGCAAACAGTTGTTGAGTGGGATCCATACTCGAATCCAATCATCGCAGAGGTTTCTGCGAAGATCCAATATCAGGATATCGAAGAAGGTTCTACAATGCAGGAGCAAGTGGATGCGGTAACTGGTTTCGCGACTAAAGTTATCATGGAATCTAAATCTTCTGACATCAAACCAACTGTGTTCCTAGTTGATGGCAATGGTAAGACATTGAATCTTCCTGGTCGTGACATCCCTGCGAGATATTTGATCCCAGTGGGTGCTCAGCTTCTAGCAGCTGACGGTCAAGAAATTCATGCCGGTGACGTAATTGCGAAAATGCATCGTGAGACTTCGAAAACGAAGGATATCACGGGCGGTCTTCCGCGCGTTGCTGAATTGTTTGAAGCTCGTAAACCGAAAGAAGCAGCAATCATCTCTGAAATTGATGGTTATGTGACATTCGGTAAAGACGTTAAAGGTAAACAACGTGTAATCGTAACTCCTGAAGTGGGTGAGCAAAAAGAATATCTTATCCCTAAAGGTAAACACGTTGCTGTAAGAGAAGGTGAGTACGTAAGAGCCGGTGAGGCGTTGATGGACGGTCCAACAAATCCTCATGACATTCTGGCGGTTCTAGGTGCTAAAGCCCTATCTGCATACCTTGTTGATGAAATCCAAGAAGTTTACCGACTTCAAGGTGTTGCTATCAATGATAAGCATATCGAAGTGATCGTTCGCCAAATGCTACGTAAAGTAGAAATCAAGGACGCTGGAGACAGCCGCTTCTTGGCTGGTGAACAAGCTGAAAGATACGCTTTTGACGAAGAAAATGCTCGTTTGAGCCGTGAAGGTGGACAACTTGCTACATGCAATCCACTTCTTCTTGGTATCACGAAAGTTTCTTTGAGCACTGATAGCTGGATCTCAGCAGCGTCATTCCAAGAAACAACAAAAGTACTTACAGAAGCGGCGATTAATTCTCGCACAGACCATTTGCGTGGTTTGAAAGAGAATATCATCATGGGTCGTTTGATCCCTGCAGGTACTGGCTTAACTTCTTACAAACGCTGGAAAGTGTCTGTAGCGGAAGACGACGATGTAAACTACGTGGCATCTTTGCCAGGTATGTCGCCTTCAACTCAGCCGCACCAAGGTTAGTAGAGTCGCAGCGCTTCATGAATCCTCAAAGCCGCTTCACTGGCGGTTTTGAGGGCCTAAAGCCTCGGATCTCGTAAGAAAAATGTAAAAACTCCAAAAGCGGAACTCACGCCGGATTTTGGAAACTAAAATTAATAACAATGTCTTGACCCGGACGCTTGCGACAATGTAAGTTCCAGCGTCTTGAATTCGAATAAATTGTTTAAGGGGTTTATAAGTGCCTACAATTAACCAGCTCATCAAAAGTGAGCGTAAAGTTCAAAAAAACCAAACTAAATCACCTGCTTTGGTGTCATGCCCTCAGCGTCGTGGTGTTTGTACTCGTGTTTATACAACAACTCCTAAGAAACCGAACTCCGCTCTTCGTAAAGTAGCGAAAGTACGTCTTTCTAATGGTTTTGAAGTTATCTCTTACATTCCTGGTATCGGTCACAATCTTCAAGAGCATAGCGTTGTCTTGATCCGTGGTGGTCGTGTGAAGGACTTGCCGGGCGTTCGTTACCATATCGTTCGCGGTGTATTGGATCTTCAAGGTGTTAACGGTCGCCTACGCAGCCGTTCTAAATACGGTACTAAGAGACCTAAGAAATAATAAGGAATTGACACATGTCACGTCGTAAAAAGACCTTTAAAAGAGAAGTAATTCCAGATCCAGTTTTTAAAGATCTAGTTATTGCTAAATTCGTTAATAAAATGATGATCCAAGGTAAAAAAGCTACTGCACAGAAGCTTTTCTACGGAGCATTGAAAGAGCTTGAAGGTAAAGTTGCTGGCGAAGAGCCAATGGCTGTATTCAAAAAAGCCCTTGAAAACTGCAAACCTTCTATCGAAGTTCGTTCTCGCCGTGTAGGTGGAGCGACATACCAAGTTCCAGTTGATGTTCGTCCAACTCGTCGTTTGGCTTTGGCTATGCGTTGGTTGGTAGAATACTCTCGTGAACGTGGCGAAAAAGACTACGCTAAGCGTTTGGCTGGCGAATTCATCGATGCTTACAACAATAGAGGTAACTCTATTAAGAAGAAAGATGAAGTTCACCGTATGGCTGAAGCTAATAAGGCTTTCTCTCACTACAATTGGTAATCTGTTTACATGTCAGCTAAAGATCCAAAAGTTGTAGCTGATCTCAAGTATACTCGTAATATCGGCATCATGGCACACATTGATGCCGGTAAAACGACGACCACCGAGCGCATCCTTTACTACACTGGAAAAAGTCATAAAATTGGTGAAGTTCACGACGGCCAGGCCACTATGGACTGGATGGTTCAAGAACAAGAGCGCGGTATTACAATTACCTCCGCTGCCACTATGGCGTTCTGGAAAGACCACCGCATTAACATTATCGATACTCCGGGGCACGTTGACTTCACTATTGAAGTTGAACGTTCTTTGCGCGTTCTTGATGGTGCGGTAGCAGTGTTCGATGGCGTTAACGGTGTCGAGCCTCAGTCTGAAACTGTCTGGAAGCAAGCTGACAAGTACAAAGTACCAAGAATCTGTTTTATCAATAAAATGGACCGTGTGGGCGCTGATTTTGTGATGTCTTATGGGACAATCAAAGAGCGTCTTCAGGCGAATCCAATCCCAGTTCAAGTTCCAATCGGCATGGAAGATACATTCCGTGGCGTTGTCGATTTGCTAGAAAATCGCGCATACATTTGGACGACATCCGGTATGGGTGACAACTTCGAAATTACCGATGTTCCTAACGACATGAAGGAAGAGATCAATCGCTTCCGCACAGAAGTCGTTGAGAAGATCGTTGAGTTTGACGATGTTCTTCTTGAGAAATATCTCAATGGAGAAGAAGTGACTGTGGCAGAGTTGAAAGCAGCTCTTCGCAAAGGCACTCTTGAATTGAAAGCGTTCCCAGTATTCTGTGGAGCTGCCTTTAAAAACAAAGGTATTCAACCTTTGCTTGATGGTGTGATTGATTACCTTCCATCACCTATCGAAGTTCCGGATATCGTGGGTCACGATCCAGAGCGCCCTGAAAAAGAAATCCTATGCAAAACTGATTTCGACGCCCATGTGGCGGCACTGGCATTCAAAATTGCCAATGATCCGTTCGCAGGTTCTTTGACTTACATCCGTGTTTATTCCGGTGAAGTTAAAATGGGTGATCAACTTTTGAATCCTCGTACTCAGAAAAAAGAGCGTATTCAAAAGCTGGTAAAAATGCATGCGAACTCCCGTGAGGAAGTTGCGAGCTTGAAGGCTGGCGATATCGGTGCGGTGGTTGGTCTTAAGTTCACAGGTACTGGTGATACTCTTTGTGAAACTTCCCATGCAGTTGTTCTTGAATCTATTACTTTCCCAGAGCCAGTTATTGCTGTGGCAATCGAAGCGAAATCTTCTGCTGATCAAGAGAAGATGTTGGCTGGCCTCGAGAAACTTCAAAAAGAAGATCCATCTTGTAAGTTGAGAAATGACCCTGAAACCGGGCAGATCCTTCTTTCGGGAATGGGTGAGCTTCATTTGGATATCCTGGTGGACCGCCTTCTTCGCGAGCACAAAGTGCAGGCGAACGTTGGTAAGCCTCAAGTATCTTACCGCGAAACCATTACGACGGCGGCTTCCGATACTCATGTTTATGAGCGTGAAATTGCCGGCGATATGAACTTCGCATCAGTGAGCTTAACGATTGAGCCGATCTCTCAAGCAGATCACATTCAGTTCGTTAGCAAAGTCTCATTGTCTAAAGAGTTTACAGCTCCGTTCTTAAAGGCGATCGAAAGCGGCTTCCGTGAAGCAGCTGAGGTGGGTCCTTTAGCGAGCTATTCTATGCTAGGTATTAAGGGCACTTTAACAGCTGTTGAAGTTCGTCCAGAAACGTCCACTGAGATGGCTTTCAAGGCCGCGACCTCGTTGGCGTTCAGAGATGCCGTTAAAAAAGCCCAAGTAGAGCTGATGGAGCCGATCTTTAAGCTTGAAGTGACTTGCCCTGATGATTTTGTGGGCAATATCGTGGGCGACTTGAACTCGCGTCGTGGAAAAATTCTCACGATGAATGTGAAGCCAGGGGGCGGGCAGGTTATCTTTGCCGAGGCTCCATTGGCCTCTCTATTCGGTTATGCGACGGACGTGCGCAGTTTAAGCCAGGGTAGAGCAAGTTTCAGCATGGAATTTTTAGAGTACGCCGTGGTCCCTGCAAAGGTGAAAACGGAAATTCTACATAAAATGGGAAGATATTAATTATTTAATTTTTTCCCTTTGACAAAGATTTTTAAAATGCGCATACTCGCGCACTCGTGACATCTATATTTACAAAAAACCCCCCGCGTTTGGTGGACTTATCTAGGCCGCAAGGGCTAATTCGGGGCAAGTTTTCGATGGGATTTGATGTTCAGTTATTAACATTTTTGCTAGTAATTACGCTACCTTACAAAAGAAGAGAAGTGTCCTTATGCAAAGTCAGAAGATTAGAATCAGATTGAAGGCATTCGATCATAAATTGCTTGATCAGTCGACGAAAGAAATCGTTGAGACTGCTCGTCGCACAGGCGCAAAAGTTGCGGGTCCAATTCCCTTGCCTACTCGCATCAATCGCTACACAGTACTTCGTTCTCCACACGTAGATAAAAAATCTCGTGAACAATTCGAAGTAAGAACTCACAAGCGTATGCTTGATATCCTTGAACCTACGCAACAAACAGTAGACCAACTAATGAAGTTGGACCTATCTGCTGGTGTTGACGTTGAAATCAAATTGTCGGCGATCTAGGAGTAAGACGTGAGCGAAACTACAGAAAACACACAAACGTCTGCACAAGGCCTAAAGCTCAATGGCTTGTTTGCATTCAAAGAAGGTATGGCTACCATCTACAATGAACAAGGTGAAGCTATCCCAGTTACAGTTCTTCGTTATGAGCCATGGTTTGTTTCTCAAATCAAAACTAACGAAGCAGATGGTTACGAAGCTATTCAAGTAGCTTGCGAACCTAAAAAAGCTAAAAATTCAAACAAAGCTGAACAAGGTCACCTTAAAGGTGCTGGCTTCGAAAATGGCGCGAGATTCGTAAAAGAACTTCGTCAAGCTATTCCAGAAGGTCTTACAGTAGGCGCGCAAGTATCTATCGACTCTTTGTCTAAAGGTGACACTGTTAAAATGACAGCGAAATCTAAAGGTAAAGGTTTTGCGGGCGTTATGAAGCGTTGGAACTTCGCCGGTGGACCTGGTTCACACGGTTCTAAATTCCACCGTCGTCCGGGTTCTTCTGGTAACAGAACATGGCCAGGCCGTGTAATGCCAGGTAAGAAATTCCCAGGTCATCTTGGTAACGAAACAGTAACTGTTAAGAACGTTGAAATCGTTGAGATCAATCACGCTGAAAACGTAGTTATGGTTAAGGGTCCAGTTCCAGGTGCGAAAAACACTTTGGTGAAATTGGTGAGAGTGTAATATGGCAACAGTAAATGTACTTAACTGGAAAAAAGAAAAAGTTGGATCTATCGATCTTGCTTCTGATGTTTTCGAAACTCCTATTAAAAAAGAAGTTTTGCACACAGTAGTTCAATGGCAATTGGCTAGCCGTCGCCAAGGTACTCACATGACTAAAACAAAAGGTCTAGTGAGTGGTGGTGGTAAAAAGCCTTTCAAACAAAAAGGTACTGGTGGAGCTCGTCAAGGTTCTAGCCGTTCTATCTTGATGCCTGGTGGTGGTACTGCTTTCGGTCCTCAGCCTCGCAGCTACGCGTTCGTACTTCCTAAAAAAGTTCGTCGCTTAGGTTTGAGCATGGCACTTTCTCACCTTCAAAAAGAAGGCAAGTTGTTCGTAGTAGACAGCATGCAATCTGAAGGTAAAACAGCTGAGTTGAGCAAACGTCTTAAAGCGTTCGGCTTGAAAAAAGCAGTTTTGATCGATGCAAATGTTAACGACAAGTTCAATCAAGCTTCAAAAAATCTTCCAACATTCAAATACTTCCCAGTTGAAGGTTTGAACGTGTTTGATCTTTTGAAATACGATGCAGCAGTAATCACTAAAGATTCTGTAGCGAAAATCGTAGATCGCTGCTCAATGGAGAAAGCGTAAGATGAAACAAGTAATTAAAACTCCACTAATCACGGAGAAAAACACATACCACAACGCAGCTGGTGTTTACGTGTTCGAAGTAGATATGAAATCTACAAAAACAGACGTAAAAGCAGCAGTAGAAAAGAACTTCAAAGTTAAAGTGGACAGCGTGAGAACTAGCGTTTGCCGCGGTCACTCTAAAAATTCGAAGTTTGGTGCAACTAAGGTCCCTTACTGGAAAAAAGCTTACGTTAAGCTTGTTGAAGGTGAGAAGATCGCTCTTTTTGAGGGAGTATAGAGATGGGTATCAAGACGTTCGCCCCGCGCTCTCATGGTCGTAGAGGAATGACTGGTTTCGATTTCAAAGAAATCACAAAGACAACTCCAGAGAAGTCTTTGCTTGCTCCTCTTAAGAAACAAGCAGCTCGTAACAATCACGGTCAAATTACTATTCGTCACCAAGGTGGCGGTCATAAACGTAAGTACCGTTTGATTGATTTCAAACGTATTAAACTAGAAGTGCCAGCGAAAGTTGCTGCGATCGAGTACGATCCAAACAGAACTTGCCGTATCGCTCTTCTTAACTATGTAGACGGTCAGAAAGCATACATCATCGCGCCAGTTGGCTTGAATGTAGGCGACACTGTACTTTCTTCAGACAAAGCCGACATCAAACCAGGTAACTCTTTGTCTTTGTCAGCTATCCCTGTTGGTACAGTAATTCACAATATCGAATTGCGCCCAGGTAAAGGTGGTCAAATTTGCAGAGGTGCAGGTGCGAGCGCGACTTTGGCTGGTAAAGGTGATATGTACTGCCAAGTACGTATGCCATCTGGTGAGTTGAAGCAGGTTCTTTCAGTATGCCGCGCTTCTATCGGTCAAGTTGGAAATACTGACAATGAAAATATCAATCTTGGTAAAGCAGGTCGCTCTCGTTGGAGAGGTATCCGTCCTTCAGTTCGTGGTATGCACATGAATCCAGTAGACCATCCATTGGGTGGTGGTGAAGGTGTGGGTAAAGGTCATCATCCTGTAACTCCATGGGGTCAACCATGTAAAGGTTACAAGACAAGACATAATAAGAGAACTGACTCTTCAATCATCAAGAGACGTAAGTAGGAGTAGACTGTGGCACGCTCAATTAAAAAAGGTCCATTTGTTGATTTGTCTGTACAAAAGAAAATCGACAATGCGATCGCAAAAAACGACAAAAAAGTTATTAAAACTTGGTCTCGTCGCTCAACAATTCTTCCAGAAACTATCGGACTTACGTTCGCAGTTCACAACGGTAGAAAGTTCGTTCCAGTTTACATCACTGAGAACATGATTGGTCACAAACTCGGTGAGTTTGCTCCAACTAGAACTTTCCAAGGCCACGCTGAGAAGAAAGCCGCAGCTCCAGCTGCTGCTAAGAAGTAGTAGAGGTTTATAATGGAAGTTAAAGCTAGCCTAAAATACGCAAGAGTAGGTGCCCAAAAGGCAAGACTTGTTGCAGACCTAGTTCGCGGCAAAGACGTGAACGAAGCTGTTAAAACTCTTACTTTCTTGAACAAAAAAACTGCAGGTATGGTAAAGAAACTTATCGAATCTGCTGTTGCTAACGCTGAATACAAAAAAGTTATGGACGTAGATAACTTGGTTGTTAAAGCCATCTGGGTTGATCAAGGTCCGGTTCTTAAGAGATTCCGTCCACGCGCTCAAGGCCGTGCATTCGGTGTTCGTAAGAAAACAAGCCACATCAACGTAGTACTTGAGGAGAAATAATCGTGGGACAAAAGGTTCATCCAATTGGTTTACGCGTTGGTGTTATTAGAACTTGGGACTCTCGCTGGTATGCGAAGGGTAACCAATATTTCGAAAATCTACATGAAGACATCCGCCTAAGAAAATACCTAAAAGGTAAACTTAAGCATGCTGGTGTAGCTAAAATCGAAATGGAACGTGCAGCGAAGAAGATTAAAATCATCATCTCGACTGCTCGCCCAGGTGTTGTTATTGGTAAAAAAGGTACTGGTATTGACGCTCTTAAAGCGGAAGTTCAAAAACTTACACCCAACGAAGTTTTCTTGAGCATCCAAGAAGTGCGCAAGCCAGACCTCGATGCTCAGCTCGTCGCTGAGAGCATTGCTCAACAACTTGAGAAACGTATCTCTTGGAGAAGAGCTCTTAAAAAATCTATTGCAGCTGCGATCAAAGGCGGCGTGAGAGGTATCAAGATCCGTGTTTCCGGTCGTCTTGATGGTGCAGAGATTGCTCGTTCAGAGTGGTACAATGAGAAGAGCGTTCCTCTTCATACATTGCGTGCAGATATCGACTACGGTACTGCTGAAGCTCTAACTGCATACGGTATCATCGGATTGAAAGTATGGATCTATAAAGGCGATATCTTATCTGCTCGCGAAGTTGAGGAGGCAGGTCGTGTTAAGTCCTAAAAGAGTAAAATGGCGTAAACAATTTGTAGGCCGCGCAACTGGTTTTGCGTACAGAGGTTCTAACCTTGATTTTGGAGATTTCGGTCTTCAAGCAGTTGAGGAAGGACGTCTTACAGCACGTCAGTTGGAAGCAGGTCGTATTGCTATCTCCCGTTCAGTTAAGCGTGGTGGTAAAATCTGGTGCCGTGTATTCCCAAATACACCGGTAACTAAAAAACCAGCTGAAACTCGTATGGGTAGCGGTAAAGGTAACCCGGAGCTATGGGTAGCCCGTGTTCTTCCTGGAAAAGTTCTTTTCGAAATGAACGGTGTGACTCGTGAACAAGCTAAAGAAGCTTTCGAACGCGCAGCTCACAAACTTCCTTTCAAAACTCGTTTCTTGGTTAGGGAGTAGTTATGAAGTTCGTAGAGATTAAAGATCTTTCTGTAACTGAATTGAAAAAGAAAAGAGCAGCTCTTTCTGAAGAGTTGTTCCAAGCTCGTATCAAGAACTCAATTGGTCAACTTTCTAACCCAATTGAAATTCGTGATCTTCGTCGTTCTATCGCGAAAATCAATACAGCAATCGTAAAGAAAGTAGCGAGGTAGTAAATGACAACTGAAACAAATACTCGTGGTCGTAAAATCGAAGTAGTTGGTGAGGTTATCAGTGACAAGATGGATAAAACTATCTCTGTCCTAATCTACCGCATGGTTAAACACGCTAAATACGGTAAGTATGTTAAGAAGACTTCTGTGTTCAAAGCTCATGACGAAAAAAACCAAGCTAAAATTGGTGATATCGTTAAGATCCGTGAAACACGTCCTCTTTCCAAAACTAAACGTTGGGCTTTGTCTGAAGTCGTAGAGACGGCGAAAGCATAGGGGTGTTGTCATGATTCAAATGCAAACTAGACTAAATGTAGCTGACAACTCTGGCGCAAAAGAAGTTATGTGCGTAAAGGTCCTTGGTGGTTCTAAACGTCGTGTAGCATCTATCGGTGATGTTATCGTTGTTTCTATCAAAGAAGCTTTGCCAAACGCTAAAGTTAAAAAAGGTGACGTTGCTAAAGCAGTAGTAGTTAGAACTGTTCAAAAACTTCGTCGTCCAGACGGTTCTTACATCCGTTTTGATGATAACTCTGCTGTTTTGATCAACGCCAATAAAGAACCAATTGGAACTCGTATCTTTGGCCCAGTTGCCAGAGAGTTGAGAGCGAAGTCGTTCGTTAAGATCGTATCTTTGGCTCCGGAAGTTCTGTAAGGGGTATGAGATGAATCGCTTAAAAGCTAAATACAATAAAGAGATCGCTCCTGCTCTTCAAAAACAATTGGGAGTTAAAAACGTAATGCAAGTTCCTCGCTTGGAGAAAATCACTCTTAGCGTGTGCTTGAGCGAAGCAGTTCAAAATCCAAAAATTTTGAACACTGTTGTTGACGAGATCACAGCGATCTCTGGTCAAAAAGCAGTTATCACTAAAGCTAAAAAAGCTATCTCTAACTTCAAATTGCGTGCTGGCATCCCATTGGGTGTTCGCGTGACTTTGAGAAAAGAGAGAATGTGGTCATTCCTTGATCGTCTAAACACTTTGGCACTACCTCGCGTACGTGACTTCCGTGGTTTGCCGAATAAAGGTTTCGACGGCCGTGGTAACTACAACATGGGTCTTAAGGAACAAATCGTGTTCCCTGAGATCAACTTCGATAAAGTTGATAAAACTCGTGGTATGAACATCACAATCTGTACAACAGCTAAAAACGATACTGAAGGCAGAGCGCTTCTTGAAGCACTTGGCATGCCTTTCAGAAAGTAGGATGAACGATGGCACGTAAATCAAGTATTGTTAAAAACAATAAAAGAAAAGCAATTGCTAAGCGCTACACTGAATACAGAACAGAGCTTAGAAATAAAGCCGTTGACATGAAACTTTCTGATGACGAAAGAGCAGAAGCTCGTAAAAAGCTTCAAGCTCTTCCTCAAAAGACAAACATCAACCGTGTTATCACACGTTGTGAACTTTCTGGTCGCCCTCGTGGTAACTACAGAAAATTCGGTTTGTCTCGTATCGCCTTCAGACAACTTGCGCTTGACGGTAAACTACCTGGCGTAACGAAAGCTAGCTGGTAAGAGGAAAACTATGGATACAATTTCTCAGTTCCTTACAATTATTAGAAATGCGGGAGCAGCAAAACACGAAAAAGTGGATTTGCCTGCTTCTAAAGTTCGCGCTGGTATCGCAACGATCCTTGTTAACGAAGGTCTTATCCGCAGCTTCAAAGTTGCTAAAGATTCTAAGCAAGGCATCATGCGTGTTTACTTGAAGTACGATGAAGCTGGTGGCCACGCTATCAACTCTATCGACCGTGTAAGCCGCCCGGGCCGTCGCGTTTATGTTAAATCAGATAAAATTCCTCAAGTTCGTTCTGGTATGGGTATGTCCATCATCAGCACAAGCAAAGGGATCATGAGCGGTAAGCAAGCAGCTGAGCAAAATCTCGGCGGCGAATTGCTTGCGACACTTTGGTAGGTGATTTATGTCTCGTATTGGTAAAGCACCCGTTATTTTTGATAACACAGTAAAAGTAGATGTTACACCTGCTAACGAAGTTGTGATTAAAGGCGCTAAATCTTCTTTGAAGATTGCTATGCAGCCTCAAGTTACAGCTAAAGTTGATGGCAACAAAGTAGTGTTGACTCGTAAAGACGACTCTAAAGATGCTCGTGCATTGCACGGCCTTTACAGAGCTTTGGTTCAAAACGCAGTAACTGGCGTTACTAAAGGTTTCACTAAAGGTCTTGAGCTTCAAGGTGTAGGTTATCGTGCAAACGTTGCAGGTAAAAAGTTGGAGCTTTCTTTGGGCTTCTCTCACCCTGTAGTTTTCGATATCCCTGAAGGCATCGAAATTAAAGTTGAAAAACAAACAGCACTTTCAATCACTGGCGCTAGCAGAGAACTTGTTGGTCAAGTAGCTGCTAAAATCCGTTCATTCCGTCCACCAGAGCCATACTTGGGCAAAGGTGTTCGTTACGCTGGTGAGCACATCCGTCGTAAAGCCGGTAAGTCTGCTGGTAAATAGAGGTAATGTATGAAATTAAAAATGAGCAAACATACAAGCGATAGAAAAGTTAATCGCCTCAAAAAGAAAATCAGAATCCGCAAAACTGTTAGCGGTACTGATGAAAGACCTCGTCTTTGCGTTTACAGAAGCGGTAAGCATATGTACGCAAGCGTTATCAACGACGTTACTGGTCACACTCTTGTGTCCGTTTCTTCTCTTGGTAAAGAGGACAAATCTGGTGTTGAGATGGCTAAGCTTGTTGGCGTAGAAGTAGCGAAAGCTGCAACTGCAAAGAACATTAAGAGCGTGGTTTTTGACCGTAATGGTTACTTGTACCACGGGCGTGTTAAATCTCTAGCTGATGGCGCTCGTGAGGGCGGCCTCAATTTCTAAGGAGTGAATGTGGAGAAAGTTCAAGCTCAAGCAGCTGAATTAGAAGAGCGCGTAGTAGCGATCAACCGTGTAACAAAAGTTGTTAAGGGTGGTCGTCGCTTCTCTTTCGCAGCTCTAGTAGTTGTTGGTAATAAGGCTGGAGATGTTGGTTTTGGTTCCGGTAAAGCAGGCGAAGTTCCTGAAGCTATCGGTAAAGCTAGCAGATCTGCTAAAAAATCAGCTAAATCTGTGACTCTTAAAGAAGGTCGCACAATCCCTCACGAAGTTATCGGTAAATTCGGTGCTGCTAAGGTTATCATGAAACCAGCAGCTCCAGGTACTGGTGTGATCGCGGGTGGTGCAGTTCGTGCCGTTCTTGAGTCAGTTGGCGTAAAAGACATTCTTACTAAATGTGTTGGTACTCGTAACCCGCACAATGCAGTAAGAGCAACAATCGATGGTTTGAATCAACTTAAAGAGTTGAGCAAATAATCGGAGGCGATCATGGCTAAAACATTTATCGTAAAATTGAAAAAATCGACTATCGGCTGCACTCAAGAACAAAAAGATGCAGTTCGTTGCCTTGGTTTGAAGAAAGTTAATTCTACTGCACAAGTGAATGACACTCCTGCAAACCGTGGCCAAATCATGAAAGTTCAGCATCTAGTAAATGTTGAAGTTAAGGGGTAATCCATGAGCTTGCTTAATCAACTAGCTCCTAAAGCTGGATCAAAACACGCTCCAAAAAGAATCGGTCGCGGTATCGGTTCTGGTATGGGTGGTACATCTACTAAAGGTCACAAGGGTCAATTGGCTCGTACTGGCGGTACTGTGCGTCGTGGTTTCGAGGGTGGTCAAACACCTATGCACCGTCGTTTGCCTAAATTTGGTTTTAGCAACGTCGCGTTCGCTAACAACTTTGAGATTGTTAATATCGGACAACTTGCTAAATTTTCTGGAGAAGTAACTCCCGAAACTCTTTTCACTGCTGGACTTGTTAACAAGGGCGCGGTTAAGATTTTGGGGAATGGCGAGCTAAAAACAGCTTTGACTGTAAAAGCTCACAAATTTTCAGAAAGCGCTAAGAAAGCTATTGAAGCTGCTGGCGGCAAAGTCGAGGTAATTAAGTAGTGTCTGCAATTGAAAGCATCGCAAAGAATTCGGATCTTCGTAAGCGTATATTCTTCACGTTGGCCTTATTGGCCGTCTACAGAATCGGAGTTCACGTTCCAACGCCTGGCGTGGATGGGACTGCGGTGCTTTCATTTTTCCAAGCGCAAGCGCATGGAATTTTCGGCCTATTTAATACCTTCACGGGTGGCGCACTTTCCCAGTTCAGCGTGTTTGCACTGGGAATCATGCCTTACATCTCTGCTTCGATCATTTTCCAACTTCTGACTTCAGCGGTTCCAATGTTGGAATCTTTGAAAAAAGAAGGTGAAGCTGGTCGTCGCAAAATCAACCAATACACTCGCTATGCGACTGTAGCTTTGGCTATCGTACAAGGTTACGGTATCTCAACTTGGTTGATGAACTCTACAAGCCCAGATGGTCGTTCTCTTGTGATCGCGCCGACTGTGGCATTCCTTCCTTTCCAATTGATGACAATCATCACGTTGACAGCAGGTACTTGCTTCATCATGTGGTTGGGTGAACAAATCACTGAAAGAGGTATCGGTAACGGTTCTTCTTTGATCATCTTTACTGGTATCGCAGCTGCTATTCCACAAGGCGGTCAACGTCTTTGGGAACTTGTTGCTTCTGGCGAAATGAAATTCGCTGTAGTGTTGCTTCTATTGGTTCTAATGGTTGCAATCATCGCTGCGGTTATCTACATGGAAGTCGCTCAACGTAGAATTACAGTTCAGTATTCTCAACGTGCGGGTGGCGGCGGTATGCAGTCTATGCAGACTCCTACAAGCCATCTTCCAATTAAAATCAACTTCTCTGGGGTTATCCCACCGATCTTCGCGAGCTCTTTGCTAATGTTCCCTGCGACAATGGCTCAGTTCGTACACACTCCATGGTTGAAAGCGCTTCAAGATTCTTTGAATCCTTCGGGCACAATTTTCAACATCATGTTTGTGGCTTTGATCGTATTCTTCTCTTTCTTCTATACTGAAATCGTGTTCAACCCGAATGAAGTAGCTGATAACTTGAAAAAGTACGGCGGTTTCATTCCTGGGGTTCGTGCTGGTAAGAGCACAGCTGATTACATCCAAAAAGTTCTAGAGCGCGTGAACGTATTGGGTTGTATCTATCTTTCTGCGATCTGCGTGATGCCAGGTATCTTGGCTTCTCAAATGAGTCTTCCGTTCTACTTCGGTGGTACGTCACTTTTGATCTTGGTCGGTGTTGCTTTGGATACTGCTCAGCAAATCCAATCTCACATGATCACTCAAAAATATGAGGGTTTCATGAAGGGTGCTAAAATCCGCAGCAGAAGGGTTCAATTTTAATGAACCTGATTCTGTTTGGAGCCCCGGGGGCTGGTAAAGGTACGCAATCTGAGTTGTTAATCAAACGCTTAGGTATGACTCAGATCAGCACTGGGGATTTATTCAGAGCGGCAATCAAGGGCCAAACGGACCTTGGTAAAAAAGCCCAAGAGTACATGGATAAAGGTCAATTGGTACCAGATAGCATCGTTATCGGTATGGTTGAGGAAGTACTTCAAAAAGGCGTAAAAAACTTTATCCTAGACGGTTTTCCAAGAACTGTGGCGCAAGCCGAAGCTTTGGACAGCCTTTTGAATAAGATGACACTTTCTATTGGGAAAGCCATTTTTTTGGAAGTTCCAATGGAAATTTTGATGGATCGTTTAACTGGTAGACGCGTATGTAAAAATTGCGGGGCAGTCTACCACATCGTCAGCAAGCCTACCAAGACGGAAGGTAAATGTGACAACTGTGGCGGCGAAGTCGTTCAACGTAACGATGACAAAGCTGAGGTTATTGGGACTCGTCTCAAGGCCTACCAGGAGTTCACAAGCCCACTAAAAGAATTTTATAAAAAATCAGGAAAGTACATCCAGGTCGACGGTAATAGGGACACTGAGCTTGTCTATAATGAGATCGAAAAAATAATAAGCTAACCACTATTGTTATTTTATCTCTAGACTTTAAAGAAGCTCGGTGATAGCGTCCGACTCCTCGTTTGTATTTTTGCTGTTATTTTTGGCCCATTTTGGGGCTAAAAAACACTAGCAAGTATGGGAAGACATTTATGAAAGTAAGACCATCAGTAAAAGCAATCTGTAACAAGTGCAAAGTTATTAAAAGAAAAGGCGTTATTCGCGTTATTTGCGAAAACCCTAAACATAAGCAAAGGCAGGGTTAATCATGGCACGTATTCTTGGTGTCGACTTACCTAGAAATAAGCGCGTTGAAATCGCGTTGACATACATCTATGGCATTGGACGTCCTCGTGCAGCTATGATTTGCAAGCAAGTAGGCATTCCTTCAACTCTAAGAACTGAAGGTTTGACTGACGAGCACATCGCTAAAATCCGTGGCATCATCGAACAAAATTTCAAAGTAGAGGGTGATCTTCGTCGTGAAGTGGGCCAATCTATTAAACGTTTGATGGATCTTAACTGTTACCGTGGCATTCGCCATCGCAAAGGCTTACCAGTTCGTGGTCAGAACACTCGTTCTAATGCACGTACTCGTAAAGGTCCTAAGAAGACGGTAGCTAACAAGAAAAAAGCCGTGTAGTTAAAGGATCTTAACGATGAATACTGAAAATAAAAACAAAACAGTTGCTAAGAAAAAAGTAAAAAGAAACGTTCCACAAGGGAACTGCTACATCCAAGCTAATTTTGGTAATGTTATCGTAACGATGACAGATCCAAACGGTGCTACTGTGTCCTGGTCCTCAGCAGGTCACCTCGGCTTCAAAGGAAGCCGTAAAGGTACTCCATTTGCAGCTCAAGTCGCGGCAGAAGACGCTGCAAAAAAAGCTATGGAAGCAGGCATGAAATCTGTGGACGTTTATCTAAAAGGCCCAGGCGCTGGTCGTGAACCTGCAATTCGTGCGTTGGCGGCAACAGGTATGAGAATCTTGACTCTTAAAGATATCACTCCTGTTCCACATAACGGTTGCCGTCCACCTAAGCGTAGAAGAATCTAAGGAGATATATCGTGAGCTGCATTAACGAAAGCGTATGTAGACTTTGCCGTCGCGAAAACGTAAAACTTTTCTTGAAGGGTGACCGTTGTTATACTGATAAGTGTTCTTTCGAAAGAAGACCTTACCCACCAGGACAACATGGTCAGTCTCGTTTGAAGTTCTCTGAATTCGCACTTCAATTGCGTGAAAAACAAAAAGCTAAGAGATACTACGGTGTTTCTGAGAAACAATTCGTACAATACGTACATGAAGCTAGCCGTTCAAAAGGATTGACTGGTACTGAGCTTCTTAAGTCTCTTGAGATGAGATTTGATAACGTTGTCTACGCGTTGGGTTTCGCTAACTCTCGCCGCGAAGCAAGACAGCTTGTTAAGCACAACCATTTCTTGTTGAATGGTAAGAGAGCTAACATCCCAAGCATCCTTGTTAACAAGGGCGATGTTATCACAGTAGCTGAAACAAGCCGCGAAATGGCTAAAGTTCAAGCTGCTATTCAATCCGTTGCTAGACGTTCTGTTCCAGCATGGCTTGAAGCCGATCATGGTGCCTTCAAAGGTACTGTTAAAGATCTTCCTAACCGTGAAGACGTAACAGTTGCAGTTGAAGAAAACATGATCGTTGAATACTACTCAAGATAATTTAACCTCTCGGGGGATCCATGCAAGAGCATTATTATAAGTTTTGGAGAGAGATGATCAAACCGAAGGGATTCGAAGTTGATCGTGATACTCTTCGTGATGACTACGCAAAATTCATTATCCGTCCCCTCGAAAGAGGTTTCGGGGTTACTCTTGGTAACTCCCTAAGAAGAATTCTTCTTAGTTCAATGATGGGTTCTGCAATCACTGCGGTTAAATTCGAAGGCGTATTGCACGAGTTCACTACGATCCCAGACGTTCTTGAAGATGTTACTGACATCATCTTGAACCTTAAAGAAGTACGTTTCAAACAGTACACTTCAGACTCTTTGACATTGAAGATCTCTAAAAAAGGTCCAGGCAAAGTGACTGCAGCGGATATCCAAGTTTCTGATAAGATCGAGGTTCTAAACCCAGATCACCATATCGCTACTTTGGGTGCGAATGCTAACTTCAGCGCGGAAATCGTTGTAAGTTTCGGTCGCGGTTACGTACCAGTTGAAAACAGAGAAACTGATCTTCCAGTTGGCTTTATCGGTGTTGACGCTCTTTACAGCCCAATCCGTAAAGTTAACTACAATGTTTCAAATGCACGCGTTGGTCAAAGAACTGACTACGATGCTTTGACTTTGGAAGTTTGGACTGATGGTTCATTGAAACCGGACGAAGCTGTTGCTCTTTCATCTAAAATCATGAAAGAACAACTTCAAATCTTCCTTACTTTCGATGAAAGCATGGAGCCAGTTGAAGAATCTCGTGAGCTTGGTTCACCTTCATTGAACGAGAATTTGTTCCGTTCAGTTGATGACCTTGAGCTTTCTGTTCGCTCTGCGAACTGCTTGAAAAACGCTAACATCCGTTACATCGGTGAGTTGGTTGTTCGTTCTGAAGCAGAGATGCTTAAAACTAAAAACTTTGGACGCAAGTCTTTGAACGAGATCAAAGAGATCTTGGGCGAGATGGGTCTTGGCCTCGGTATGAAAATCGAAGGCTGGCCGCCTCCAGGTTGGGATCCTTCTCAACCACCAGTAAAAAGAGAAACACAACAGTAATCACAAGTAAGTGATGGCACCAGCTTCCTCAGGGGAGTTGGTGAGGGCTGGAGCCCGAAAAAGTAACACTGAGCAATTACGCTAAGTGTTCTTCGTGAGGATACCTGATACGGTCCCCACGTTTTACCGGAGAACAAAATGAGTTCACACAGAAGAAGAGTTAAGCATTTCGATCGTAAATCTGGCCCAAGAAAAGCGTTGTTGCGTGGTTTGGTTGAGTCTCTAGTTGAGCACGGCCGTATCACTACAACTGTTGACCGTGCGAAAGAAACTCGCCGTCACGTTGAGCGCGCTATCACTCTTGGTAAAAAAGGTGACTTGAACACAACTCGTTTGTTGTTGTCTCGCTACCCAAATAAAAACGTTGTAAGCATCATCATGAAGGACTTGTCTCCTCGTTTTGCTTCTCGTCCAGGTGGTTACACTCGTATCATCAAAATCGGTCGTCGCCCTGGTGACACTGCTGAGATGGCTTTCCTTGAGTTCGTAGACTACGATTTCGAAGCAAAAGCTGCAGCTAAAGAAGAGAAATCTGCTAAAGCTACAGAAAAACCAGCTAAGAAAACTGCTGCGAAAGCAAAAAAAGCGACTACTAAAACTGTAGCTGCTAAAAAGAAAACTGTTAAAAAGACTCAAAAGAAAGCTCGTGCGAAATCTCGCGCTTAATTTCGAGGATCAAAATTGATTTTCAAAAAACCCAGGGCAACCTGGGTTTTTTTTTGGTATTTTCACATCTGGAGGCGCATCGATGAAACAACATCTGAAAGCTTTAGTTCTGGTTCTTGTGGTAGGTAGTCTGGCGGTCTGGGCGTTTAATCACTTTTTTATGAGTAAAGTGGCGCAGTCGCCATCGAACATCTCTTCTATTGAGAAAATGGAAACCGAAGGTGTTCCTAATTTCACTTCTAAAGCCCTGGATGGCCAATCCTTTGATCTAAATCAAATGAAGGGTAAAGTAGTCATCCTGAACTTTTGGGCTTCCTGGTGCGGTCCCTGTGTTGAAGAAGTGCCTTCATTGATCAAGCTTATCAAAGAATACAAAGGCGACATTCAATTGATCGCTGTTTCTGGCGATAGCAATGAAGCCGATATCCATGTCTTCCTTAAGTCCTTTCCAGAGCTCAAGGGCGAGAATATCAAGATCGTCTATGATCAAGACCGCAGCTTGATGAAGATGTTCGAAGTGGCGCGTTTACCCGAGTCTTTGATTCTGAATAAGGATCAGAAGCTGGTGAAAAAGCTGGTCGGTTCTATCGATTGGCATACCAAAGACTCTTTGGAGTATATGGATTCTCTTTTAGGGAAGTCAAAATAGCTGCCAGTCGTCGCTGGCAGGTTTGTCGAATGTTGGCGAAAAGAAAATGCTAGAGACATTTCCTATGTCTCTAGCAAGCTCACGAGGTTAGTTTTTAGAAATTACGGGCAGTCGAATGCCAGGTCTATTTTAGTTCCTTCGATCAATGGTGAATTGAATTTCAGGATGTTACCTTCAACTTTAAATTGAGTGAAATTTGCACCGTTGATACCGATTTTCACAGAGTTCGCCACTGGAGTACATTGTAGGGTCATGTGAGTCATCGAGTTCACGATCTTATCACGGAAAGTATTTAAATTGTTGACGAAGCTTGAGTCACAAATGCTACCCACTCCACCGTCTGTCATCATAGAAAGATTGTCGTAAACAACACCTTCATGGCTTGGAGAAGCGGACGCGGCGTCTTGCATAGCTTCGCAAGACTTATCGCCTGGTTTTACGATGATGCTGTTGAATGTGAAGCGTACGTCGCTACCGAATTTTTGTTTGGCCATCGCGACCACGTTAGCTGGCATGTCTTCAGCTTCCAGAGGCAAAAGGCTTCCGGCAGCGTCATTTGATTTCATTTTAGAAGCGTCACCGCCCACAGAGCGTTCGTCTTCATTGGATACGATGATGACCGATACCGCTGCTCCTGCACGGTAACAACCATTTGATCCAGCTAAAGCGAAGTGATTGTAAGTCGCCTTTAAGCCGCGTTCGTCGGCCGAGCCAGATCCACCAATAGTCATGGCGTTTACTGTGTTTTCAAAAATAGTAGTTAAGTTCGGTGTTCCTTTTTTTAAAAGATACGCAGGAGTTCCGCCAGCAGGGGAGTAACCTACGAAGTCGGCTGAAAAGCCCCATACATTGTTCATGGCTCGTGTCGTGGTCATACACATTTGCCAGTCAATACCAGAAGTCTCAAGGCCACCTACGAAGTCACCAAGACTTGCTGCAAGCTTTTTAAGATCGGGAAGCATCGAGTTCGAGTCGTCAAATACGATCAAGAAGTCGACCTGTTTATTTCCGTATCCGACCACTTGTGAGAAACTTACTGAATTAGTAGGTGCGGATGAAGCCAATTCTGTTTGTACTGGTGCGAATTCCATTTTTGAGCACGCTGCAGTCATGCTTGTCATCACACTTAGGATCAGCAGATTTTTTAGTTTCATCGTTTTCATATATTTACTACCTCACTTAAAAGCCTAGCACTCACGATGACATCAAAAAAAGAGAAAACTACAAATGCGAGCCAAAATAGCTAATGATTCTAGTAATTTACAAGATTGTGGCGAACTCCTTTACAGGTCCTGCAAACAACGTCGACGAAACTTTCTGAAATAAAAACAAAGGTGCTTAAGATAAAAACAAATTACGGCACTTTCAAAATATCGGGAATGAACTCATATCAACTCAAATGAAGTTTGGAGTTGCCCGAGCAATCTCTTCATTACAATTACGTGACCCCATTGAAAATCCAGAAGTGAGTTGATACATCATCGCTGCCATGGCGAAGCTATCTTCATTCACACTCCTCTCTAGAAAAACCAATATCGAGAGCCTTGATTTCAAAATCAGAAAACTGGATTTGATTTATCAAGAGCATCTTAAAGGCGCTTTTGCAATCTTGGGTAACGGTTTGGCGTTTGTATGGGTGGCATGGGATCTGGTTCCACATCTGGTTTTGGAGATATGGATGAGTGCGATGGTAACTACTGTGACCATTCGTATGATCTCGTTGTGGCAGTGGAATAAAAAGAAACATGCTGTAACGAATAGACGAGCCCTGCGCTTCTGGGAGTACTTGCTGTATTCTCAACTTTTGATTTCGGGCTTAGGCTGGGGAGCTGTGGGAGTTATGGCAGCTTCCACCATGGATATCTCTTTGCAGATCCTGGCGTCTTTAATTATCGCCTCTATGACCGCTGGTCCTTTAATCTATTACGTGTCCTCTAAAAAAGCGATGGCCTGTCTGACGGCGCCGGCTTTGATAGGATGGAGCTTTGGTTATCTGCTGTTGTCAGAGGTTCCCCATCATCATCTTTTGGGTATTTTGATTTTATTCTATTTGGTTTTGCTGTCCTTTATCGGTCGCAATTTGAATCGCGCGATCTTGCGCATGATCTCTTTGGATTATCAGCTTAAAAAGAACGAAGAGCATCTGCGTATGGCGATGGCTTCCAGTAATGCCCTGTCTTGGGACTGGTATGTGGAATCCAATCATTTGGAGTACAATGGCAATATTGATTTATTTCCAGAAGGTCTGGAGCAGCTGCAGGATATTTTGAAAAAGCATTTCGTTACGCCAGGAGATCTGGATGCAGAAATTGAATGCCTGGATCAAAACCTACAACCTCGACATATCGCTATTAAAGGTAAAATTTCTAAAGACCCCAAAACGACCTATCGTATGACGGGAATCGCCTGGGATATCACGACGAAAAAGAACGAAGATCTGCTCCGCCGGGAAAGAGACGTTCATGAAGCTGCCAATCGTGGAAAATCGGTTTTGTTGGCAAATGCCAGCCACGAGATTCGCACGCCGATTGCTTCGATATTAGGTTATTCTGAAACGTTACTGGGGAGTCCGGCTTTGGATAAACAGAGCCGCCAGGACGTGGAGGCGATCCATCGTCAGGGTAAGTTCATGGTGACCTTGGTGAACGATCTTTTGGATCTTTCTAAAATTGAATCCAAGGGTTTGTATTTTCAATCTTGCTCAATGAATCCAGCCTTGGAGTTGGAAGATTCCGTGGCGATGATCCGTTCGACATTGGATAGTTCAAAACATACATTAGAATTAAATTTTGAAACTCATTTCCCTGCGGTTATTTCTTCTGATCCGGTGCGCTTTCGTCAGGTTGTGATCAACCTCCTTTCAAATGCGGTCAAGTACACTTTGCAAGGGGATGTTAAGGTTCAAGCGCGTTTCTATGCAAATGTCGAAGGCGAGGGCTTCATCAGTCTGATGGTTTCCGATAACGGAATGGGTATGGACTATCACGTCCAAAGACATCTGTTTGAGCCTTTCATGCGTGGAGAAAATCCCGAGGTTCAGCGGGTGCCTGGTTCGGGACTGGGCTTGGCTCTGAGTCGCCAGCTGGCTCGTGGTATGGGCGGGGATTTGCGCCTGGTTCGCTCGATGCTGGGAGATGGTAGTACTTTCGAATTCGTACTTCCTGTTGGCAAGGCAGCGGAGTTAAAAATGGTCTCGGCCCACGAAGCCCGTTATGGAACTCGAGAGCAAATTTTGGTACCGCAAGAAACGAATCATTTGCAGGATCGCGAAATCCTGGTGGTGGATGACTCGGATGATTTGCGTGCCTTGATGGCGCGATATCTGATGCGTGAAGGTGCCATTGTTGAAACCAGTGAAAATGGTCAGGCCGGTGTGGACCGGGCTTTGGCTAAAAACTTTGATGTGATCTTAATGGATATCAAAATGCCCGTGATGGATGGTTATCAGGCGGCCGCTTTGCTGCGTGAAAAAGGATATGTCGGTTTGATTGTGGCCGTGACGGCTCAGGCGACGGCTGAGGGCAGAATGGATTCTCGAAGCAACGGGTTTGATGCGTATTTAAGCAAACCCGTTGATATCAATCTATTGAAGGATATTTTGATCCAAGCCTAAGGCGGATGCGCTAAAATCCAAATTTCTTTTTCAAATCTTCGACAGCTTTTTGACCTTCTTTTTCAAGTTGCTTGCGCCCCTGGTTTTCAGCGTCTTTTTTGGCTGTTTCGACTTTCGCTTCAACTTGCTTTTTTTGCGCGTCTAACTGTTCTTGGGCTTTTTTGACTTCTTTGTCGAATTGGCCTTTCAGTTGGTTGATTTGTGCTTCCACTTGCGCTTTTTGTTTACCGATTTCCTGATCTACGTAAGCTTGAATTTTTTTACGAGCTTCTTCGACTTTGGCTTGAATCTGCTTTTCAAAGCCTTTGGAAAGTTCCGGCCCCAAGTTCGAGTTGATCGAAAGGGGTATGTTCGGCAAATCACCTTGACCTTTCGCAGTCAAAGTCACCACTGGAATTCCTGCAAAAACGGCTTTCAGAATTTCATCAGCAATTTGATTTGTCGATGAAACCGCGTAATCGATTTTTGTGAATTTATTGTCGAAGTCCACCGCCAGGTTTTTCAAGCCCACCAGCGAGCCTTGAATACCCATGGCTCCATGTGCTTTGCTGAAGGCGATCTTAACTTCTGGACTGTTCACCAGGTCTTTGCCTTCGATTGCGTATTGATCGACTTTGAATTGATAGTCGATCACGGAATCGTCTTTACGGTTATCGATAGAAAGCTTTAACAAAAATCCCAGAATATCCATCGCTGGGAAATCACCCGCCAATGTGGCGATCGTTGGACGACCGACCAGTCGTTGGTTGGAAGTGATATCCATGATTTCACCTTTGACGTTGCCAGAGTTCGGAGTCAGTCCTGCTTGAGAACTGACAGCCGTTCTTTTCACCCAGAACATCGGGTAGGAATTAGGACGACCAAATTCGTACGTAATACCTTTTTCACGAGGATGCGGTTGAATGGCAACTTCTTCCTCTTCAGATTTGGCTTGGCCTTTTTTCAGATATTTTGGCGGAATATATTTTTCGGCCAAGGCCTTATAACGGAAGAACTTTGCTTTGTAAGGCTCCAGATAGCGATTGAAGACAGCCATCGTCAGTGCTTTCGCATCCACTTGAGGAATGCGGAAGTGTTGCTCCAGGGACTTGATGTCGATTTTGACCTGCTTTTCAATTTCCCCGTACTGAGTTTGCAACGCTTTCAGATCGTTATTCAAATCATTGCTGACGGTTTGAATCTGTTTGTATTTGCCATCTGCATCTTTGTAAACGGCGTCTAATTGCTGCAAAGCCGTTTGCAGCTCCTGAGGATTTTTAAAGTCTTTGTATTGGATCTTATTCAGGCGATCACCCAAGGATTGAATATCTTTTCCTTGTGGCAAAGATTTTAAGCGCTCGTCCCAGACTTTTTGTTTTGTATTTAAGTCTTGTTGGAACTTTTCGATCATCGCTTTGCTTGGCAGTGATGACTGCAGCTTTTGCAATTGGGCGTTCGGATCTGCTCCACCGAGCATATTAATCACATCACCCAAAACATTTTCGCCATAGCGATCTTGCAATTCTTTTTCGGCTTGGGATTTTAGTTTACCACCTTCAGATGCTAACATGCCTGGTTCGTTTGAAACCGGAGGCGGAGGAGCGACTTTACCTGGGTAAGCTCTTTTCACGCCGAATTCGATTTGTTCAACGACGGCTTCGTTTATAACGAACTTCACGCGAAGAAGAGCATCCCACAACATGCCAAAACGGATTTCACCGATTTTGATTGAATCGTGAGTCGGTTTTTCTGCGTCAGTAAGCTCGATGCCCTTGATGCTGATATTGGCGTCAAAAAAGCTGGACTTTAAATCAGCAATATTAACTTCAGCGCCCAGGGCTTTGTAGCCGCCCCATTCTATAGCTCGGCGCAAGTGTCCATCAAAGAAGAAGTGGAAATAAAGTCCGATTAACAAACAGAAAACAACGAAAGGAATCAGGGCGCCCCAGCGAATGATGCCTTTTTTCTTTTTTACTTCAGGATTTTTTTGAGTGTTTGCCATGTTTCTAATTCCTATCGGCCGTAAAGATCGTTGTATTTGCTATACCAGTCGTAAAACTTTGTGGCTTTCAGAGCCTTCCAGATTTTGGTGTCTCTGATGCGTGCAACGATTGTTGCACGGTATGCCAGGATCAAAGATTTAAAGCCGTAATAGGCGAATGGAAATAAAAGCACTGATACAATCATCGAGCCCATGATGATGCTGTTGTTAAAACGAGTCATCGGAACAAAGGGCATATTGTACATGCTGACAAACAAAGGGCGCAGGCTTTCCATTTCCAAAACCGCTTTGCCCAAGTGATGAGCCGGGGTATCGAAAAGAAAGGCTACGAATTTAAAAAAGAAAGCGGAAAGAAAAGCGGCTCCCAATTGCACTCTGAAAACAAATACAATCAACAAAACGATCGCCGTTTGAATTGAGAAGAAAGGTGCGAATCCCAGGAGCAGTCCCAATGCCAGACCGAATGCCAAAGGCATGGTGTCGGTGTCGGAATTCAGCAGTTTAATGAAATTGTAGAGCTGTTTTAGTAGCAACGTCATAGATGTCCTCACGATGGAAGGTCGAATTCGAAACTCTTTAAAGTTTATGACAAAAATGCGTGGCGGCAAGTGAAAAGCGAGGACAGTACGGGGGGATTGTCGTATGTTTTTAGGTATATGAAATCATGGGCTCAGTTAGTTGCAGATACAGTTCGAATGGGTGGGGTTTTGGTGTTTATCAAGGACCAGGCGCCGCAGGATTTCCAACAATGGTTAGAGCCCTTGTCGCAATCTTTTGCTATGAAAATTCCGTTCACTGTCCGTAACAAAAGTGATTTTGCGAACGGTCGCTATCAAACTGGCGTCCATGATCTGATTTTCTTTTTTGAAGGGCAGGAGGCGGTGCTTGCGGAGCTTGATGCCCTTGTGCAAGGACAACGTGTCTGGATTGCTCCCGGAAATACTTCTCCGGCAACAGTGGATTATCTGTGGACGACTGAAGACGTTTCAGCGTGGGTGGCATTTTGGAGCAGCCTCGTGCCACAATTTGATTCGCTGATTGAAAATTGGAGCAGTCCCGAGATGGATCATGCTCCGTGTTTGTTTTTGGATCGCGACGATGTGGTCGTTAAAAACGTTCCCTATAACAAAGATCCTCATCAAGTTGAATTAATTCCCGAAGTGGTGGAGCTGATTCATAGGGCTCACGCTGAAGGTTATTGGGTGGCTTTGGTCACCAATCAATCGGGAATTGGTCGCGGCAGAATTTCGTGGCAGGAGTATAAGCAAGTACATCAGCGTATGTTGAAGCTGCTGGCGAATGAAGGCGCCTGGATCGATGAATGTGTTTGGTCTTCGTATATCGAAAACGAATCCGTGCCCGAAGGACGCTTGCTTGCTGGCTTAAGAAAGCCTCGTGCGGGTATGTTTCAGATGGTGAAGGATAAGTTGAAAATCGATATGAAGAATTCCATCATGGTCGGTGACAGTGCAACGGATTTAATGGCTGCTTATTCTGCGGGAATTGGTTCTTGCTATTTATTTCGATCAGAGAAATTGGACAAGGAACGCGAAACTCTAGAAAAGTTCCGCGCGGAAAATTCTAAATTTTCCTATCAAGCCATATCAGCAGCAGCAGACATATCGTTCGGGCGTTTATAGCGCATGTAAAAGAACGCTCCAGAAAGACTTACCACGAACGAACACACCTGAAAGGCTGTGATTGTGGTGGGACCGACTTCGCTGGAGTGACCTGTGTAGATGTTAAATAGAAAATAGAATGCTGCTTGACCCACTCCCACGCCTGCAGGGGAGATGGGGATCGCTGTGGCCATGAAGCCCAGTGGTGCGACCAAGAAATATGTTTTTGCCGGAATGTCAGTGTATCCAGAGACGACGCCTACCATGTACAAAAACAGAATCGCTGTGGATTGGGCAATTAGACTGATGCCGATGACTTGGGCGATGCGTAGAATGCTGTTGCCGTAAAGGTGCAGACTTTCATAGATCTTCATGAATTTTTCAGCCAGCGGAAGTTTATTGATCACGCGTTTTAAAATCTGCGTTTTGTAAACTTTCGAAGAGAAAATCAAACTCAACGCCACGGTGAAAACGATGAATAGGGCGATGATAAAATAAAACAAAGTCATCAGGGTTGCCACATGGCTTACGTGACTGAAATCGTAAATCATTACGGCCAATGCCAAAAAGATCATGGCGTAAAGGCCCAAGACTCGGTCCATAAGAACGCTGGTGGCCGCGACAACTTTAGTGCCTGGGAATTCGCGGGTAAAGTAGTATGCTTTGATGACATCGCCACCCACTCCGCCGGGCATCGCGAAGTTAAAGAATTGGCCGATCAATGTCAGTTTGAATGAAGACCAAACTTTTGCGGGAATTCCTTGGGATTTGACCAGGACGCGCCAGCGTTCGCTTGCCAAAAAGAAATTTAGAACCGTGATGGTAACGGCTAACAAAAGGGTTCCGGGAGTAAGAAGATTGCGAAGGGCAGAAAAGTTCAGTTTTCCTGATTGAACCAACCAGTAGATAATTCCCACCGCAAAGATGATCTTAAGCAATTGAACCGCGATCTTTTTCGTCTTTTTAACCATGAGTCATTCTTACTTTAAAACCCGCTCAAACTCTACCTGGAGATAGAAGAAGTTTTGACCTGCCGGGCCAAATATGTGCTTGAAAATACCCAGTTTAGGGAGGCGGTGCTAGGATAACTCCCTGACCTGGAGGATAGTGTGATTCCTGTAGTTTTATCTGGTGGTAGCGGCACAAGATTGTGGCCGGTTTCGCGCCAACACATGCCAAAGCAATTCTGTACAATTTTTGAAAAGCCATTGCAGACAATGACTTTAGAGCGATGCCATAAAATGGGCACTCCATGGATTGTGACCTCCAAGGCTTTGCAATCTTTGACAGAAATTAATCTCAAAGACAGTCAGATGAATGACGTCCAGGCGATTTATGAACCGTATGGTAAAAACACAGCTCCCGCGATTGCGGTGCTTTGCAAACTTTTAGACCTTAAAGGTTTGGCGAAGGAGATCGTCGGTATTTTTCCTTCAGATCATTTGATCTCCAAAGAACAGGCGTTCTTGAATGTTGTTAAGTTTGCAACGTCAGTTGCGGAGACGAACAAAGTTGTCACTTTGGGAATCACGCCTTCGTATCCTGAAACTGGTTATGGCTATATTCAAACGAAAGCCGTGAGCCTGTCTGAGTCCAATGGTTTCAAGGCTTATTCAGTGGTAAAATTTCACGAAAAACCAGCTCTTGAAAAAGCTAAGGAGTTTTTGGCGCAAGGAAGCTTTAGCTGGAATGCCGGGATCTTTGTTTTCAAAGTTTCTCACATGATTTCTTTATTCGAGAAACATCAACCTGAGTTGTGGGCTTTGGTGTCGGCGTTGAAAGCGGATGCTTCTAACTTGGATGACATTTATTCCAAAGTTCAAAGCATTTCTATCGACTATGCGATCATGGAAAAATTGGGCAGTGAAGAGCTTGCTTGTATTCCGTCGGAGTTTGGTTGGAGCGATGTGGGTTCATGGGATGCTGTGGCCACACTGCAAAAGGGTCAGCAAGTTTTGAATGTCAAAGGACAGGACAACTTTGTATTCGGTGATTCTAGTAAGCATTACTCCACCGTGGGCATTGATGACGTGATCATCGTGGACACAAAAGATGCCTTGATGCTGGTAAAAAAAGGCCATTCTCAAGATGTTCGCTATGTGGTTGAGGATTTGGCACAACAAAAATCTTCTCTGGTGAAAGATCACGTCTATGAATATCGCCCGTGGGGATATTTTGAAATTCTAAAAGACACAGACGCCTTCAAATCCAAAGTGATTCGCGTAAATCCGCACTCACAACTTTCTTATCAAAGTCACGCCAAGCGCGAAGAGCATTGGACGATCACTCGCGGAAGCGGTGAAGTAGTTTTGAACGATGAAGTGATTCCGGTAAAAGCGGGATCTCATGTCCACATTCCGTTGGGTGCCAAGCATCGCATGCGTAATACTTCGAATGAGATGTTGGAATTCGTGGAAGTTCAGCTTGGATCGTATTTCGGCGAAGACGACATTGTTCGCTATCAGGATGATTATCAAAGAAAGTGACATTGAAAAACGAATCTGTTGAGATTTCGTTTATAAGAAAAGGAGTTTTTATGAAAATGATTCTAGCGTCTTTGGTTTTGTTGGGTGCTTCTTACAGTTTCGCTGCGAAAACTTATCAGGTGACTGGTCCGGTATTGGAAGTCACTGATTCCAAAATCGTTGTCGAAAAAGGCAAAGACAAATGGGAAATTGAAAGAACAGCATCGACGAAAGTTACTGGCGAATTGAAAGTGGGCGAGAAAGTGACTATCGAGTACACAATGTCCGCAGCAAATGTTGACGTGAAAGCTCCGAAAAAGAAATAGTTCTTATACATATAGATATAAATGAAGGATCGCGGTCAAAGGCGATCCTTTTTTATTTTCCGATGGCTTAAATGTAATTGAGCTTTCATGATTGCCATTTGATCGATTGGATCTGTCCCATTAAGTTCCACATGCTAAAACACAAGGGGAGCCTATGGTGCGGACTTATGAGCGTGCAAAGTTATTTGCGATTTCTGTCTTTATCGCCTTTCACTTAATGTTAATTTTAACAGCTTCCTTTCCGGATCGCAGTGAGCTCGGACGTCTGATTCTGCGGACCTTCGGCGATTATTTTGATTTTGTGGGATTGGAGCAGCCTTGGAGTATGTTCGCTCCGAATCCCATGTCCTTAAACTCTTACGTCGAAGCGGAAATTCATTTTACTGACGGCAGTAAAGAGAAATGGTCTTTGCCTCGTCCTACACAAATGAATGGCGCGGATAAAGTGATTGGCGGCGACCGCTATCGCAAATTCACCCAAGAGTATTTGATGCCTGAGAAAAACGAAGAGATCTGGTTTGATGTCGCTCGCTATGTGACTCGTCATGTGAACAAGATCGAGGCGACGGGGCGTAAGCGAGAGATCGAGAAGCTGCAATTCTTCCGCTATTACAACTATGTTGAAGACCCACGAAAATTCTTTGTTCGTCACGGTGACAAAGCCGGCGAATACAAAAAAGAAAGCGTGTTCTATTTCTATCCAGCAAAAAAGGGAAAGTATGAAGTCAGCAACAATAATTAAAAGTATTTGGGATTTCTTTTTTAAGCCTCAGCCGGTGGATAACTTAGGTTTGATGCGTGTGTTGTTCGGGCTGCTTCTGCTGTTCAATTGGTACATGGTCTGGAGCTATCTGGATGTTTTCTGGGGAGTGGAGGGCTTGATCAGTTTGAAAACCTCAATGGAGTACGGTTCATCTATTCGTTTCAGTCTGTTTGATTTCATGCCCAATGATCCCCGCGTGCCGGCATTACTTGCTTTGGTGAATCTGGTCGCAGCAGTGGGAGTGACCTTGGGGCTCTTTACTCGCACTTCCATGGTGTTGGCATTTATGACGTTGTTGTCTTTCCAGAATAGAAACGACTTTATTCTGAACAGTGGCGACATCGTTCTTCGCAATATTTTATTTTTCATGATGTTTTCAGCGGCAGGGAAAGCTTACTCTTTGGATCGCTGGTTTTATAATCTGCGCTTTGGTAAGTCGCAGGAACCGCTTATGGAACGACCTTGGGCATTACGTATGATTCAGATCCAATTTTGTGTGATCTATATCGCCACGGTCTTATTTAAAATCAAAGGCACGCATTGGGTGGATGGCACAGCCGTGTATATTGCCACGCGTTTAGAGGAGTTTGTTCGTGTTCCATTTCCTTTGTTGAACAATCTTGCCGTGATTAAATTCATGACCTGGTCGACGTTGCTTGTTGAACTCGCGATGGGAACGTTGGTGTGGTTTAAAGATTTGCGTTATTGGGTTTTGCTGGCCGGCATCGGTTTGCATATTGGCATTGAACTTGTGATGAGTATCCCAATGTTCGAGTGGGTGATGGTGGTAACGATGCTTTCATTAGTAGATCCATGGGATGTAATAAAGGTCGAAAGCAAATTGCGAATATGGTTTTCAAGAATTCGATATCGTTTCGGTAAGTTAGAAACTGTCTAGAGAAAAATACTCATTAAATACAGAGACCAAGCAGAAATGTTTGGTCTTTTTTTTTGCCATGAAACCCACGACTGAAACCGTTCCTGAAAGTTCCGCAATTAATTAAATCACGGAAAATTACAGATAAGTTTCTATCCAACGATACGGCCTCCAAATAAGACTTTTCAGGAAATTTGCAGAATCTTGTGGGACACGCCGAATATTCACGGAAACTATGTGAATCATTTGGTACAGAGCTGGCGCGATTTTGTGAGTGAAAAAGAGAGAGAAAAGAGAACAAAGAACTTAAATGGAGGATGGATGAGATCGCGTAAGAAGTTAGTTCTTGCCGCGGGAATTTCCCTTTTGGCGAATCCTACTTGGGCACAAATGGCGCAGTTACAAACTCCGCCGATCACGGCTCAAAAAATAAAACAGGATGTGCTGAAAGAGAGCAAAGTTTCCAAAGACAAGACGGGATCGGAAAAAGTTGTCGGAGTAACTCCTGATGGAAAAATTCGCATCGGTGTTCAAGAAGAAGAGTTTAGCGGAAATTCGAGTGGCGGCTCGAAGGGCGGCTTCGACAATAAAGGAAGTTCAGGATCGAAGGGATCATTCGGTGGTGGAAGTGAACACGGAGGATTCGGTTCTTACGGAGATAAAGGTTCTTCGGGAGAACACGGTGGTTTCGATAGCAAAGGTTCAAAAGGCTCCTTTGGTGACAAGGGAGACTACGGAAATCATGGAACCGGTGGTTCCAAGGGTGATTTAGGTAATCGCGGTAACAGCGGTTCTAAAGGCGACTACGGTGATCGTGGTAACAGCGGCAGCAAAGGTGACTTAGGTAATCGCGGTAACAGCGGTTCTAAAGGCGACTACGGCGATCGCGGTAACAGCGGCAGCAAGGGTGATTACGGCAATCGCGGCAATAGCACTTCAAAAGGTGACTACGGCGATCGTGGTAACAGCGGCAGCAAGGGTGATTACGGCAATCGCGGCAATAGCACTTCAAAGGGTGACTACGGCGATCGTGGTAACAGTGGCAGCAAAGGCGATTACGGCAATCGCGGCAATAGCACTTCCAAAGGCGACTATGGTGATCATGGTTCCAAAGGCGACAAAGGCGATTATGGCAATCGCGGCAACAGTTCTTCTAAAGGTGATTACGGCGATCGTGGTTCCAAAGGAGACAAAGGTGATCGTGGAGAGCATGGCGGCTTTGATAGCAAAGGCTCAAAAGGCGATCATGGTGATCGTGGCGAAAAAGGCAACTACGGCGACAAAGGCGATCGTGGTGAACGCGGCGAACGTGGGGAAAAAGGCGACAAAGGCGATCACGGTGAAAAAGGTGAGTGTGGCCATCGTTGCGGATCTTCTTCGTACGGTAGTTCAACTTCGTATGGAAGCTCGACGTCCTATGGAAGCTATGGTAGTTCAACTTCCTACGGTGAATCGAATAGCTATGGAACGTCATCCACTTATGGCGACACAAGTACTTCGACTGTAACAACTTCAACTGGAAATCCTGATACTTCCACAGGTCCTCGTGATACGAGCACTTCGACAAGTTCAAGCTCTTCCAGTTCGAGCTCATCGTCTTCATCTTCGTCATCATCATCGACTGAAAGCACGTCCACTTCTACAAGTGAAAGCAGCTCCAGCTCTACTGGTGGTAAGAAAGAAGAGAAAAAGAATAGATTCAGAGCAAAATTGGAACCATTGTTCCACTTGGCTTTCGACTTCGGTTCTTACATCGTGAATTTGACTCCGCATGATGTTCCGCAACCAGCGGCTGTGGGTGTATCTTACGATCCACCATCTCAACAGACGTTGAAAACGGGCGATTATCGTGACGGCTTCCAAAAAACTGTCTATGGCAGTATCGAAGTGGGTATCGGGGCGCAAGTTCGTTTCTGGTTCGACAATGCGACAGGCTTGCTGGATTACTTCTGGGGCTTCGTGGGTGTTTTGCCCGTTGTAGGTAAAGAAACAGCTTCGACACGTTACGCGAGCACTTTGGATAAAGCGCGCGCTATGGGTGGTCGTTGGTCAGTTCCAAAAGATGCAACCGATCTTGATAAATGGGATGCTGGCGACAGTATAACTTACGTCAGTTACGGTGGCGTGATCTTCTTGGCAAATGCTGGATTTGGTCCGGTAGGTATCGGTACTGCGAAATTAGCTCGCGGTTCCTGGGAAACTTACGTGGAAAAAGTCGGCGATCATATGGCCTACGTGAAAATGACAAGTGGTAAACTTGAAAACTTGTCGATCTTCACAAGTGTCTCGATTATGTCGATCGGAAAAAACTGGTTCAACTCTGCGGATGATGGTTTCTCTTATCTGTTTGATTTGAGCACAGATACAGGTCGTAAAGCTTACGAAGACATGATTCGTGGTAACTCGTACGCATCTGAACAGCTTGCGACGAAAAAACCTATGAATTTGGTAGAGCTTGCGCCGGTGACGAAAGTTATGACTTTCAGAACTGTTTCGACAGGTCAAACTGTCAGCAAAGCGTTCGCGATTCCAATTATCTGGGACCGTGTGTTTAGTAAAGGTCGTGTACAGTCATTTACAACATCTGATTTGCACATCGAAAGAAACACAGCACGTGTACACTATGGTGTCTTTAATGAATCTGACGATTCTCGTTTCTGGTTTAAACACAGAGAAGAGGATTTCATGTTCACAGGCGCGAAATACTCGCTTGAAAATTGGGACAACAAAGAGCGCATAACAGGTATGTTCGGTACCTACAGCTTCGCGTTCCGACATGAAGCAAGTAATGACGACAGACTAAGAAAAGGTTTGAAGGAACTAGTTCGTAAAACCGGTTTGAAACGTTTGATGATCAATATCCCGGATAACTCTGCATTGGGTTATACAGGTGTTGAGTTCAACGCGAAAATGGGTGAAGAGAACACCATGCGTCTGATGACACTTGCACAAAGAATGTCTGAAGACCAGTTCACGGCACGCGGTTTGGCATTGCATGAAATCTATTTCAACAAGGGTGGTGATCCTTGGGATATCTGCAAACTGCCAGGTTGTGAAATGAAGCAGCGTAAAGCGACAATTTCGGGTATGTCGAAAATGTGGCGCGCACTTCAAGTCATGAGCAAAACGATGACTGGTGATCCACGTGCATTCGCAACAGCCTACGGGCAGTTTGGTGAGGGAATGTCTACAAATCCATTCACTTTCCAATCAGCAGTTGCGATGGCAGGACCTGGGGTTCTTATCGACTTCCTAGTGGAAGGAACACGAATTTCCATGTTCTACAAACAGTGGGTGACGGATGCAGATGGTATGTGGGTTCCTGCGGAGAAAATGCCGGATTCAGATTTGATTCCGAAGTTTGATCCAAGAACTCGCCACTCGAAAATCCGTGGTATCATTATTGGCAACAATCCGGGAGATATCATGCCTCATGATACGATTCCGTTGATGCAGCCAGTAGCGTTCCAATAGGCATCAGAAAAAGAAAAAGGCCGTTGAGAAATCAACGGCCTTTTTTATTTGGTAAAATCTGTTTTTAAAGTTCGTGCTCGATCAGCAAGGCATCACTGATCAGATCTCCAGTCAAAAGCGCCAGGTATCGGGCATTGCGCTCCCACTCTTCCGGAGCAGACTTTTGCAATTTGCCAATCAGGTGCTCAAACTCGTTCCATTTTCTCATAAATGCCGGTGCATTGTTTTTATATGCCGTTGTTGATTTGAAGTATTCGATCACAACAGGCAACGATTGTTCTTTTTCAAAAGCACGCAACATGTCCAAAGAAAGAACGTTGGTCGTGCCTTCCCAGATCGAGAATACTTGGGCATCCCGAATCAAACGTGGTAAGCCCGTGTCTTCGACGTAACCTGCGCCACCGAACATCTCGACGACTTCACTGGAAATCGCAATGGCTTTTTTCGCTGTATAAAGTTTAAGAACCGGCGTCAACGTACGAAGCAAAGTACGTTCCTTCGCGCTGATTTCACCAACTTCTTCTTTGCCAAGTAGGTGAGCGATGTGAAAACAGAATACGAATGAGCGACGGAAGTCTTCTTCCAGCCAGCGCAAAGTTTCTTGATGAAGGGGGTGATCGATCAAAAGTTTACCGAAGGCTTTGCGTTTGTGGGAATAGTTTTGTGCCAAGTCCAAAGCACGACGGGCGTGTCCGACCGCACACATCGAATTGTAAATGCGTGTGATGTTTAGAACGCTTGCGATCTTTTTAATGCCATCACCTTCGCCGCCGACCAAGCGAGCCGGTGTTCCTTGCAGACTCAGCTCGGCAGTCGGCAAAGCTTTTGTTCCCAGTTTGTCTTTTAAGCGATGTATCTGAATATGGTTTAACTGATTATCGGCGTTACGAAGTTCCAGATAGAACAGACTTAAACCTTTGGATCCTGCAGGCGCGCCATCTGGACGAGCCAAAGTCAGAGCCATTTGAGAAGTGGTCGCAGAGGTGAACCACTTTGTTCCGTGCAAAGAGTGAGTCGCGCCAAAAGTACTGTCACCTGTGAATGCGTGTGCATCTGTAGAAGTGCCGCTGACATCCGAACCGCCGGTTCGCTCAGTCATCCATTGTCCCGCTGTCCAGAATGTTTTTGGGTCACGGCTGGTCAAATGAGGGAGTGCGCGGTTTTTTAAATCAGGTGTTCCGTAAAGCTCAAGAGCTCGGGCCGCACCATCCGTCATCGCCAAGGGGCATGAAAAAATTGCCGAGCTTGGGGAATACAAGTAAAGCAGAGCCATTTGATAAACACGTGAGAATGCTCCGTATTTTCTTTCGTAGGCCGTGGCAACAATGCCTTCTTCGGCTGCCATTTTTTCAAGATTTTTCCAGCCAGAAGAAACGCGAATATCGTCTATACGGCGTCCCCACGGATCAAAGGGTACGTGTACTGGAGGGTGGGTTTCAGCCTCCAGCGCCCACTCAAGCATATCTGAAGCAGCTCTTTGACCCAAGTGATCCAAATGAGGCAATGCTTGTTTCTGACATTCAGGTGGCAGAATTTTTTTCAAGAGTTTCTGAAGTGAAGCATCTGACTGAAACGTGTTCGTGAGGCTTGGCCCGTCTTGATAAAAGTTTTTCATGGTTTAAGTGTAGGCTTCTCTGGCCAGAGGCACAACCTACAGTCGTTATGGGGTCTGTTTTTTTCAGAAAATAATTGCCGTTTGTCCCTGTAGTACATATACAGGGCCCACACTAATTCTGGAGGGGCCGTGTCACGTAAACTACTATTGGGCTTATCACTTTTGGCGATCGCCGCTTGCACACCTAAAGCAAGCAACAACACTGCAGCCACTTCCGGCTCACGCATTATCAATGGGACTGAAGTCCAGGAATCTGACAGCATTTTTAAGCACTTGGTTTCGGTTTATGCAGAAAACGAAGATGGCTCGGTGGGAATCTGTACGGGCACATTGATCGGACCCAACACGGTTTTGACTGCGGCTCATTGTATCTCTACTAAAACATCAAATCTTCGCGTGGTGTTTGGCTTGAACATCGACGAAATTCTTTACGCTCGTGAGCCAGACATCAAAGATCTTTATTTGCACACGGTAAGCGATGTGAAGGTCCACCCACAGTGGAACTTCGAAAAAAACCAAGACAAAGCATCAGACTGGCATGACCTGGCTGTTTTGAAATTCCGCGGAACTTATCCAGAAGAATTCACTCCAGCAGAGTTCCTTCAGGAAAAAGACTTGGGAATTTTGAAGCCGGGTGTTATGGCTTACGTTGCAGGTTATGGTGTAAACCAAGCTAGCTCTCGTGAAGTTGCTAAAGATGAGCAAGTGGGCTTTGATGAAGAAACTCTTTGTGATGACAAGGGTTGCATCGCTTTGAAATTCTCGGGTGATGGAACTTTACGTTGGACGATGGCGCCAATTTCTACTGTTGAAAACACGGAACTTCGCTTGGACGAAAAACTTTCCGGTACTTGCGGCGGCGATTCGGGTGGACCCGCGTTCGTAGTTGTAGATGGAAAATTCTTGTTCTTTGGTGTGACTAGCAGAGGCAGTCTTTTCTGTAATGAAGTGGGCGTTTACACGATAGCTTTGAAATTGAAAGACTGGTTGGGACCTGCGATTCAAAGTCTGAAATAGGTCAAAAAACAGAGTCTCGTTCTGAGACGTGACTGGTAAATTATGGCAACTGTCGAGAAGTTGGCAGGGGTAAGGGGCTTAGTGGCCCCTTTATTCATTCTAGGGTGGGCAAGCTCCTTGCAACCGTAAATACTGAATTGCAGACTTAATTTGTGAGGATTTTATGAAATTAGTGACACTTTCAATCGCAGTTTGTTTGATGAGCGCAACAGCTATGGCCGGCGTTCAAGGTCGTATCACCACTAAGATCGATTCGCAAAAAGCAGAGATCGAACTTCACGGTGTGAAGGCCGGAGATAAAGTCACTTTGCTGGAAGAAGTCTGTGAAGGACCGAAAGTGAAATTGTGCCGCACTGAAAAAGTCGGCGTGGCCACTGTATCCAAGGTTATTGACTCTGAGACTTCCGAAATCAAAGTCGAAGGTCAACAACCCTTGAAAGACGGTCTTTTGATCGAAAAGCAATAGTCTCTACTTTAGAAATGAGCGATGGCGCCTAACGTGATCAAATGTAAATGATCCGTGGAGGTGCCGTCACTGTTCGTCAGAACTTCCTGATCCGCGTTGTCCTGGCGGAATTCCAAATAAAGCTTCAAATGCTCAGACAGGTTGTACTTGTCACCCACTGTCCAAACTTCCACTTTATCAGCACCTGAATAATAAGCTCCTACTGTGCCGTTTATTCCGTCGAGTTCACCAGCACCCAGAATATTTTCGTAACGTACTCCCAGGGTGTGTTTGCCCAAAGTGTATCCCATTTGTGTCGATAGGGATTGTGCAAAGGTCAGAGTGCCACCGTCAGGTGTTTGCGTGCGGTTGTCATAGTAAATCGACCAGGAGAAGTCATCGCTGAACTTATAGGTCGTCCAGATATTTGTCGTTGATTTTTCAACGGCAGAACCTGTGACCGTGGTAGAGGCATCTTTACCTGCGTAGTATCCTGCAAACCACAAAAAACGTCCCGAAATGCCCGTTGCAGAAAGTTCTGTCGTTTTCGTAGAAACCAAGTCGTCACCGAATTGATTGTAGGCGCTGCGGTTGTAGCTGCTCAATGTAACTGCCAGCCACTCGCCCGGATTGAATTTCAAACGGGCACCTTCGTTGTATCCAGGAACGATGCCTTGATAGGCGACGGTGTTTCCGTAAAGAATGTTTTCAACCTTCATCGCGGATTCAAATCCCAAAGTAGAACACAGGCGACCAAAACCAACGGACCAGGCAGGATCTATTTTATAATAAATTTCCAATTGATCCAAAGTGCCGAAATTGCTTTTCGTTGTACCTGTCGGAGTCGTCAGCTCAATCGGCATGTACATTAGACGTGCAAAGAACGATAAGTCCTGCGTTTCTTTTTTCAAGATCACTTGAGCACTATTGAATCGATACTGTTCATCGAGCGCTCCGGAAGAAGCCGGGTAGGCGTTTTTTCCCGAGGATAGAAAGTTGTACTCAAAATCAGCTTCACCTTGAGCAGTAATCCCGGAAAGTACTTCTTCAGCTTTCGCAGCGAAAGGCATGATTAAACAAAATGTGGTTAAGATAGCCGTTGTGATTTTCATTGAGACTTTTATCGGGGGATTCCGAGCTCACATTAAGGGGGAGAAAATATTTTAATACTTCCGATGATGGTCTAGTTTGTCTCAGAACTGCTCAACCAGCGTGTCAAGAAACCGATAATGATCAAGAGTCCTATATTTTTCGAGGTTAATTATGAAGAGTAAAAAAAGCTCATGGTTTAAGGGAATTAAAGGTCGCATGTTGATGGTGGCGGTGTTTCCGTTTATCGCGTTTGCAACCATATTTGGTTTTACCTATAAAGGCCTGGATCACCTGAGCAATCTCTTAAATAGTGCGCATAACGAGATCATTCCAAATTTGAATGACCTTGGTGATATGCGTATCGCGCAAAACCGATTTGGTTATCGCGTATGGGAAGGCATCATCAATCCGGAAGACCGTGCTGAAGTCGTTAAACAGGCTGAAGAAACTTTGACGAAGTTTGAAAAGGCTTACAAGGAATATACCGAAAACCCTTTTCATGGCGAAGAATTGAAAATCTATGAGAACTACAAACAATTCTTTCCTCAATATAAAACTCTCGCGCGTTCTATTCTGACAAATCTGGAAAAAGGCAGTGATGAGTCTGTGGCTCAAGCTCGTAAAGATCTGGATGAGACTCTGCATATTTATTCTGGAAAAATCGAAGAGTTTTGCGCGAAGGTAAACGACCTTTATACCGAGCGTGCCGTTGCAGAAAATAAAGAATTTGCAGTTTCTCGTGCGCAGATTGTGAATATCATTATTCTAGTCACCTTATGTGCCGGTTTGATTATTTTGGCGTTACAATTAATGCAAGCTGCGAAAATCTCCAATGTGACTGGCAGCGTTGCGGATAAACTGGGTGAGTCAAACTCTAAGGTCGTTCATTCCGTCGAGCAATTGGCAGCGGCGGGGAATGCATTGTCGCAAAACTCCACTGAGGCCGCTGCGTCGTTGGAGGAAACTGTGGCAGCCTTGGAAGAGTTAACATCCATGGTGCAGATGAATTCAGACAATGCCAAGCAGGCGGCTTCTTTGGCAGTAAGTTCTCGTGATGCTGCTGAACATGGCGAGCAAGAGATCAGTGCCCTTATTAAGTCCATGGGAGAGATTTCGTCTTCTTCAAAAAAAATCGAAGAGATTATTTCTGTGATCGATGATATCGCTTTCCAAACAAATCTATTGGCCTTGAATGCGGCGGTGGAAGCCGCCCGTGCGGGTGAGCAAGGTAAAGGCTTCGCCGTGGTTGCTGAAGCGGTTCGCGCGTTGGCGCAAAGAAGTGCTTCGTCTGCCAAAGACATTGAAAGCCTGATCAAAGTCTCCGTTCATCAAGTTGATAACGGTAGCAAAGTGGCGAACTCCAGCGGAGTGGTCCTTGCAAACATCGTGGCTTCCATTAAAAAAGTATCTGATCTTAACAATGAAATTGCAGCGGCAAGTACGGAGCAGACGACCGGCATTCAGCAGATCAGTCGTGCGATGAATCAATTGGATCAATCGGCACAGTCGAACGCAGCTTCTGCAGAAGAAATCGCAGCGACGACGACGGAATTGAATAGGCTTGCACAGACCTCCCAGGATCTGACTGACGAATTGAATACGGTTGTGACCGGCAGTGCTGTTCGCTATGAGTTAGAGACAGCGGTTGGTTCCCAATCAGTGGCGCCGCGGCCAGCCTCTTCGAAAAGTACGACGAAGGCAAAATTCGCCGTTGAACCTTCGGCGAAAGTCATCCCGATGAAAAAGTCAGTCAAAACGGCAAGTGTCGCAGAAGAAACAATTCCCTTTGACGATGAGCCTAGGGCGAAAATAGGGAACCGAGACGGATTCTAAAAAATACGGGCCGACGACCGGCCCGTTTCATTTTAAGAATTTACATGTCTTTGGTCGGGTCAAATATTCTCACATGTGTTCATTCCCTAGCGACCAGGCTACAATTGTCTTATGACAGATCCACAACCCAAGATGATCATGGTTGGTGTGGAACTCTTTACGGAGAACTTCCCACTTCCTGCAGACGTTTATACTCGATTGCCTTCGGGCCAATACCTTTTGGTGGGTAAAAAAGGCGAAAAAAGTAATTTTCAAAGTCTGCATATGACAGCCCAGAAAAAAGCAGAGCTTTATGTGCGTGGAACTGATTACGATGCCGTGATTCAGTTCAATCTGGCTTTGGCTAAAACAGCTGTCAGTAAGACTGAGATTCCTACAAACCTAAAATTAAATCTGATTACGGGGCTGGCGGATTCAGCCATCAATGATCTGGTGGACCGAAAAATCATGGCGGGTTCTTACGAACGCGTGAAGCAGCTTTCGGGCTTTATCAAAGACACAGTCGCGCAAGTTTCAGATGTTGATAAACTTTTGGATCTGTTAAGCAAGCTTCCGAAAGACAGTGCCTCCCATGGCATGGCAACAGCAGCGATTTCTTTGTTGATTTGTGAGCAGATGGAAATTCAGTCGAAGCCGACCCTGGAAAAGGTGGCCTTGGGTGCACTTCTGCACGACATTGGTCTTAAAGAAATTCCAGATGCTGTTTTAAAGAAACCTCGTGCCGATCGGACCGTCGAAGAAACAACTCACTATGAATCTCATACGATGAGAGGCGTAGAGATGTTGCAGGAACTTCGCGAAATTCCGTCGGATGTTTTGGCCATTATTTTGGAGCATCATGAAAATTCAATCGGCATGGGATATCCGCGCCGTATACGTGATGTGAAAATGAATCCATTGGCGCGAATCGTGGCTGTGGCAAATTACTTTATGGAACTTCTGCATGATCCAACCGGCGAGATGCAGGCTAAAACGCCAGACGAGGCGATCTATTATATGGAGACGACTTTGGGGCAACCCTTCAACAAGCAAGTTTTTGCTGCGTTGAAAGAAGTCGTCTTTGCCCACCGTCGGGTTTAAAGCAAAAAAAGCGCACTGAAGAGTGCGCTTTTTTCATTTTACGGTTTTGCGCATTCACCCTGTTTTTGGCAGCGAAGCATATCACCGGTGTGTTGGTGAAGCTCATTCAAAGTATAACCAAGTTCTTGATCGTAACCGTTGGCAACAGCGCCGGCCTGACCGATAGATATGAAGTCATTGATACCTTCAAACCACGCTTGATCGTACATTTGGCCCGTAGAAGTGTTTTTAAAAAACACCTGGCCGTTGGAGCGAATTGTTTTTAGGAAGCGGCCACGCTGGTCACGGGCTTTATTCAAACCGCCGCTGAAGCTTTTCCAGCATTTTACTTCGCCAATGCGAACGACTCTTTGCATGTTCAAATCAAAAACGATGATATCAAGTTCACCAATAGTTCTGTGGCCATCGCCGTAAGCGATGCCCACTTCAACGTGGTATTGAGGAGCTGGGAATTGTTTTCTAACGTCTAAACGGGCGACTTCTTCGCAGATTGCGCCGGAGTCTTCATAGCTGCGTGGAACGCTTTTAAGAGCTTCAAAATCTTCAGCCCAATTAGCGGCAAAAAGATTAAGCGAGAACAACAAAGCACTGACAAAAACTGATAGTTTCATAACCCCTCCAAGAGGTCCCAGTGATCGCCGACACCCTCTGTTAGTTCAAGAAATTAGTCCGCAATATTAAAAGTGCGCCGCGGCATTCGAGTTCTCTTGTATTAATTACCTGCGCTCAGTAAGAGATCCGCATGTCAAAAAAAGTGATTTCTTTTCTACTTCTTTGGAGTTGTGGGGCGCCGGCTGTGGCTTTCGCGGGATTCTTTTCTAAAAAGGATGATCGTTGGAATGCCTATGTTGAAAGAGTTGAGCAAGTCGCTTCCCGCGAGCGCGCAATTCCTAAGGCTGCTATCGAAAGAACTGTCCAGTTTTTGAATTCAAATCGTTCACGTCTGGAAAGCCGGATTAACAACAAAAGTGTTGTCATCATTAATGACTTCACGGAAGAGAGCACGCGGGATCGCATGTTCGTGATCTATGTCTATCTGGGTAAGGTAGAGCGTTATAAGGTTGCCCACGGAATCGGCAGCGGCGAAGGTCCTCACGTTTATAAGTGTTCAAACACCGAGGGGTCCAAAGCGACTCCGCCGGGTTTTCTGCTGGTTCAAAACGAAAACCGCAACTCTTCCTTTGGCTCAGCTCTTTATATGGAGAGCCTGGAGTCACGAAACAGCAATTCTCGTGAGCGCGCGGTGGTCTTTCATCCCAATAAATCCGCCGCGGAACGTGCTCGTATTCTGCGTGAATATGGGTTTATCGACCTCAGCGAAGGCTGCACTCAGTTGACCAAGGAAGATTACTATAAGCTGAAACCCCGCGTGCAAGGCGGCAGTCTGCTTTATAACTTCTGCCCGGAAGACGCAGACTAATTCACCGCATTCGTTTGGACATCGTCGCAAAATAAAATTATAACTAGTCCTTGTAACTTACATAAAACAAGGACCTGTCGATGACATCTGCTGTACAGCCTAAAAAAATCTGGTGGAAAGAATCCGTCGTATATCAAGTTTACCCACGCTCATTCAAAGATTCCAATGGCGATGGAATGGGGGATTTGCAGGGACTCATTTCCAAACTCGATTATTTAAAACACCTGGGCATCGATGTGATCTGGATTTGTCCTATGTACAAATCACCGATGGACGACAACGGTTATGACATCAGTGACTACCAGGCGATCCACGACGAATTCGGGACAATGGAAGACTTCGATCAATTGATGAAAGAGTGTAAAGCTCGTGGTATCCGTTTGGTGATCGATCTGGTGATCAACCATACCAGCGATGAACATCCTTGGTTCATTGAGTCTGCCTCTTCAAAAGACAACGCAAAACGCGACTGGTACATCTGGCGCGATCCTAAAAATGGCAAAGAACCGAACAACTGGGAAAGCATCTTTGGGGGTTCTGCTTGGAAGTTTGACGAAAAAACGGGTCAGTACTTCATGCACCTTTTCTCTGCAAAACAGCCCGATCTGAATTGGGAAAATCTGGACATGAGAAAATCAGTCTATGAGATGATCCGCTGGTGGTTGGATCGTGGCATCGATGGCTTCCGTATCGATGCGTTTTCTCACGCCCGTAAAGAGCCGGGTTTGCTAGACATGCCAAATCCTAAAAACCTGGAGTGGGTGCCGTCTTATGACAAACACATGAACGTTCCTGGGATTCTGAATTACGTGGAAGACCTTTGTAAGAACACGTTTGTTCACTACGACATTATGACTGTGTGTGAAGCGAATGGTGTGAACGCCGAACACGCAGACGAGTGGGTGGGTGAAGACAAAAAACGTTTCAACATGGTGATTCAGTTTGAACACGTTGGTTTGTGGGATACGAACCCAGATCAGCGCTTTAACATGAAAGCCCTTAAAAACGTTTTCACTCGTTGGCAAAAAGGTTTGGATGGCAAAGGCTGGAATGCATTGTTCGTGGAAAATCACGACGTGCCTCGTATTAACTCCAAGTGGGGTGATACGGCTGAATTTTGGCGCGAAAGCAGCACTTCAATTGCCACAATGTATTTCCTGATGCAGGGAACTCCGTATATTTATCAAGGTCAGGAAATTGGAATGACGAATTCCAAATTTGATGGCCCTCAAGACTTCAACGACGTTTCTGCGAAAAATTATTTCGTCAATAAACGCAAAGAAGGCTTCACAGATGCGCAAATCACGGCGGAGTTAAATCACACCTCGCGTGACAATGCTCGCACGCCAATGCAGTGGGATGCTTCTGCCAATGCAGGATTCGGAACGGGAACTCCGTGGTTGAAGGTGAATCCGAACTACAAACAGATCAATGTGGCGGCGCAAATGGAAGACCCGGAATCCATCCTGAACTACTATCGCCGTATGATTCGTTTGCGTAAGCAGCATCCGGGCTTTATCTATGGCAGCTTTGATTTGATCGCTCCTGATCATCAGGAAGTTTTTGGTTACACTCGCACCCATGGTGCTGAAAAATATGCTGTGATTGCAAACCTGACTAAAAAAGCAGTGACTGTGGATTTGGGTTCTGTGCAGGTTCGTCCAGAAGGTCTTTTGATGGCGAATATGGATGTTGCAGACAAGGCTGCAGCGAACTCATTGAATCTTCGTCCGTTTGAGGCGCGAGTGTATAAAGTTTAATTCATTTGAAATGTGGTCTTTAAGATCGCATTCAGTTCGTTGGGTTTTTCCAGTGGAATAAAATGCCCCGCTCCCTCGATCATATGTAAGCGTGAGTGGGGGATGGCGCGGCTGAAAGCTTCCATCTTTTCTTTCGGAGCAATTTGGTCATCTACTCCGCCGATCAAAGTGATTGGAATTTTCAAAGAATTTAAGTTCATTTTCAAATCGCGGCGATCCAGAGTCGCGTTCATTTGATTCAGATACATTTCTGTATTATTGCTTGCCGCCATATCCAGGATCAGTTGCCGGATTTCATTATTTTCCAAAGCATCGGGGTGAAGATAATGTTTCAACTGGGAGCTGGCGATTCCGCCAAAGGCGACCTTCTTTAACAGAGTTCTGGTTTGAATACGGATTTTAATTTCCACATCCGTTAGGGGAGACCCCGTGGTGCCGATCAAAATAAGTTCGGCCACGCGGTGAGGAAACTGAGTCGCAAAGACCTGGGCGACATAGGCACCCATTGAAAATCCCAGCAAGGTCATGGGACTTGGAAAACTATTATTGATGGTCTCTAGCATCTGATTTAAATTGGAAGCCTTTCGCAGGTCCGCGAAAGAGCAATCGACTCCGGCCAAAAGATCTTTTTGGTAAGTCCACAATCGTTCGTCACATAGAAAGCCCGGGAGGCAAACAACTGCCTTTGACATATGTTAAGAATAGCAGGGTTTACATCCGAGAAACAATCCACCTTCGGGATATTTGACAAGGACTCCAAAAGAAATTTGCTAAGCAAAGTCTGGGTTTAGCAATATGAAAGTTCTGAAGGAGTATTGAAATGAACATTCGTCATGATAAGGGCGGGCAACGCTTTGTAACCAATGTGAAAGGTGGAGACGCGCACATTCTCTATCGTCGAGGTCCGAACAATGCATATGACCTCTATGCGACTTATGTTCCTACGGAGTCACGGGATCAGAAAATTGCGGATCAACTGGTTCGCGAAGCCATTCGAGTGGCAAAGGAAGACAAGGTCCAGATCATTGACTCGTGCCCCTATGTGGCGGGTTGGTTTAGAAAGCATCCCGAAGATACCAAAATCCTTTCGAAAGAATCCGGTGATTCTATCATTCAGGTGTTTTAACAAAGATATCTTTGATGTACCCTTGATTCATGAGCAAAAGATTTCATGAGTTGATCGCGGAAGCATCCAAAGTTGTTTTGGATAAAGATACAGAAGTGCGCCTGGCGATCACCTGCTTGCTGGCGGGTGGTCACCTCTTGATTGAAGATATGCCGGGCGTGGGTAAGACGACGCTGGTGCAGACTCTGGGGAAACTGACGGGGCTGAAAACTCAGCGTATTCAGTTCACGATTGATTTGTTGCCTGCAGATGTTTTGGGAAGTCAGATCTTTAATCCTCAAGAACATAAATTTTCATTTCATTCGGGACCGATCTTTGCTCAGTTGGTGATGGCTGATGAACTCAATCGTGCAAGTCCGCGCACGCAAAGTGCGTTACTGCAAGCGATGGAAGAAGGAGAAGTTTCCGTCGATGGAATGACGTGGGAATTACCTCGTCCGTTCTATGTTATCGCTACACAGAATCCGCATCAGCAAACAGGAACTTTTCCATTGCCTGAAAGTCAGCTCGATCGTTTTTTAATGAGTCTTGAGTTGAATTACGCATCTAAAGGTACGGAAGTGCGTATTCTGCAAGGGGAAGACCCTCGCGCCGTGGTCAAACGCATGTCTTCGCTTTTTGCAGAAGGTGAGTTTGAAGCGGCCGTTAAAAATATTGAAAAAGTAAAATTGTCGGAAACAGTTGCCACCTATATTGCCAATGTTTTGGAAGGTTCCCGTCGGGAAGGATTTGAGGGGGCACCTTTATCCACACGTTGTGGAATTTCTTTGGCCCGAGCGGCAAAGGCGTGGGCGTTCTTGGATGACCGTGACTATGTTCGTCCCGAAGATGTGCAGCACGTTTTAATTCCCGTATTAGGTCATCGCCTGGGGGGCAATCATGGCATCAAACGTGGTCGAGAGTGGGCTGCAGTTCTTAAAAAAGCGACGCCAGTCCCAGTCTAAAAAATCGCGGACCTATATTTTACCGACGGGATTTGGATTGGCCTTTGGCCTGATGAATCTTGTTTTGTTCTTTATGGCTGTGGGTTATGCGAATAACCTTATCTATATTTTCTTTTTCTTTCTGACGTCTGTTGCGTTCACGGGAATGATCACGACCAATCGTAATGTGCAGGCGGTGCGTTTTGCGCGACTGTTATCTGCTGATGCCTTTGCCGGTGAGCCCGGAAAATTCCGTGTCCAGCTGACCAACCACACCGTGAATCCGAGCCATGAGATCGAAGTGGTTCTAGATCGTAAAACCAAAGACGCTCCTAAATACAAAGTGATGCCCGAAGAAGAAAACATTGCACTGGTGACGTGGACGCCATTAAAACGCGGCCTGCAACCCTTTCCCAGCTTAAGAATTCAAGGGGCTTATCCCTTTGGACTTTTGCAGGCCTGGAAAGTCATCAAAGAACCAGGCACGGTCATAATTTATCCGGCTCGAATCGGCGATTCTGAATTTCCGATGGGCTCTGGTGCCGATTCCGTCGCAGAATCGATGGGTCTGTTTTTAAATCACAAAGTATATCAGTCAGGGGATCCGGTTCGCAGAATCGATTGGAAGGCGAGTGCTCGTCGCAGTGAAATCTTAATTAAAAAATTTGAAGAGCCCGAAAAACCCGCATTGAATTTTTCCTGGGAACAAACGGAGTCTTTACGAGATCCAGAATTGCGCCTGTCGCAATTGGCGTTGTGGATTGATTTGGCTGAGACTCAGAACTATGTGTATTCAATGCGCTTGGGAGCGGTTCAAACGCCTTCTGCTAAGGGGCGAGAACATTGGCGCCGCTGTTTGGAAATTCTGGCACTAGCTAAAATTTCGGAGCTGTCGTGAGAAAAGAATTTTTTGCGCAGACCTATTTCAGTCTTTCTGTGGTGACCGCCATGATCATGGTGGCCGTTGAAGTCACGCCCTGGGTGGCCTTTCTGGGGATGGGGCTGCTGGTTTGGAAATGGGGTACCGAAAAATACCATTGGCAGGGAATGTCTCGCCGATTCACGGGATTTCTGAGCGTTCTGCTTTTAGGTCAGGTTCTTTTTCAATATCGCACCATTGTTGGTCAGGATCCCTCATACACTTTGCTATTGGGACTATCGGCGTTGCGGGTGATGGACTATTCAACTGAGCGAGATCACAAGTTCGTGGCTCTGTTGGGGTTTGTCCTGATTTCTGTTAAAGCCCTTTTCAGCATTGATATCTATTGGGTCTTGCCTTCCGCCTTTGCGTTTTGGGGAATCTGGTATTCGCTTCTTCCTGCGCAAACGCCCTCTAAAGGCAAAACCTTGTGGAAGATCTTTTTGCTTTCAGTGCCCATGGCTGTGATTCTATTTTTTGCGTTCCCACGTGTCGTCATTCCCTGGGCGATGTCGCGTGGTAGCACCTATGGTCAGATTGGATTTACCGAAGATATGAATCCCGGCCGAGTCGCCGAGATCGCTGGTAGTTCGCAGTTGGCATTTCGTGCCAAGATCGACCGTCTGCCAGTGAAGCAATCAAAGGATCTCTATTGGAGAGGTTCCGTTCTGTCATTTTCTCGAGGACTGGTGTGGCGGGTCGTTCCTTCGATGCCGAATCCTGCCGAAAACATTCGCGGGCGAGAATTAAATCCTTATGAAGTCGCCATCGAGCCGACCTCACAAAACTTCTTGTTCGCTTTGGAAGGCACGCAGATGCTAAGTCTGGAAGCCGGGCGAGTGACGACTCTTAACCATTCAGTCTATCGAACGAGCCGTCCCATTGTTGCGACAACAGTTTATCAGGGGTGGTGGTCGCCTTACTTTAAAGACATGACACTGCCCTTGGCGAATGATCTTAAGACGCCAGAGTTTAAAGGTCGAGTTTTAGAATGGGTCACGGCGACTAATAAAGCGGCAGCGACTCCCCAGGCGCGACTGGAACTTTTAAGAAAGTTTTTTACTGAAAATAAATTCGCTTACACTTTGAATCCCGGAATTTACGGCGCAAATGACCTGGAAGAATTCCTGTTCGAGCGCCGTAAAGGTTTCTGTGAACATTTCGCGGGGGCTTATGCAACCTTGGCGCGGGGTTTAGGAATTCCCGCTCGTGTGGTCGTCGGATATCAAGGTGGCAGATTTAATCCCATCGGGGATTTTTGGAGAATCTCGCAAAGGGATGCCCATGCATGGACTGAAGTATTTATCGATAAAACCTGGAAAAGGGTGGACCCCACAGCGTGGATTGCCCCGTTAAGGTTTGAAATTGGTGGCGAAGATTTCTTTGCACTATCCGAGTCAGATCAGCAGGCCTTTGCGCAACAGATAGACTGGCGTCCACCACAAAGAAATACGTCGTTGCTTTGGGATCGCGCGACTTTCCTGTTGGAAGATCTGAATTATCGTTGGAGCTATTTCTTGATGGAGTTTGATCGAAGCTCTCAGGATTCGTTCTTTGCTTTGTTAGGGCAGTATAAACTTTTAAGTATCGTCGGAATCAGTTTTGCTTTGATTATCTTTTTTGTCCTGGTACAAAACCTGTTTAAGACTCGTGTCGTGATCAACGAGGAGCAGGAATTGTTAAAGACAGTACAGGATTGGGGAACTCAGCATCACCTGGTTCGTCCTTCGAGTGAGCCGCCTCTGCAGTATTTCAGTCGCGTGGCCCGTCAGTTTCCGCAGTTGCGGGAGGTGCTGGCGCGGATGAGTGCTTACTATGATCAAAAGGTGTATGCCGGAAATAAAACAGCGGACTCCCTGAAAGATCTTAAAAAAGATTGGAAGTCCGCTATTCAAAAGAAGTCCTAGTTAGTTGAAATTCAAGCCTGTCACTTCGCCCAACCATTTTAGGTGAGGTGGCATGAAGGTCGCGCCACCGAAATTGTGGCAGGTTTTGCTTGGGTCATCAGGATTCGATACGAATGAGTTTACGCCCATAACTTGCAACTCATAATTTACCTCGATAAATACCGGGCCACCAGAGTCGCCGTTGCAAATACCAGTCGTTTGTTGATCGATCAACAGGATGTCACTACCAGGTTCGTTAACAAGACCTACTTCCTGCCTCAAGGTTTTAGTCGTTTTGCGTAGTTGCGGAAGGCCTTGGTCTTCTTCAGATGTACGACCGAAACCTACCAACGTTAATGTGTTAGATGTGATTTCAGACTCACCGTTAAAAATTTTACTAACCTGGTAATCCGCTGGAATCGAGCGGCTTAGTTTAACGACGGCAACGTCGTTAGCACCAACACCTTTGTAATCATCGTGACTTTTCCAATCTGAAGCGATGATGAATTCCTCGTTTTTAAGTTGATCATTTTCGCAGAGTGCAGTTTTGAAGATCGCGCTGACGACTACGGCATCTTTCACACAGTGTGCAGCGGTTAGGATCGTATCCTCAGAAATAGGTGTGCCCGTGCAAGTTGAATAGTTTTTGTTTTTGTCTGCCATCATTAACAGAACGACTTTTTTTGCAAGTGGGTCTGCTTTTTTAACGGACTTACCATTGATAATACCGGAAGAACAGGCGCTGTCGATTTCGACATTTGCGGAAGCGGCTTTTTTTGAAGGAGAGCAGGCTGCAAGGCCCAAAAGAGATGTCACAAGAAGCAGGGAGAGTTTGTTCATTTTATTTTCCTTAAAGTGGTTTTAATTGTACTGACCGGACATAAAGCAACGGGCTTGCCAACGGATTTCGAACCTCAGATCGATTTTAAGGGGAATACATGGGTTTTTGACCGGGATTATTCTTAGATTCTGGAATTGGTTGTCTAAAATGGAAGAGGGTCAGACTAAGCTGACCCTACTTCTTACGATATCAATGTTTAGCAGGTTTTTTGCCAGATTCAGATTTCTCCTTTTCAAGATTCCTCTTAGGCTGCGCATATCCTGTGATATCGTTTCATCTTCTATTATACCTATCTAGATGCGAGTAAATTGCCGAACTGTGTAACTGCATATTGTCTGCGAAATTTCTGGTCGATCATCCCGAGTTTTAAAAGCAATTTGGCAACAGATCCGAGTCTGGTCTTCAAAAAAACACTCCCATGGTTTTAGCTGGAAGGGATGCGCGGGAGGTTTTCATGGCTAGCATTTGGAAAGGCTCCATTAGCTTTGGATTATTAAATATTCCAGTGACTTTGCAAGGGGCTCAATCGGAGAAAGAAATTTCTTTCTCCATGCTCGACAAAAAAGATCTGTCGCGAATTCAATATAAAAAGATCAACGCAAAAACCGGGAAAGAAGTCCCCTACGAAAATATCGTAAAGGGTTATGAATATACGTCGGGTCGTTACGTCTTGGTGACGGAAGATGAAATCAGAAAATCGAATGTTAAGGCTTCGCAGACGATCGACATCGAAGACATTGTATCTTTGGAAGAAATTGATCCGATGTATTTCGAGCGTCCTTACTATCTGGTTCCGCAAAAAGGTGCCGAGAAGGGATATTACCTGCTTCGTGATGCCTTGGCCAAATCTGGTCGCGTGGCCGTTTCTAAGATAGTAATTCGGATCAAACAGCATTTGGCGATGATTATGCCTAAGGGCGAATATCTGATGCTGGAGCTTTTGCGTTTTGGGCATGAAGTTAAAACTGAAAAACAAGTTCACTATATGAAAGATGTCACCAAAACCGCGAACTACAATCCTCGGGAATTGAAAATGGCCGAAGATCTGATCGAAGGAATGACCAGTAAATGGAAACCCGAACAGTACAAGGACACCTACTATCAAGAGGTCATGAAAGTCATCGATCGAAAAATCAAAGGTGGTAAGGGTCACAAAGTCGCGCCCATTAAAGAAGAGGACGTGGAAACAACAGACAATGTCGTCGATCTTATGCCGCTTTTGCAAAAAAGTTTGGCGGCCCGCAAGACCGCCAAAAAGAAAGCTCCCTCGAAATCCAGAGCTCGCAGTAAGCCTGCTTAGTCACTGTTAGTGTTCTTATAAAATAAAGGGAAGACTGACTTGTGAAAATGATTTGCGATGTAGACGACAGGGGCCGTGTTCTCGCAGGGCTTTGATGTGTGCAGCGGTCGCGTAGCCTGCGTTGTGTTCCCACCCATAGTGGGGAAATTCTTTTCCCAGCTCGGCCATCAGTTCGTCGCGTGCGACCTTGGCAATGATCGAGGCTGCAGAGACGGGGGCGAATAAAAGGTCTCCTTTCACCACGGGAGTTTGTTGAAATTCCTTGGGCAATACAGGAATGCGTAAACGCCCATCCACGAGCACGTGCCCCTTTTTAAGTCGAAGGCCCGTGATGGCTCTTTTCATTGCTAGCATCGAAGCGTAGACGATATTGAGCATTGCTATTTCCTCGACGGTGGCGATCCCAATCGCGACTTGGTGTTCATGACAGATTTCTCGAAACACATCTATGCGTTGTTTGCGCGACAGAAGTTTTGAATCTTTTAGAAATTTCGGTAAACGCTCATGTTTCAGAACCACGGCCGCCGCAAAGACAGGACCGGCAAGGCTGCCACGTCCCACTTCATCCACACCGATTACGGGTTTTGGGCGGTACTGTGTCCATGCTTTCATAAATGCGCTTGAGTCCGAGTGGAGCTTTTTTTGGTGGTCGCTTTATCCAAGAGTTCAATTCGTTGCTGCAACTTTAAGTAACCTTGCCAAGGATCACTGCGCCGACGTTGAAGGTGGGCCAGGGCCTTTTTCAAATCATAGTAATCTCCGCCGGGAATCTTTTTTAGATCGCTCCAGGTGACAGGCATGGCGACGGCACTGATCGCACGAGCGCGAAGTGAATAAGGTGCAACCGCCGTGGCTCCTTGAGAGTTTCTAAGGTAGTCGACAAAAATGCGACCTTCGCGAATCTTTTTAGACATCTTTGAAACGAAAAGATCCGGATCTTGTTGTTCCATCTGTAAAGCCAAGGCGTGGGTAAAGCTGTTGATTTGATCAAACGTATAAATCGGGACGATAGGGACGTGGACGTGAACTCCTTTTCCGCCGCTCAGTTTGACGAAGCTTTTTAGGCCCAGTCCTTCCAAGAGCTTTTTAAGAGTGAAAGCCGAGTCCACGACGGTTTTCCAGTCGACACGTGGCCCGGGATCGAAATCTATAACGAATTGATCGGGCACGGCGGTTTCAGGGTGGCGGGAATTTGAACAATGAATTTCAAAAGCATTCATTTGTACCAATGCCGCAAGCCCTGCATCGTCGTGAACACTCATGTAGGTGCCATAACCTCCGTGCTCTTTCATTTTCACCGGGGTCATGGATTCTGGGATCTTGGCTTGGTGTTTTTGAAAGAAGCACTGTTTGCCGGTGCCATTCGGGCAACGCACCAATGACAACGGACGGTCCGTGATGAGAGGCAAAATGTGTTCTGCTACTTTGGCATAAAAATTTGCAACCTGACGTTTAGTGATTTTTTCTTTCGCGAACAGAATTTTGTCGGGACTGGAGATGGGCCATTCTTCACTGGATTTAAGTGCCATTGGCGTCTCCTTATTAATTTGTTTCGTAGGTTTGTCTTCACGCAGTCCATTAAAAACAGGGACGCGCAGGATTTCTTCATGGGTCCAATTGGAAAAAGTGATCTCGGCACTGTATTTGGGTTTTAACCAGTGGTAGTCGCGACCCTTAGGGGATTTGATATCAAAAGGAGATTGTTTGGTTTCCAGGGGCTTCAAAGTATTAAAGACGTCTCGCAAGGATTGTTGTGTAAATCCCGTGCCGACTTTACCCACGTATTGCAGTTTATCTTTCTTGTAAACTCCCAGAAGGAGCGCACCAAAGTGATCGCGGCTGCCTTTTCCTAAAGTGTAGCCGCCGATAACGAACTCCTGTTGTTCGCTGCATTTTATTTTAAGCCAATTGGAATTTCGTTCGGATCGATAAGTGCTGTTTCTTTTTTTGGAGATAATTCCTTCTAAGCCGTGCTTTTTGGCCTGAGCCAAAAGACTTTTCCCGGTGCCTTGGTATTCTTCGCTGTAGCGAATGCGGCCGGCAGATTTTTTAAATATTTTTATCAGTTCATCGCGACGTTGTTCCAAAGGTCGGGTGCGCAGATCCTTTCCATTGATAGCTAACAGATCAAAGGCATAAAGATACATATTCTGGGCCCGGTTGCTTTTTAGGGCATTCTGTAAGAGTTGGAAATCGCTGCGACCGGAACTGTCAAGGATCACAATTTCCCCGTCAATGACGGCACCTTCGACATCCAGCTTTTGCAGATCTCTTTCAATCACCGGAAATTTCGCCGTCCAGTCTTGTCCCGAGCGAGTGAAGAGTTTGACTTCGTCACCGTTTACGTGCGCTTGGATGCGATAGCCGTCGAATTTTAATTCGTGCAACCACTCTTTACCTTCAGGAGGCTCGTCGACTAGAAGAGCTAGTTCCGGAGTTACGAAGGGAAGCTTTGCGACCTTTCCCGATTTTCGGAAGGCTTTTTTTTTAACCGTTTTTTTGGCAGCTACGGGTTTGATATCCGGAACGGCTTCTGCAAAAGCGTCATCCTTTTTCATTAAGAGCCATTGGCTGCTGCGACCTGGAGTGCGGGTTCGCACTAAGTGAAAAACGCCTTTCAGTTTTTTTCCTTTCAGGGAAAATACGAGATGGCCTTTCTTAAACCCCTTGGCGGCGTCTTCTTCTGGCACCCAAGTACCTTTGTCCCAAATATAAACTTCACCACCACCGTATTGATCTTCTGGAATAGTTCCCTGAAATGAACCATAGGAGAGAGGATGGTCTTCGGTTTCAACAGCCAGCCGTTTTGTGTGAGGGTCCATGCTGGGACCCTTAGGAACAGCCCAACTTTTTAGGACGCCCTCCCATTCCAAGCGAAAGTCCCAATGAAGATGGCTAGCGTGATGTTCCTGAACAACGAACGATAGAGCTCCCTTGCCGGACTTCTTGATCTTGCCAGGAGGCTCCTTGGTGATCTTAAAATCGCGCTTTCGATTGTATTTCGCTAAACTCATCTTCACTTCCTGTTTTCAATACATGGACGGAGTGCTGCGGCTGCGAGGAGATTCTACTGAATCATCATAGGGAATATCCGCTGACGTTTCTTGATCCCAATGGCGTTGGGGTCGCTTCACAGTGTCCTTGGAATTTTTCGAAGAGGACTTCTGGGAAGTTTTTGATGGTTTTTTATTTTTATGAGCCATGGCTCCTCCTTGAATTTATATTTTCCGCCTGATTTCCTAGCTCGTAAACGTCCTATGTCATTGATCAATAAGCAGCTCGTCTTGACTTGCGCGAGCTCTGGCCGCGATGATGACTTTTATGAAACCTTTCGCAAGTATTAAGCAGGCTGAAGAATACATCCTCGCTAAAGCAGACAAAGAATTGCGATTTGCCATTCCCTTGGGCTTAGGCAAACCGAATCAGTTGGTAAATGCTCTTTATAAGCGCGCAAAACAGCAAAAAGATTTGAGGCTGACATTTTTTACCGCGTTGTCTTTGGATATTCCCCAAGCGAAAACAGAGTTGGAATCACGCTTTACCGGTCCCTTTTTTTCCCGACACTTTGGTGACGATTATCCTCGCTTGGAGTATTTGCAGGATCTCCACAAAAATCAGGTGCCCGAAAACATCTCTTTGCATGAATTTTACTTTCAAGCGGGCACGACTTTGGAAAATCTCCATGCACAAAGCAATTACATCAGTCTGAACTACACCCACGTCGCGCAAAGAATTTTGGAAATGAATTTAGATGGCGTGATCCAGTTAATCGCAAAGTCAAAGGATGGACGTTACAGCTTAAGTTGCAATCCGGATCTGACCTTGGATGTCGTGGATCTTTATAGTGCCAAAGGTAAACCCTTCATGGTGATCGGGGTGGTTCATCCTGATCTTCCATTTTTGGGTGGCGATGCCGAGGTGCCAGCAGATTTTTTTGAAGGTATTGTCGAATCCCCAGAGGTTCGCCATCAATTGTTTGCTCCGCCAAAAAATGCCATTGATGATATCGAGCACATGATTGCGCTTCATGCCAGTCGCTTGATTAAAGATGATGGGACACTTCAAATCGGAATTGGTTCTCTGTCGGATGCTTTGACGACCTCGGCTTTGCTGCGTCATCAAAATAACTCCCTCTACCAAGAAGTCCTGAGAGAGCTGGATCGGAAATTTACTCCCCCATCTTCTGCGGATATTCATGATGGAGTATTTACCAAAGGTCTTTACGGAACCAGTGAAATGATTATGGATGGCTTCATGCATCTGCGCAAGGCGGGGATTCTGAATCGCTCGGTTCAGGATCACGAGGAAAAGGCTCTTCGTTACTTGCATGGCGCATTCTTTTTAGGATCTAAGTCTTTTTATCGTTGGTTAAGGGAACTTTCGGATAAAGACTTTGACGGGCTTTCCATGACCCGAGTTTCCAAGGTGAATGATTTATATGATCCGCATGAATTGGCTTTGCGTAAGCAGCGCAAAAACGCCCGTTTCTTCAATACTTGTATGCAAATGAGCCTTTTAGGTGGAGCTGCTTCCGAAACGTTGGATAACGGCAATGTCGTTAGCGGGGTCGGTGGTCAATACAATTTCGTGGCGATGTCTCACGAGTTGCCGGATTCGTATTCAGTTTTGATGATGAAAAGTGTCAGGGAAAAGAAGGGGCGACGGGTGTCCAACATCATTTGGAATCCACCGCAATTGACGATTTCTCGGCATTTGCGCGACGTCGTCATTACCGAATACGGGATCGCATTCCTGAAGGGGCAGAGTGATTCTGAATGCATTAAACGTCTGATTATGATTGCCGATGCTCAATTTCAAGACGAGCTTTTGACGGCAGCTCAGAAGAATAAGAAAATAGATCCGCATTGGAAAGTTCCACCAGGTGCGAGAAACAATACGCCGGAAAATCTGCAGGAGTTCGCAAGCTTTGCCAAAGCCAAGGGGCTATTTAACGTGTTTCCGTTTGGTAGCGATTTTACTCAGGTCGAAGAAAAGCTGCAGGGTGCGCTATTAAACTTAAAAGAAAAGACCAAGCTCGAGTTGATTAAGTCGTTGCTGACAGGATTTAGTGTGCCCAAAGAAGGATATGCACAAGAACTGGAGCGAATGAATTTATTCAAACCCCAGTCCGTGCAGGAACTTCTGTTTCAAAAAGTATTATTGGGCTCATTTAAGGAGCTTGTTCGTCGCTATCCTCTTCAATAGTTCCGGAATCTTGAGTACCGGCTTTTTGAGATGGGTCTGACGAAGGCGAGCGTTTCCACGAAGTACCAGCGTCCATGGTTGTTTCGGTGCCACATCGGGCAATAATGTCATCCAGGCGCTGTTCTGTTTCTTCATGAGTCAGACCTGTTTTCAATGAAACTAAATCAGTCAACGAATCGAAGTCGTGATCGATGCGATTCAGATCAGATTCGTTAAGCGCAGCCCATTTTTTACGGACTTCCTTGGTGACCTGATTCCAGTTTTGTTCGGTTAGTTGGTGATCTGTATGTGGTTGTGCCATACCATCCTCCTCTGATGTAAAAACAAAAAAGGGCGGAGTGCATCCGCCCAGTTTCTTAGTGACGACGACGTGCGATCAAGCCCGCCACAAATCCCACAGCGCAAGCGCCTAGGACTGTTGCGAGTGGATGATCCTTCACCCAGTCTTCGGAAGTTTCCAAAGCGTCTTGAGCTTTGGTTTTGATAGTTTCATAGCGATCGCCCCACTCACTTCTTAACTCAGATTTCGCTTCGTTGATCTGGGATTTCACTTCGGATTTTGCATCTCCGTAAATGCTTTTACCTGTTTCAACTGCTTGTCTGCCAGTGGATTTGATATCATTCATAAGGTCTCTTGATGTTTCAGCCATTGCACCCTCCTTGGTAAACGATTAGGCCTTGTTGCTATGATTATCACTTTTCTAAGTAAGAGCTAGTAAACCTTGAGTGAATTGTTAGGGTTCATAAACTGGACTCATTCATAGCCCAGTGTTGATTAACGTCACTCTAAAACAGGATTCCATTTGTCGGCTTCTTTGGGGGCTTCACCCACCAAAGCGAAAGTAGTTCCTGGCTTGGCTTTCGGGCCCGCATTCGTTGGTGTCGCCAGTTCAATCCCACCACGCAAAAGTGCATCTACGGAATTCATTTTTACAAAAGAATTGAATAGTCCTAACTTTGCCTGGAATCCAGCCTTGCGCCAAAATACTGTGTTGGTCCGCACCAGACGCGCATACTCCCACGGAACACGAAAGTGAACGCTGATAGTTTGCCCGGTTTTCGAAAGAGCCACTTTCGTGACGGAGCCCACATTCATGCCGCGATAGAAAATCGTATCGCCGTCACTGACGGAATCCAGATTTCGCGTTTCCAGTTTAAACAATGCAGTCTCTTCCAGAGGATTTTTTAATTCCGTCCCAGATCTGCCGACGAATTTTTTAGTTCTGCTGCCAGTACCTGGAACTGCGGAAATATAACTTCCCTCCACCAGGGTATCCAGGCCGCGAATTTCTTCGAAGCTGATGCGGGGACTTTCCAGCCAATATTTGGTTCCTTCATTCGCAAAATCAGACGCAAATTTTTCCAGACGGGCATGGACCTCAACACTTTTCTGATCATCAGAAATGCGTACGCTTGTGACCACTCCGACGCGCACACCACGAAAGCGGATCTCGGTTTTGTCGGGACGAATGCGCGTGCCTTCTTCAAAGGTGATGGTCACTTCGGGACCGCGATGCTGATAGAATTCCAACAGTAAGTATCCAGACAGGATGACAGCAAAAAGCGGAAATAACCAAACGAACCAAGTAGCTTTAAGATTTTTCATCATACGAATCGTTCCATATTGTTGAAGGATCAAAGTAGGCGGAAGAAATCATTGTAAAGATCACCACAAGTGCAAACATCCAAGAGCCGAGGCCAGGTTCAGCATGAGCCCAGGGCCCCATTTTCATGATCGCTACCAGCACGGCTAAAAGATAAATATCCAGCATTGACCAGCGTCCAATGGCTTCCACCGTATTATACAAACGCGTTCGGAACTTTCGGTGAGCAGAGCTTTTTGCAGTCAATCCCAGATAAAATAAAATCAAAAGTTTCGCGAGTGGAATAACCATGCTGGCCAGGAATATGATGGCGGCAATGCCCCAGGAACCAGTGTCACTCATCGTGACAATTCCTTCCCAGATCGTTGCTGTATTTTTGTTTCCATAGACCTCTAAGGTCATGAACGGAAATATATTGGCGGGAATATAAAGAATTAATGCAGATAAAGCGAATGCCAGACTTACTTCTGGAGAAGAAAATATAGCAAGACGATTCATGGTCCCGCATTGTTCGCAAATGACGAAGTGCTCTTTCCCAGAAGTGGGAAGAGGCTCACCACAAATTTTACAACGTTCTTCTCTATTGGAGGTAGACATCAGTCACCTCTCTTCAATGCAACTGATCTGTTTGTGGTGGTATTTCGTTGTTTTGTTCAGCCGCCCGGTCTCCCATGGAGGTCAGGAAGGATGGTGATATGAAGGACTCAGCATCCTTTCCGTCTTTAGTCGTTCTGATATCTTCCGTAGGATTGGGAAGCAGGAGATTCGCTAAAGATCCCAGGTCTGCATAAAAGCCAGGGAAGTGGGCGTTCACTAGAGATCCCAATTTGGAAGTCAGAGTGACGCTGATTTCAGCTTGTCCTGTTTTGGTCGCGGCTACGATTCGTTTTGCGGCTTTTTCGGCACTGATAGTGATGAGTGGGGCCGAGGCCATTAGGGAGAACCACGCGTGTTCTTTCTTAAATTGCCCCTTCACTCGTGCATTCCGGGCAGAACCCGTACGCATCAGGCCTGGGCAAACGGTCGTTACATAGATTCCCTTTTTCATTAACTCCAGTCTTAGACTTTGCGAATATCCGCGCAGAGCAAATTTCCCTGTGCAATAGGCCGCATGATGGGGCACAGGAAGCAATCCGCCCACTGAAGAAATATTCACGATGCGAGCACCGACTTTAAGATGAGGCAGGCAAGCCCGGTTCATATAGAACGGAGCCCAGAAATGGGTGTCCAGAGAATCTTCGAAATCTTTTTTTGTGGTATTTTCAAACGGAGCGGTCGAGATGACTCCGGCATTGTTAACGACCACGTCAATCTGTCCAAATGTTTTCATGACTTCACTGATTGCGTTGTCCACTTGATTTGGCTTTGTGCAATCGCACTCCAGGATCAAAACACTGGCACCCGGCACCGCGAGCTCGACAATTTTCTGACCGCGCTCCAGTTCTGCCTTGTCGCGGGCGAGGAGAGCCAGTGAGGCTCCCTGGCGGGCAAACTCTTTAGCCATCACCAATCCTAATCCCCGTGAGCCGCCGGAGATCACCACCACTGAGTTTTTAAGAGAGCGATAGCGCAATTGATCGCGAATCACCGAGTAACCATATCCAGCTAAGAGTCCCAAGCCGATGTTTCTGAAGAGTGTTCGTGTAAATGAGCTCATGGATTACCTCTCTTCCCTGTTCTTTATAATGTCATTTTAGAGGAAGGGTGAAGGTCTCCGCAGAGCCAGTGTCATAAAGCAAAAAAGCCCCCGCATCCTAAGACACGGGGGCTGTGTTGTTTGTCAGATTTTATGATTTAGATTTTTGACAAGAAGGATCCCAACAAAGAACTTACGATAGAAGTGACTACAGAGGCTGTTGGTGAGGTTGCTCCAGCGATTTTGATACCCCCCATAAGTGCCGTCAAAAGTGTTTTCGCCAAAGTTGATGAGCCTGAACCGCTGCCCACGATCGCGCCCAAGCCAGAATTAGATCCAGAAGTAAAAGCGGCAATCAAGTTTTGCAGAGTCGTCGATGCATTGTTTGAAGAGCCCAATTGGGTGATCAATTGATTCAATCCTGGCAATGAACCAGAACCCAAGCTGCTAAGGATGGTTTGCAACACAGTTGAAGAGTTGCCCAATTTACCTAAACCTAATACCGAACCCTTTGCAAGGCTCTCGATAACAGTAGCAAGGCTGCTGACATCAAAATCTTTACCGCTCAGTTTACCAATAAGCGCTTGGATGATGGTGTTAGCTGCGGTTGCCTGGCTACCCGAAGAAACTCCAGCCAGCTTAAGATTAGCAAACAAAGCCGAAGTCACCGTTTGAATAAGGTTAGTGGAAACTTCGTCTTGGGAAAGATTCACAAGAGAGTTCAAAGTGCTGTCGCCGATCAAAGCCAAAAGATTCGACTTTTTAACGAGGTCCGCAATATTCAAAGTACCAACACCTGTTGTTGCTCCTTGAATGATAACGGGGATGATGGCCGCAAGGTCGTTGCTTTTACCCAGGTTAGCAGATTCCAACGCCATTTGTGCGCTGGCCACGATCGCATTGATTTGCGATGCAGAGAGCTTGCTTGTCGTTTGGATTGCCAGTTGTTCATTTAGATCACTTAGCATGGCCTGAGAAGCCATTTTAGGTTCAGACACAGTCGGTGCGCTTAGCGAAGATGAGTCATCGGTAGAGGAACGTTCAGCAGTTTGAAAGTTACTGCCACAACCTATCAAGCTTGTTGTTAGGGTGAGTGCTAGTAACGAAGTAAGTAGTTTCATTTTTCCTCCGGTTATTCGGTCCTGAAACAGAATAGTGGGGATCGCCGAAAATAAAAATGGGGGGCAGGCCGGAAAAATGGTCCTGTAAAATCTGGCGACAAAAACAGATTTTGTTTTTGTCTAATCTGTTCACAGTAATATCAAGAAATGAAAAAGATGTTTTTTCTTTTTTCAGTTTGTTTCTACATTCAATCATTTTCGAAAATAAATCTGAGGAATCGCAGCGAAAATAAATTCCCGGATCGATACATCCTGGACTGCAAGGCAGAATAAAAAAAAGGCACGGGTATAAAGCCAGTGCCTTTTTTTATAGAATAATTTCGGATTTAGATTACTTAATACAAGCTTCGATTCGTTTTACACGAACATTCGGACGCTCTTTACGGTAGTCAGAGGCATCGTACAAATACTGAGTATAGCTATCACCCAATTGAACTTCTTTGTTAGCTTTTTTAGTGCAGACAGGATGAGCGGAATCTGAGCGATTCCATTCAACACACACCTCACGAGTCGCAGTCAAAGAAGCTTTAACTGGGGCCTGACCCGGTAAAGAAGCCTCAACGGTATTGTTGTCTTCATCAATACAAACCTGATCGCGGGTAACATAGCCGCGTTCGGGAACATAGGGGTTAGCTGAGCGGTTATAAATGATTTCAGTCGCAGCTGACGCGAAAAAAGGCGCCATAAGCAATATAGACAGCAACAGCTTCATTGTAAGCCCCCTTTAAGGTGGTGAGAGTGGGATAGTTTTGACACAAAAGAGGTGACCAAACAAGAGACGGTTCAGGAAAAGCTTTCACAAGGTTTGTGAAAGCCCAGCAAAATGAGGGAAGGTATCGATTTTTAAGGTATATATAAGGCCCATATGACAAAGGCTGAAATCCTTAAATACAAAGACTACAGGCAGTTTCTTGCAGACTACAATGCCTGGAAGAGTCAGAATAAAGTAGGGTGGAGTTTGACGGTATGGACTCGTCAACTGGGGCTTTCCCATCCCTCGGCATTGTCTATGATCCTAAATCGCAAGCGCCATATCGGCGATAAGCTTGCGGATTCCATTTCAGACTATTTTGAATTTAACGAAAACGAAAAAACGCACTTTTCAAATCTGGTGAAGTATGAAAAGTCCATCGATAGCAATCATTTGCGTATCATGGTTTTAAACGAGCTTCAGGGTGAAAAGAATAATGCCATCGCACGCTTCGTCTTGAACGAAGGTAATAAGCTGCAAAAGTTCGAAAATCGCGCGCAGCTGGTGGCGGCCTTGTCTCCCATCCTGGGTATGAGCCCTGAGGATTTGATTGCCTTGGAGGCTCGCACGCCAGAGGCACCGGATGCGAAGGCTATGCATCTGGAGGTCGTAAAGATTCTGGAACGCTCTTATGATGTTGTGCCAAAGGCAAAACGTCAGTATGCGGCAACCTTTATGCGTATGAAGGCTGAGCGCATGGAAGAAGCGATTGCAAAGTTACGTGCTTTTCAAAAAGAGTTTATCGCAGAGTTTGATTGTGAAGACGCTGATCAATTGGTATGTTTTCAGAACTCGCTATTTTCTATGATCAATGAAGAGGGGACCGAGAGTGGTCCCCAATTACCACACCATAAAAAGAACTAACCGCACTCATCGCCCCAGGCGGCCTTCATCGAGCAAGTCGGATTGACTGCCGTGCCGCCGGTACCATTTTTATTAATCGTACATTTAATGTCTTTGGCCACCTCGGTCACGTGGCCTGTGGTTCCGTCGGGCATGACTCCCATTTCAGATAAAGCATCGAATAAGGCCTTTGCGGTAATAGGACCTACGCTAGCGGGGGGAGTGCATTTATAGGCGGGCATCGTATCAGGCAGGATGCCACGATTGGTCTGCACACACTGAAGATCCGTGATGGTCCAAGTGGTATCGTCACCGTTATACGTTTTGGTCGCAATGTTTGAGTTCTTTAGAATGTAACCGAGCGTGACGGCTTCGTCTCCTTTAAACTCTCTTTTGGAAAGGTCTCCGCAAGCAGCAGAGGCATAGTGTGCGAAATAGAGGATGCCGATTCCAGCCAGGACTGATTTTTTCAACATAGTTGCTCTCCTTTGAATACAGAATTATTAGCATCGAAAGCCAATGGCGTTCAGTCCAGGGCCCAGAAAACATAGTCATGCGACCCTGTTAGGAAGCAGAGGTCATTAGGTATAGTAAAAATCAAGGTAACTTGATCAAGTAGAAGGAGTCTGCGACACTAGGAGTTCATAAAAAGTATCAACACCATGGAGTCGACTGATGAGAATTCTATTGTCTAGTATGTTTGTTCTATTGATAGGTCTACAGGCGAAAGCAACTGCGGTGATTCAAGCCGCCTCAAACATTCACGAAGGAAAAGTGGTCGTCGTTGTCGAAGACACGGATCCTGACAAGCGCGTGTTCATGCAAGTTGATTCCCGCACCGGCAAAAAAGAAGCCTTGGGTTTTCCGAATGACCTGGTCTCGGAAGAGATCTCCGCGGTCTTGTCCTTGCCGGAATATGTGGTGGTTGTTTCTAAATCCTCTGGCGAAGACAGAAAGCCGCGAGTTCATGAGTATGTCAGAAGTTCTAAAATCTGGATGGCGGCGGGCGAGTTGAATTGTCTGTCCTTTAAACAGATTGAAATTGAAAAGTCTGATCTGCGTGTGGACTGTTCCGATGAGTCTAAAGACGGTCGCATTGTCGGTACGGTGAAGATGGTTTTGGACTTCACTTCTAAAGCTCAGGTCAAGGCGACATTGCCTTTACAGCAGGATCGACAGGGGAATATCAGTTTCAACCTGTTGGGCGGATCTCCGGGTAAATGGGAGACTTTGGAGCTATACAGTCCTAAAAACAAAAAGGTCCTGACGGCGAAAGACCTTTCGTTGTCATCAGACGCCAAGATAAAAAAGACCATCAAAGTAAAAGAAACGATTGGCCCTAAGGAGTAAACTCCAGAGAGGTGCCAAAACGAAAAAAGCCATCCCTGCGGATGGCTTTTTTATTTAGAAGAACTTGTAACCATTGTTGTAAGCTAGGTTCTTATCCGAGAAAAAGGCTCTGCGCCAAACCGGAATCTTGTAACTGTCTTCCGGATAGTAAAGCATTTTAGTTTCGATATCTCCGACAAAATTAGTGCCGGTCAGGTTGCGTGATTTCATACGGAAATCATAGGGCGCAAGGACATTCGAGTAGCGCGCAGAAAACAAACCTCTTTGGTTATCCACGGCGAACTTGGAAGCTTGGCTGTAAGCCGTGATCAAACCCTTTTCAAAAGGGTAGATGAAGTACATGTAGCCCCAGCCCTCTTTCAGGATTTCCAGATTCACTTCAACATCGTTATAAATCACTCGGCCCAGGATACGGTTGTGTTTGTCGTGGCCGTTCTCGTCATAAATGACCGTGATATTGCTTCCCACTGGTACCAGACCTGCAACGAAATCACGGGCCACGTCAGCCGGCTCACCTTGGGTGTTGCCGAAGTAGTCGACTTCCGGCGTATCAACGCCCAGGAAGCGCACCTTGAAGCGATCATTGCCAGACTGAACTGTCAGTGTATCACCGTCATGAACGTTCACCACGGTGCCGTGCAGGGTGTAGGCTAATACAAGGGTCGGAAAGAAAATGAGAAGAGATAAAAGGCAGCGAAGTGATTTCATAACGGTCTTTGTATCAAGACCTGAAGGAGGAGCCTATGTGAACTCCTCCTTTGGAAAAGAATGCGTGAACGTCAGGATTTTAGACAGTCCTAATCGACGATATCCAGGTACACGGACTTATCCAGGAAAGGGAAGACCGGTACGGTGTTGAAGACTTCGTCATATGAGAACTTAAACATATTTAAGCTCATGATCGAGATTTCAGCGATCACGGTTCCTGATACGTTGCCTTCGTATCGGCTGTGAATCAGTGGTGCATTCAATAGGATTCTTTCAAAGGACACGTTGCGACCTTCCGTGCGGCAAACCGCATCATACAGAGGACCGTTTTTAGCTTCGATCAAAGCGGCCTCAGCCACCACTGCATCGCCTGTTGCTTTCGGGCTTGTCGAGTTTCTGACGAAGTTTCCAGGGACTGTCCAGAATGTTGAATAACGATTCACCAAAGATGAAGTACCATAGCTTGCCGTGTTGGTTGCATAGCGATCAGAAGGGTCGCAGAAGCTGCCATTCTTTTTAACTGTGCCCAGGCCCATGCTGATGGATTTGCTGCTGGTAATTTGCAAGTTGCGAGTCGTGTCGTTGTTTGAATAGTTGATAGCGCCGTACATAAAGACGGAGCCCACTACATACAGGCGGCAACCTGTGCGGGATTTAATCGTCACGTTATCCAAAAGCAATGGACCGCGAATCGCCACGTCACCTTCACACGCAAGTTCACCACTGTTTTGGAAGAAGGTGCCTTGGTCTTTTAAACCTGACAAAGCAACAGAGTCTGCAGCGTCTTTGAAATACTTGATGCGCTCAGAAGCCGCCATTTGGAAAGCGGTCGTGATGTTGGCGTCTGTCGGCGCCCCGATATAGACGCTTTTCTTAGTCAGAACTTGCGCGCCTTTGGTTGTTGCATAAGCGGAACTCGCCAGCTGAGCTTTGATGTAAGCAGTTAACGTCGTCGCATTAGCTGCTGTCGCGATGGCTGCAGGCAAATTGGCCTGTGGCACGATCACGTTTTTATCAGCTGGCATAGAGATCGTGTTAAAGCTGTTGCCGTGGTCTCCGTAAACGGAACCACTTGTCCAAGTGATACCGCTTGGAGAGCCTTGACCCATAAAGTAGCTGGAGCCGTAACCAAAATCAGTAATGATATTAGACGCGACTTGCGCGTGACATTGGATGCAACCCATCCCGCGGATTGCTAAAGCCGGTTGGAATGTTGTGAAGCTGTTGCCGACGCTGACTTTCACAGTAAACTGGATTGTCACGCCATCTTTATCTGTGACAGACACGATGATATTGTCGTTACCGCGAAAGCCATAGTTTGGAGTGTATTTAAATTTATAAGTGCTTTTGTCAGTCACTTCGATTTTACCGTTCAAAGCGGCACCTTGGTTGGCAGCGATGAACGAGATTTTATCAGCGATCGGGGCACGAGTTTGATCGGCTTGAAAATCGATTGCGGTATTCATTTTAGTTTCTAAAAGCATGTCAGGAATGACTTTGGCTTCGGCGTTGCCACCGCCACCGCTTAAGCTTGCATTCACAGCGCTTGAGAAGTGAGCATTCGGTGCACAGTTCTGGAATGTAACGATGAGTGCTGCACTCGTGATGGCTAAACCAAGAAGTCTCATTTTCATACAGTTTTCCCCCGCAACGTCTGAATTCCGCTGATTCAATACATTGTCATTTGCAATATTGTTACCAGCTTAAAACGAACTTGGTGTTCACGGCGTTTAGTTTATTCGACAGTGTCTGTCAGGTAGTCAATTTCTAGACCAGGGGCTGGGGGAAAACTCCCCTGGAAAGGGACAGTATGGAGTCAAAGGAGTCCCCTATGGAAAAAGCAATGCTCTCTGCCATTTGTGTATTCTTGGTTTCAGTGGCTTCTCATGCAGCCACCACCTCGTCCACTCAAACCCCTATCACGCCAGCTCTTAGCTGCACGAATAAAGTTATCAACGACGTTTATATTCCAAAACTTCGTGAAATTGTTGATTGGCCGGATGATCAAATTCGTCCTTATGCGATTCAGATGTGTCAGCTGGAAAAACAACGTGGTCAGTTGCAAGTTTCGATCCGAGATCGGGCGGTGCAAATGCGCAACACCAATTGGAGAATCTGCAAAGAGGTCATCCCGGGAAATCCAAACCCTACGCCTGCAGAGTGCAAAATTGCTCATGGGCAAATTATCAATGACCTCATCGATCATTGCATCGAGGTCGTAAATATCGGGCACAATCCTCACAACGTTCAATTGTTCCTGGATCCTTTGATGGTGGAGGTGGCTTGTTTAAAAGGTGTGGATACGGCTTTGAAATAAGTTATTGGCCAGGGATGGAGACAACTTCCATCTTGATGTGGTCCGTGCCTTTTTGAATAAAGCCAAGCTTTTGAGCTGCGGCCTGGGAGACGTCAAGGATGCGACCTTTAGTGAAAGGGCCGCGGTCATTGATGCGAACGGTGACGGATTTGCCAGTGCTAAGACTGGTGACTTTCACCATCGAGCCCATTGGCAATGTACGATGGGCCGCAGTCAGCTGATTCAGGTCAAATTTCTCGCCGCTGGCGGTGCGGTTGCCCTGATGGCTTTCGCCATACCAGGAAGCCCTGCCTTTGACAGTGCTGCCTGTGTGCAGAGCGCTAGCGCAACTCGGGAGGCCAAACCCCAGAGTCAAAAGCAGAATGTAAAGGCGCGTGAATCTTTGCATACCTTCTCGTCGGCATCCGCGGCGTTCTACTTGATTCTTCGTCTGCCGCCGCCTGGACCATTGCCTAAGGGAGTGCTCCTCGCAATTGGTTCTAAAATCCCTCTCTGTGTTGTCTATAAGCACCACTCGTGTGGAGAAAGCTACAGTGCTTCAGCCACGCGACGCACAGCCCTTGATTGCACAAATTAAAATCTTAGCGGAAAATATCTGCATACGACTTATTTTTTAACCTTGGATGAGAGAGTACTTATGAGCATTCAACAAGTTCCATTTATTACTTTGAACCGTTTTGAACCTGGTTTCCGCGATGAGTTTTTGGCAGGTGTTGCTAATCTTTTTGATAAAACTCAATTCGTAGGCGGTCCAATTGTTGGCGAGATGGAAGCAAATCTTGCGACTTACACCAAATCAAAACACGCTATCGGTTGCGCTAACGGAACAGATGCGATTCAAATCGCCCTTCGCGCAGTGGGGGTTGAAAAGAACGATAAAGTTCTGGTTCCAGACATGACTTTCTGGGCAACATTCGAAGCGGTTGTGAACGTGGGTGCCAACCCTGTGACTGTGGATGTGAATAAAGAATTCTGCCACTGGGATCTGGCGACTTTCAAAAAAGCAGTTGAGCAATTTAAACCAAAAGCTGCCATCATGGTTCACCTTTATGGTTGGGTTACTCCAGAAACTTTGGAAATCAGAAAATTCGCAAAAGACAACGGCGTTGTTTTGATCGAAGACGGTGCTCAATGTTTTGGCACAGAAATTTCTGGCCAATCTGTTTTGGGAACTGCCGAAATTTCCACGACGAGCTTTTACCCAGCAAAAGTTTTGGGTGCTTCAGGTGATGCGGGCGCGATCTTCACCGCAAACGACACTTACGCTAAAAACTGCCGCACTTTGATCAACCACGGTCGTACGGATCACTACTCTCATGGTATGATCGGTTGGAATTCCCGTATCGGTGCTTACGAATCATTGTTTTTGAACATGTCTTTGAAACACATCGACGCTCGTATCAAATCTCGTATGAACGCTGTTAAATTCTATGAAGAGTCGTTGAAAGGCTTGCCACTAAAACCAGTTCGCGCGGCTTCCACTGTGACTGAGAACGGTTACTGTGCAGTGGCGATGATCGATCCAAAACTTCGTCCGGCTTTGATCGAGAACTTGAAAAAAGCCAACGTAGGCTACGGAACTATTTACCCAGGCGCGATGAGCATGCAATCTGGCGCTCAAAACCATTTGGCAGGTAAAATTGACAATGGCAACGCTCACTACATCTCTCAAGCTGTATTGAACCTTCCATGTTTTGCGTATATCACTCCAGAAGAACTTCAATACGTTGTCGACGTGGTTAAGAAAAGCTTCTAGTTTGCTTTATTCAACTTAAAGAGTCTTAAGCCCCGGTATCGCAAGGTACACGGGGCTTTTTTTATCCTTCAAAAATTCGCAAATCATCCTTCCAATCGTTCTATTTTACGAAGGGCGGCGCTTTGCTATAAACGACCCATAACGAACCTTATGGGAGAATTTATGAAAACGATGATGATGTCAATCGCGATGGTTTTGGGTCTTACGGTAAGCGCTCACGCGGCAAATTTCGCAGAAAGAATTGTTTCTGGAAGCACCAATTATGAACAAGCTCTTAAAGATCTTTATGCTGCAGAAATGCAGAACGCAGGCTCACCACTTTATAAATATGTGAGTGCGATTAAAAACGAAAATCCGGATTACTTCATCGCCGACAAAATTGAAATGGAAGATATTTTCGTTGTTGAATCAGGTCAAAGCGGTGGTGTGTTTGGAGTCAATTACTTGATCGTGATTCGCGCGGGTTTCAAGAGCAACACTTTTCCGATGGGCTACTTAAAGGCGTATATCACGGCATCGATGGACGATGGGGCTCCTTACCAGGTCATTATTTCTGAGCCAGCAAAAGTGACGATTGAATAAAAGAAAAGCCGGGATAGGTCCCGGCAAATTCCTGCCAAAATTGCAGTATATGCGCCGCGTTTTTGATGTTTCCGTTGTGACTTCGAGGCCTTATCGATAGGCTTTTGAACCGGGGGGAACATATGAAACTTATTATTTCTTTACTAGCTGTAATGACAGTAGCGGCAACTGCCCACGCATTGCCACTTCCGGGCGCACACCAATTGGTGTCTTTGCCGGAAAATTTCACAGCCCAATACAACTTCGAGGGGATTGTTGGATTGGATAACTGTTCTGGATCTTTGATTCGTTTGGAAAACTCACGCGACACAGATAACGCTTTGGTTTTGACGAATGGTCACTGCTTGGAAACTGGATTTCCAAAACCAGGAACTTACGTTTACGGTAAACCAAGCCGTCGTACTTTCAGACTGTTCAACGCAGGTATGGAAGTTGTAGGTCGTTTGAATGCGACGACGATCGTGTACTCTTCAATGACTAAAACAGATATGACGATTTACAAATTGGCAGAAACGTATGCTGAAATTAAATCCAAATACTCTGTGAATCCATTGTTGCTGGCTTCTCAACGTCCAGTTGAAAAAACGCAAATTGAAGTGATCTCTGGATACTGGAAACGTGGTTACTCTTGTGAAATCGAAGCATTCATTCCTTACTTGGAAGAAGCAGGCTTCACTTGGCAGGATTCTATCCGCTATTCACGCCCTGGTTGCCAGGTGATCGGTGGAACTTCAGGTTCTCCAATCGTACAAAAAGACACTCGCACAGTCATCGGAGTTAACAACACGGGGAGCGATTCTGGCGAAATGTGTACAATGAATAACCCATGTGAGATCGACCAGAACGGTCATAAAAAGGCTTACCGTGGTTATTCTTATGGCGAGCAAACTTTCTGGGTTTACTCGTGCTTGAATCAGTACAATGAACTAGATGTGAACGTAGCTGGTTGCCAGCTTCATCACTAAGAGGCTTCTTCGGACTTCTTCTGCGGTCGAAGATCTTCGACGCTGACATGATTCTTACGCGGAGCACGTTTGTGCTCCGTTTTTTTTGGTCTATCGAACTCATCTTCACCACGCAAACGACTGATCATCATTTCGTCCATTTCCTTGATAAATTCATAATATTTCAGAACGGTTTCTTTAATTGTCGTCAGAAACTGCATGGATGTGCCTTCTCCCAAGAGTGAGGTGAGTTTTCATTGTAGAATGGCGGTACATTTCTTTGGGAATTTTAATGAACTACTGGTCTTTCAGAGGGTAGTATGTGGAAAGAACTCAGATCTTGCCCCGCGAAAACAGAGTTCATGTATCTCTTCGTAAAACCGAAAAAATAGTTTAGGCTGTATCTTTCGGGAGTGAGATGTCTGCAGGGATCTTGCAAGTCTGTTTGTCAGCTTCATGGGGTGGTCAGGAAATGGTCGCCTTTGAGACAGCGGAATTGCTTAAAAATAAAAATCTAGAATGTGTAACGTTGGCTACTGTGGGCAGCCCGTTGGCGCTGCGCCTGAAAAAAATCGGCTGTGAAGTTTTAGAATGCTCACCGGGCATTTCAGAAAGCCTCCGAAATCTAACAACGTTAAGACGTTTTCTAAAAGCCCACGCTGTTTCAACGGTGTTGGTACAACAACTTAGAGACTTGTTTGCTGTTCGCATTGCGCTTCTGGGTTTTACTAAGATCAAAGTCGTCGGTGTTTCCCACACATTTGTGGGGATTTCCAAAAAAGATTGCTATCACCGCTGGGTGTACAATCGTATTCAACACATGATCGCACTGACACCAGTTCATCGCCAGAACCTTATCGAGCACCTTCCGATCGCGCCGGAAAAGATTGTGGTGATTCCAAATTCAGTGGATACCAACTGGTTTAATCCGGTTCGCCGCGATTCATTGCTTCGTAAGCAATGGGGCAATGACGATCAGACTTTGCTGATTGGTTTGATCGGGCGCCTGGATAAGGCCAAGGGGCAGAGTGTTCTATTAAAAGCAGCGGCTGATCTTAAGAAAAATATTTCTAATTTTAAAATCATTCTGGTCGGCGAAGAAACGTTGAACGAACCCGGTGCGCTGAATGATCTAAAATCTCAATGTCATGATCTGGGATTAGAAGAGCATGTTATCTTTACGGGCTTTCGCAGTGATATTCCGCAAATTGCAGCGTCCTTGGATATTTTAGTCATGAGCTCGGATGCGGAAACCTTTGGTCGAGTGATTATCGAGGGCATGGCCTCAGAGGTGGCGGTGATCGCTTCCAAAGCAGGCGGAGTTGTCGATATCGTTGATGAGGGTAAAACGGGCTTTATGTTTAAGCCAGGTAATCATGTGGAGTTGGCGGAAAAGATTTTAACTCTTTATAAGGACCGGGATCTGCGTGCCAGGATCGCTCATAGCGGGCGGGAAAAGGCCCTGAGTGAATACGACTTTTCCAAAGTCAGTCAGCGGCTGTTGGAGACTCTTCAGGCGGATCAAAAATAGCAAAAGAAAAAGGCGCAGGTTTTATCCGGCGCCTTTTTTAATTTCTTAATTTGAAATCAAAGTTTCGAAATGATTGATTTTTGCTTTCACGACATCAATCGATTTTTGCCAGAAAGCCGGCTGAGTGATGTCCTCGCCCAGATGTTTTTGAATCAAATCTTCCGCTGACATTCTGCCAGTATCCCGTAAGATCGCTTTATATTTCGGCATGAAATCCGCGCCCAATTCTTTGCGGCGGGCATAAATACTTAAAGAGAACAAATAGCCAAATGTGTAAGGGAAGTTATAGAAACTTAAACCCGCGATATGGAAATGAAGTTTGTGTGCCCAGAAAAGCTCGTCAGCGTTTTCTGTGCTGTCACCGTACCATTCTTTCCACACGCTGCCCATAAGGCTGCGAAGCTCGTCGGCACTTAATGTGCGTTCTTGACGGGCTTCATAGAATTTACGTTCAAATTCATAACGAACCGGAATGTTGATCAAAAACGCCATTGCGCTTTCAAGATCACCCCAGGCATTTTCAATTTTTTGTTCACGGGAGCCAGAGGTGCTCATCAAAGCGTCGCCCAAAACGGTCTCTGCGAAAACGCTAGCCGTTTCCGCCAAAGTCATTGGGTAATCCATTTCTCCCAAAGACATATCGCGCATCACCCACGAGTGAAAACCATGTCCCAATTCATGAGCCAGTGTCCCGATGTCGCTGTTCGAACCCATGTATGTCATATAAACGCGAGGTTCGCGTTTTGCCAGGAAGCCTGTGCAGTAAGCACCCGTACGCTTATTCGGCAACACACGTCCTTCGATCCAGTTGTTATCAACCATCATTTGCACAAAGTCCGCCATTTCAGGGGAGACGTTAGCAAAGGAGTCTTTCACGATTTTAGCGCCTTGCTCAAAGGGAACGGCATCTGCAGAAGCAGCGATCGGACTTGGGGCCATAAGATCCCACAGTTCCAATTTATTTTTCTTCATTACTTTCGCCATTAACAAACCAGCTTTTTGAATGTCTTTGGCGTTAGCGCGGCAAGCGCTGATCATCGCGTCCAATGTTTTTTGCGTGATGCGGTTGTCATTCAAAGGGTTATCCATGAAAGACATGGCCTTGGTATGTGAGCGCTTTTGCGCGTCCTCGATGCGCCAGCCGGCCAGGGCATTCACGATGGCAGCAGCACTGTGCTGGTGCTCAGCCCAAGCTTCTTGAATGCCGATCCAGGCCGCTTTACGGTCCGCTTCGTTTGCGGTTTTCGTCAAGGCGCTGGCTTTGGCAAGACCCACCGTTTCCGTGCGATCGGCATACTTCAAGTGCACGCGCATATTGCCGCTGAGTTCGTCGTATAGGTTGCCCCAAGCGGTATGACCGGAAACCTCAAGGCTGGTCATCAAAAGCTCTTCAGGTTCTGATAAAGCATGAGCCACCTTTTTGCGCTTTTCCTCATAGCTAAAGCGGTAGGACTTGATGTGGTCGTGATCCAGGATTTTATTGAAAGTGCTTTCATCACATTTTTGAATCATCAAATTCAAGGGGATGATCGCTTGGGATAATTTAGAAAAGAAAATCTGAATTTCAGATTCCTTTGTTTTCGCCTCTGTATTCGTGGAGTTTACAGATAGAAGGCAGTTCACGTATGTCGACATTGTCGCCGCTGTGATCACGCATTTTTCATAAGCCAACAGAATATTTTGAATGTGCGTGATGGTTTTATCAGTTGGTTTTTGCAAGTCCGCTTTGATCTCGGCAATATTTTTTTGCAAAGATTCAAGCTCTTCGGTCACGCGATCCCAGTCTTTTTGGAATTCAGGAGAAGTGAGGGTCGGATAAACTGATTCAATGTTCCAAGTAGGGCCGTTCATTAGTTATTCTCTTTCGTCATAAGGTTGACGTAGCTGTTCACGAAGATCTTGAATTCATCAAAATTTAAAACATTTACGAGTGTAGCGGCACTGGCTTGCTGTCCGTGCCAGCGTCCCAGGCGGTTTGCGATGTACAAAGACATTTTTTCACCGTCCTGAATGCTGTGCCCATCGTCGGCTTCCTCCGGATCGAAATCCAAGTAAGCGTCAAAGCGAGCGCGCATTAAGAACTGTCCACCAGGAGTCGTCACGATTTTATAGGGACCATAGACCGCACGAGTGGGGCGATAAACTTGTGCGACATAAGGAAAACGCTGTTCAGGTTCGCCCTGATTGGAATAATAAGACGTGGCCGCTTGAGCTTCAAATTTGAATTCGATAATGTAGCGCTCTTGATTTCTTTGGATCAGATACCAAAAACGTGGCAGTCCCTGGCTTCCACCGCTGAACTTTGTTTTATAACCGGTATCCAAAATTTGATAGCCATTCATCGCGGATTCAAAGACTGCTTGGGAGTTTTGAAATAACTTTTGAACCGAAGCGGGCGCTTGATCCACAGGAGTCAATTTCGCTTTGGAAGAAAATCGATTCTGCTCTGTCATTTTATTCAGATATTTAGTCTGACGTTTAAAATAGTCCGCATCTGTATGGGCGAGGGAGTCTTGTAGTACTTCCGGCTCTTCTAACATCTGTCCTTGCAGTCCGCTGATGTAAGCATCAAAGATTTGGGACAGGGGAATTTTAAACGGAGAGACTTGGTTTCCCGCTGCATAGCGAATCAAATCTCCAGCGAACGGAGCGTTGCCTCCACCATCATCAATGTCGATCAAAGTAAATTCACGGCCGCCGCCAGCCAGTTGCACGTCACCAAAATTTTGGATGTGGGGATCTCCGACCACGACACCTTGAATTGCCAACATTGCTGAACTTTGCTGTTTCAACCAATTCCAGTAATGAGGCGCGTTCGCGCGGAAAGCATTAAATAGACCTGATTCATGGTGCCACTCAGCTCCCATGACTGTTGCGTAGTTTTCCGAATGAGCTGGAACTCCAGAGACCATTAAGAGTGCGAATATCAGAAGTGTTGCTTTCATTGCGGTCAAATTAACAAAGCCGTTATCCGAAGGCAAGGTGACCTTTGGTTAAGACTTTGTTGGCATTTAGCACGTTACAAGATGGTCAATTGAGACCGAGCCGATCTCGCAATAAACCTGGCTTACTTTCAAAGGAGAACCCCATGAAGCGGCAGATTTTTACCGTGGCCTTGGCTTTATATTCTTGCGTGGCAGGCGCCTCGGCGAGCGATTTAAACGCTTTAAGCACCAAAGATTTCTTTAAAACGACTCTTCCAACCGGCTGTCAACCCAAAGGCGCCAAGGTCGCTCCCGATGGGCGTTACCTTTATCTGGCGGAAATGTGTGGAAAGATCGATCCCAAAACTAAGAAAAGAGTTCCTACTGCTTCGATCTATGACCTTGAAAAAATGACTCTGTCTAAAACTTTGATCACGCCAGTTGGTATGCGCAAAGGTATTTTGGCGAACACCGAGGTGGACTTTTCCTATGACGGCAAATGGGCATTGATTGCCCGGGCGGAGGGCGATTCTGGGTCGGAAATCTATAAAGACCAGGGCTTGGTGACGGTCGTAAACGCACAGACTCAAAAGATCGCAAAGTATATTCCCGTATTCGGGCAAGGCGCAAAAATTATTGCGACTCGTCCGGTGCTTTCCCGCATCAGAAATCCTCAGCAGATTATCTATGTTGCCAATTATTTTTCTGACGACATCAGTGTTTTGGATATCACCAATCTGAAAGATGATGGTGTGTTAAAAGGGGATTCATACTTTGTTAAAAAGATCGATTTGAATTCACACTTTAAGCCACCTGTGAATCATGGTTATAAAATTGCTCCAAGGGGAGTGGCCTTTTCTCCTGACGGTAAGTACGCGTTGGTTCTGGCAACAGAAACGGGAAGTCTGTTCATCGTGGATTCCATTGAACACAAGCAGGTTGCAGAATTGGCTCCGATCAGTAAAGACACCGTCGGCAGAGATTTAAATCTTCGCCATATCGTGATCTCCCGTGACGGCAATTTTGCTTATCTAAGTCATATGCGTGGCAATGCCATTTCGCGAATTGATTTGCGTAAGCTTATGTCTGTGGTGGAGGCGTTGCCAGAAAAAGGACCGAACGTCGTTTTGCCAGCGACATTGTGGCAGGAGCTTTTCGTTCCGTTCCAAACAGCGACGGGTCCCAAAAACATTCTGGTTCTTGAGGACTACCCTAAAGATCATCCGAACTTCCCGAGTAAAAAATGGCCTTTGGCACACCCGAACACGATTGTTTTAGATCCGGTTCAGAATCGCTATCTGTATGTGTCGGCAAGAACGACATCTACGGAAGGAGATACATCGGTGAATGCAGGAATCATGGGGAAAGTGGACGTTATCGACACTCAAAATGGCTCTGTGGTTTTCACCCTGGTTGGGGGAGCTCAGCCGACGGCTTTGGATATCACGCCGGATGGTAAGACGCTGATTTCTGGAGCATTGATTGGTTCAAAGTTATTTATTTATGATGTCGGTAAGTTGACCCGACTTTACGAAAAGTAGAAAAGAAAAAGGTCCCTTGCGGGACCTTTTTTTATTTGTAGTCGTTGTAACCTTTTTCGCCGGGAGTGTAGAAGGTCGTGTGATCATAGGGAGTCAGAGGTTTTCCCTCTTTCAATTTCGCAACAAGATCGGGATTAGAGATAAACGGACGCCCGATGGCGACCAGGTCACCTTTTTTATCCAACAGATCTTGCTCAGCTCTTTTTTCGTCATAGCCGCCGGATGTAATGTAAAGGCCTTTGAAATTTTGCTGAAGCAGTTTTTTGATTTCGGGATTTACGGGAGGAGCACCCATCGCACTGTGATCAACAACGTGAATATAAACCAATCCTAAGTCGGACAGTTTTTGGGCAAGTGTAGAATAGAATTTCTCGATACCTTCAAAAGGACCTGTATCATTGAAAACGCCGTAGGGAGAAACGCGAATGCCTAAACGGTCACCGCCGATTTTTTCCACTGTACCTTTGGCGATTTCCAAAACAAAACGCATGCGATTTTCATCGGAACCACCATACATATCTGTGCGCTTGTTGGATTTAGGATTTAAGAATTGCTCAATCAAGTAGCCATTCGCACCGTGAAGTTCCACGCCGTCAAAACCTGCTTGAATCGCAAGCTCCGCACTTTTAACGTACTCTTGAATCGTGGCTTTTACTTCCTCCGTCGTCATTTCATTCGGAGTGGTGTATGGCTGCTCTTGCTTGGTATCAGTCCAAATTTTTCCAGACAGGGCAATCGCTGATGGGGCCACTATTTTGGCTCCTGGAGGCAAATTATCAGGATGAGAGGCCCGGCCCGTGTGCATTAGTTGTGCAAAGATATGTCCACCTTTGGCGTGAACAGCATCTGTGACTTTTTTCCAGCTGGCAGCTTGTTCTTGATTGAACAGTCCCGGGATACGGGCATAGCCCAAACCATTTGGTGACGGAGAAATACCTTCAGAAATAATCAACCCAGCTGTAGCGCGGTCGGCATAATATTTAGCGATCATATCGTTCGCAAGATTTCCAATCGCACGAGAGCGAGTCATTGGTGCCATCGCCAGACGATTTTGTAATTTAATACGGCCCAGTTGAATGGGTTCAAAAAGAGGACGGCTCATAACGGATCCTTTCAAAGTGTGAATACAATCAGTAACAATAATGAGCACACTTTAAAAAAAGACAAGCTGATATTTAACTAGGTCCCAGAACTAATTTACAACAAGGAAATGTTTATTTCGTAGCTGTATTTTTCTCGATGCATTCAACATTTTCAGTAGGTGCTGAAGGCTTCAAATGTTCGATACGAACCGACTGAATTCCACCCGCAGCCGAGAATTGCTTACTGACGAGCACGCGGTAAGCCCAGTCTTTAAACTCCAAATTTTCCGAAGTAGCAGTCACATAAGCCCGAGTGGGCTTTTTCGAAAGAATCAAATTATCAACCATCACCAACCAGGTCGTAGCCTGAAAAGACCTACCATCTGTCAGCGTACAAACCACAAAATTCCCATCAGCATCCTGAGAAAGTGAATCAGGATCAACATCCGTCTCCCCCGGGGCAGCAAAAGAAAATGAAGAGGCAAAAGTCAGAAGAAGAGCTGTGATAAATAGTTTCATAGCAACAATATACCCCTATTAAGGGATTACTTCCATGGATGGCAGTAACACTGACCGAAGCGGCAGAGAGGAAAATGGTGATTCCGGTACGACTCGAACGTACGACCCTCTCCTTAGAAGGGAGATGCTCTATCCAGCTGAGCTACGGAACCACTTGGCGTTAATATCGCCGAAGGGGCACAAACTAGCAAATTGATTCCCAAATTCCAAGCCCATGACCGCACTTTTTCATCCATAATGCGTTGCAACGTATAGAAAGTACCCCGTAAACCGTGACTCCCAAATAGCTGATGACCGCAGTTGGAATGTAAACCGGTGGTTTCCAAGGTTGAGCATTCGTAAAGCTAAATCAGTTGCCAGCCCCTGGATTCATTGGTCAAGTCGACGCCTATGAAATTCATCAAAGCAAATCTTCCTCGTCGTAAGTTTCTTCAATACTTGGCAGCCTTGGCTCCCGCTGCGTGGGTTGCCAAAGCCCAAGCCCAAGCCCTGACTGCCAATGAGTCTGGAGACGTGGCGGAGGCGGCGCTTGATCTTGAACGGCAGCTAGCTGCCGGCAGAAGAATACCAATGTTGCAGACATGGGCTGACGAAACGAGCGCCTTGGTTGTTGTGATGGGACCGAAGAGTCTTACTTTTGATTCACAAAACAACACGGGCCTCTCGGTGCAACTTTTGCGCGCTGATGATCTGGGCAGTCAGTTCACTTTGTATCGCCTGCAGGTCACGGGTCTTTCGCCAACGGCTTACAGTCAGATTGGCGTTTACAATCAAAGCCGTTTGGTGGACGTGCGTTCGTTGAAAGGCCTTGATATGAATCAAGCCTCTCCGAATCTGGCTGTCGCTTCCTGCGCGAACTTCCGTAAAACCGAAGGACAGGAATACATCTATCCTCGTTTTCACGAAGCGAAAACCGATGCGATTTTCTTTATCGGTGACATCGTTTACAGCAACTCGCGCGTGGGTTCTGTATTCAAAACTCCCGAGGAACCCAGTTCCGCTCTGGCTCGCTATGTGGAAACGTGGAGAACCGTGGATCTTTATCAGATGGAACCTTTGGTTCCAACTTTGGCTATGTGGGATGATCACGATTATGGGCAGAATAACGGTGATGCGACCAATCCTTATCGCGATCAGATGAAAGCGATCTTTAGGTCTTTTTATCCAATGCCAGAGACTCATGAACGTCTTAGCTATGGGCCGGGTGTTGCATTTCGCTTAAGAGCTTTCGGAATTGATTTCCACTTTCTGGATGATCGCAGCTTCCTGGTAAATCAAGTCACTCAGTGGGGCGAGCAACAGGAAGACTGGTTCTTTAAAGACTATCTCGCAAGTTCAAATCCCGCGTGGATCATGAACGGCGTTCAGTTCGTGCAATATGCTCCTGTTGGCGAAAGTGTTCAAAGGGGAGGACTTCCATCTTTGCAACGCCTTAGAAACGTCATCAAAGCAAACATGAAGCCAGTCGTTTTTGTGACGGGCGATGTTCATTACTCCCAGATTCAATATCTTTCCAAAGATTTTTTCGGATTGAACACGTACGAACTGACTTCGAGCGCGATTCACAGTTCATCTGTCGGTGAATGGTTGCGTCGATCTCAAGAAGTCGGGCAGTTGTTTTATTATGGTGAATCGAACTTTTTTATCGTGAAGCCACAGGTCGCAGCAAAAGCGATGGAGTTGGATGTGTCGTGCGCGACGGCGACCGGAATCTATCCAACTGTTTCCGCTCCGTTAAGAATCGAAACTTAAGTGCTAGGTGATGTGGCGTTTTTGCAGGCTCGCGCAAAGGGCGACGCCGCCTAAGATCACGTACCACAGTGAAAGGATCCACAGGGTCAGGATGGGGATTGCAGCAAAGGAGCCATAAATTTTATTGTAGTTGAAAACTCCTAATGTCAGATAGGAGAAGCCTTTGTGCACTCCGAACATCCCAGCAGCCCCCAACAGGGAGCTTACAAAGGCCGAGCGCCAGTGAACAGGAAGGTCGGGGACTAATTTGTAAATCAGGAACAGGCTTCCCACCAAGACCATTCCATTCATGAATCCTGTCGGCAAAAGCTTACGAACCACTTGGAATTGATCCAAAGTATTGAAGCCCACATAGATCGCCAGGAAAACGGGGATCAAAAGAATAAGGACCCATTGATAGATCAGGCGTTTGTAAAAGGGACGGGTGTTTTTCTGGTTCCATACGCGGTGAATGCCGACTTCCATATCGTGCAACAGGCGCAAAGAAGTGATGAATAAAAACACCGCACCCGTTGTTCCGACTTTTCCGGCGTTGATATTTTTTAGAAAGATGCGCAGATATTTTGTTAAATCACTGCCGGCCGCTTCACGCAGGTTCATTAGCAAAAAGAATTCAACTTTGGGATAAAGAGCTTCAAAGCCACCGATGGATTGAAAGGTTGCCGTCACGACTGCAAGAAAAGGCACCATTCCCAGGATCGTAGAAAACGAAAGGGAGCTTGCCACCAATGCCAGTTCACCATCCCGCATTTGTTGGACAGTGTCTTTGATGACGCCCCAGAAGTTTTTAAAATTCGTTGTAATCTTGCCGACCATTGCTGCCATTCCTTCCTTCACCATAACGGCTATTTTGGAAAAAGGGCATAAAAAAAAGGGATGCCGGTCTGGCATCCCTTTATGAAACTTATTTGTTAACTGTCGTGATTAGTTTTTGCTAGCCACGCGGCTCTTTGTGCCCTTTTTCTTTTTCTCAGCCTTACAGAAAGCGACATCTGGTTTTTTTGCTTTTTTGCCAAGCTTAGCAACTTTTTTGCAGTCTACTTTTGGTTTCTTAGCATTCGCTTTTGCTAGAGCTTTTTTCTCGGCTTTACAGAAAGCGACGTCGTTCTTTTTAGCCTTCTTGCCTGCCTTCGCTACCTTTTTGCAATCCACTTTAGGTTTTTTAGCGACCTCTTTTTTGCTCTTAGTTGCGGCCATTTTTTTAGCTGGCAGCTTAGAGCTCTTGCGAGGCGAATCAAATGATGAAGAGCCATAAACTTGTGGTTCTTCTGGTGCAACGTTGGCGATAGCCGGTGTTGGTTCACCTTGCCAGCTTGGAGCTGCTCGTTCCATTTCTTCGTTCACAGTTTTTTGTGGCAAGTTTTGAGAGTCGCCAGCTGAGTTGTCAGCAGGGCCTTGAGTTTTAGCAGCGATATCGCTGGCAGCTTCTGTAACATACGGATCGGAGTGATTAGAAAGCTCGGCACCTTCTTGAGCAGGTTCCGCAGCGGCTTGTTCGCCACCCGCAGCAGGAGTTTCTCTGGCGGCATCTGGATCAGACAGATCCAATGGGTCTGTTGGTTTTGGCTGTTCTTGTGTCGCAGGAGCTTCGCTAGATCCCATCCAGGATTTCATCGTCGCACAGGAAATCATAAATGAACTGAGTGTTGCTAGAACTAGTAAATTTCTCATGGTGTCCCTCTCGTAAATGTTATCAGCATAACAACACTATCGGCGGGAACTTTGATAAACAAAACAGTGTTCTCAAAATAGAGCGTTCCCATTTGGGGCGCTTATGAACACTGTTGGAAAAGAGGTAAAAAGTTCGTCAGTTACAACCAGAATCGTTTTTGGACCGCAAAATCATGTCCATTTCGTTCGATCAAAGCAGCGTCACAGTAGGGATCATGCTCAAAAAAGAGATACCACTTTTTATCCGCGGCTTCGCCCAGATATTGGTTTTTTTCTTCCATCAAAACCAGGGGCTGCAAATCATAACCCATCAACCACGGAATTTTCACGTGAGTGCTCGTGGGTACCATATCAGCGCAATACATCAGGCCGATTTGGCCATCCGTAACCTGGATAATTTGTTGGGACTGAGTATGACCATTTGAAATAATACAGGAGATTCCAGGAATGAAATTCTGAGTTGGACCATCCAAAAGTTTTAAGACACCCGCATCGATTAGCGGTTGAAAATTCGCAGCATAGTAGCTGGCTTTTTCACGCAGGTTCGGGTGGCTGGCAACTTCCAGGTTTCCTTTTTGCGCCCAATAAGTGGCTTTGGGAAACGTAGGAACAAGCTTGCCATCTTTTTCCGTCACTCCACCACCGGCATGGTCAAAGTGGAAGTGCGTGATAATCACATGATGGATGTCTTCAGGATTTAAACCATGGGCCTTAAGGGACTTCATCAGGGTGGGACCGCTTTGGTCCATGCCATACATTTCCGCAAACTTGTTGCCCAGCTTATCACCGTACTTGGCAACGAAGTCGGCTCCATTGCCAGTGTCGATCAGAACGTTGCAGCCAGGGGATTTTAAAAGCAAACCGCGAGCTTCCATTTGAATGCGGTTCTTGTCGTCAGTGGGATTGGTTTTTTCCCACAAAACTTTGGGAACTGTTCCAAACATCGCTCCACCGTCCAAGCCAAAGATACCCGTGGGCACCGGGCACACTTCATAGGGGCCGATTTTCAAATGTGCTTTTTCAACTTCAAATTTATTCTGCTGAACTGTCATCGGAAGTCTCCTTGATCTCAGGGGGGCTGGCTGGTGTTTCGGTAGGGAAGGCTTCTGGCAGGAAGCTCATCACCCAGCTCTTATAAGCAGCATACACCTCTTGAATCGGGCCGGGAGGATGAACGGGACCAACGTGCAAAACCAAGCGACCGGGCTTTGCAAAGAACTGACCTTTTGGCCATAGATCCGCGTTTCCTTCAAGGTATGTGAACAAAATCGGTGTCTGAGTTTTTTCAGAAAAAATAGAAACACCACGTTTAAATTCCTGAACTTTCCCCGTTTGCGAGCGAGTGCCCTCTGGGAAAATGATCAGCCACATGCGTGGAAGTTCCGTCAAAAGTTTCAGGATCAAATTGACGGCTTCACCCTTGCGATCTTTACGATCGATAGGAATAGCTCCCAGGCAGTGCTGAGAGAAAAACATGAACAGGGGATTTGAGAAAAAATAATCCTTCGCTGCTGCGATATAAACACTCAACCAGTAACGGCGTGGGATGGAGGCAGCGATAGAAACCGCATCCAAGTGACTTGCGTGATTGCTGATGATGATAAGCTTGGGATGTTTTTCATAAACAGTTTTAAATGGCACGCCTGTGACTTTCAGGCGGATGTAAAACTTAAAGATGATGTTCTTAAGAATCAAGGACCACAAAAAACGCATACACACGCTGAACAAATCAATGTGGCGGGTAAAAAGCGGCAAATGTTTTAAATAAGTCGGCAGCTTCGTCCACTGCTCGTTTTCGTAGTCCCAATCCTTCATAATAAAACCGTCATCACGTAGTAATAAATCGGAGCGACAAAAATCAAACGATCCACACGGTGAAGGAAATCACCTCGGCCGATGATAAAAGGACCCACGGTTTTCATACCAGCATCGCGGCGAACCACAGTCATGACCAGGTCACCCAGGAAACCGCCCAAAGAAGCGATCAAGCCCGAAGCCAGCCAGTACTTATCAGAACCATCCGGAAGCAAAAAGCGCATGCTGCCTGCCAGGAACAGCGTCAGGAGGATGGAGACAGCAGTACTGCCCACGGTACGGCGGGGATTGATAGATGGGAAAAGTCTCCAGCCACCGATGTAACGTCCGACGGCCAAGTTCGTGTTGTCACAGAACTCTGTCAAAATGATCAAATACATCAATTGGTAAATTCCGTTCGGGAACTTCATGATCAAACCCAAGTGCATGAATGACCATCCCAAAAAGATGAACGCCAATAACGTCAAAGACATGTACTGGATCATGCGCTTGTAAGAGTTACGGATCAGCGGCACCAAACATGCGACACCCAACACAATCATGGGCATCACATTATAGATATCTTCGCGATCAAAATAAATACAAGCCGCCAAACCGATGATGCCCGCATAGCAAATCAAAACGAAATTGCTTCGCTGGAACATACCCATGATTTGGAAAAAGATCTTTGCACCCAGGATTGCTAAGCACGTTAAGCAAATCAATGGCCACGGTGTTGGCAACCCCATAACGATGAACATGATGGGAGCCGCCACAAGCCAGCTTTTGATGCTGGCCCAGGATTGCACAAAGTAATAGTTCTTGTTACGAAAGAAAAAGACAATAGCGCCGGAGCCGAAGATGATCGAAAGAACGATCATCACGGTCTGACGGTATATGTGCGACTCCCATGCAGCCGGAATATTCAATGTGATGGGAAGTTGAAAATCCATGAATCTTAGTCCTCTTGGATGTTGTAATCGCTGATCTTTTTATAAAGATTCGATCTAGATACCTGCAAAAGCTGTGAAGCTTCTTCGATACTCTTCGTTTGTTTCATCGCCGTGCGTATCACATGCGCCTCGAACTCATCAACTAAAGTATTTAGCCCTTTTGCGAAATCAATGACAGTGTAAGAGGGAGCTTTAGCTGGCGTCGCGGCGGGTGTTAACCACTGGTTGACATCTTCTGCGCGAATAAATGGCAAGGGCGATGTCAGACTGAGTTGCTCACACATGCGTTTTAGTTCGCGGACGTTGCCCGGCCAGTTGTATGTTTTAAGAGCGGCCAAGCCATCTTCCGTAAACTGCTTGTTACGACGAGGTCGCTCCATCGCCAAAAAGTGCTGAGCTAATTCATCAATGTCGGCCAAGCGGTCACGCAAGGGTGGCAGTTGAACTCGTTGAGAGGCAAGACGGTATAAAAGGTCTTCGCGGAACTCGCCCGCCGCCACCATTTTATCAAGTGGCTTATTGGAAGCGACAATCACACGGGCTTTCACCGTGATGGATTCTTTCGCGCCGACTTTGCGAACTTCACCGCTTTCTAAAAAGCGCAAAAGCTTCGCTTGCTGAGTCAGGGGCAGCGCTTCGATTTCGTCTAAGAATAAATCTCCACCGTTGGCAGCTTCTGTCAGACCGATTTTATTTTGATCTGCTCCGGTGAACGCACCTTTCACATGACCAAACATTTCGGATTCAAATAAATTATCAGGGATGCTGGCGATGTTAACGGCAATGAAAGGTCTTTCACCCTCTTGTTCGTGCAAAAGTTTTGCGACGACTTCTTTACCACAACCTGTTTCGCCTTCGATCAAGACCGGCTTGCTTTCGCCGCGCAAATCAGCCAGACGCTTTTTGATCATTTGAGACTCTTTGCTTTGTCCCACCCAACGTGTGGAGTTACGGTCGGAATGTGGATCGACCGTGCGCAGATCCCAAAGGGCCTCGATTTTTTCGAGCACCATGGCGATCTCTTCAGGCATCAATGGTTTTGCTAGGAAACGCTGCGCCCCAGCCTTAAGGCAAGACTCCATTAATTCACGGCTTAAATCACCCGACATCGCGACGACTTCCAGCTGTGGATTGTGTTTCATAAGTTTTTCGATCACGTGGGGGCCGACTGCTGGTTTATTAGGCTCCAAGTGCATGTCTACGAAAGCCGCATGGTAAAAACGTTCAAACTGAACAGCTTCCAGCTTTTGCGCTGAAAACACCTTCCAGTAAGAGGGCAGGCTCATCTTGAGCGATTGGTGAATGAGTGGATCATCATCAACGATAAGTAGGGAAAATACTCGAGTTTTTGCCATAGGATATAGGATGGCCCGTCGAAGGTCCTTTGACCACCCTTAATGCCCATGGTCAGTAGTGACGGCCGTCAGGTTTTGGCTCTAAAATGACCTGTAATGGAGGCTGCATGAGCGAGCTTAAGATTCTTCTGACTGAAAACATCCACGCCGTTGCGAAAGAAAGACTTTCCGAAGAAGGTTTCAAAGTGGATTTGATCTCGCACTCTCCCTCTGAAGAAGAATTGTTAAAAATTCTCCCTGATTATCAAGTGCTGGGCATCCGTTCAAAAACTGAAATCACGAAAAAAGTTTTGGAAGCCAACAAACACCTTCTTACGATTGGTTGTTTTTGTATCGGTACCAACCAAGTAGATTTGCCTACTGCCAGAAAATGGGGCGTCCCTGTTTTCAATGCGCCTCACTCCAACACGCGTTCTGTGGCCGAATTGGTTATTGCTGAAATGATTTCTTTGGCTCGTCAATTGGGTGATCGCAACACGCAAGCTCACTTGGGTGGCTGGGTGAAGTCAGCAGAAGGTGCCCATGAAGTTCGTGGAAAAACTTTGGGTATTGTCGGCTACGGTCATATCGGCAGTCAGGTGAGTGTCTTGGCGGAGTCGATGGGACTTCGTGTGATTTTCTATGACATCGTTAAAAAACTTCCTTTGGGTAATGCCGTTGGCAAAGCGACGTTGGGGGAATTGCTGGCAGAGTCTGACTTTGTTACATTGCATGTTCCTGAAACTGCAGAAACTAAAGACATGATCACGAAAGTGGAACTTGCTTGGATGAAAAAGGGAGCTCACTTGATCAATGCCAGCCGCGGAACTGTGGTGGTGATTGAAGATCTGGTCGCGGCCCTTAAAGAAAAACACATCGCGGGTTGCGCTATCGACGTGTTTCCGGAAGAGCCTGCGTCCAACAAGGTGAAGTTTACTTCGCCACTTCAAGGAATTCCGAATGTGATTTTGACTCCACATATCGGGGGGAGTACGGAGGAGGCTCAATACGCGATCGGTTTAGAGGTTGCAGAAAGTTTCCGCCGCTATTTGCGCATCGGTTCCACATCGGGTGCGGTGAACTTTCCAAACGTGGATTTGCCCGTCAAACAGGGGACTTCACGCCTGTTGAATGTGCACAGAAATGAACCCGGGGTTTTGGGTGAAATCAATGGTATCATCTCGAAAGCAGGGGCAAATATCGAAGGGCAATATCTTTCCACAGACCCTGAAATCGGGTACCTGGTGATGGATGTCCACGCCACGCAGGTTCAGTCTCTGGCCGAGCAAATTGGTAAATTGGAGCGCTCAATCCGCACCCGCGTCGTTTACTAAAGTTAAGCGTTACATCCATAACATTTTTGCAAGCCGGGTTGTCCAAGCTCGGTGCCCGTGATACATCCGGGACCTCGAAAAAATTGGGGGTCCTTTTGAAATCACTATTGATTGCTCTTTCTATCCTTGTCGCTGCACCAGCATTTGCATTCCAAGTTATGCCTTACGAAGGCAATGGTGATGAGTCTCAATCTGGTCCTACAGAATTCATCTCTTGGTGTGATAAAAAAAATAACTCTGTATTGATGGTTCGTGGCGGTCAAATCGTGACTGTTGATGACTGCAACAGCAAAGAACTTACTTGCATCACAACGACTGTGACGGATGGTTTCCGTTCTCGTGTAACGGCTCTTTGTCGTTAGTCTGTTCCCTAAGCTGAATTTAGCTTTAAAAGGCTCCGTAGATCGGGGCCTTTTTTATTTTGTGTGACTTATTTGCTCCAGAGACAAAATTTGAAAAATGAGCGTATTTTTGTTTTTGTAAAAATTCGATAAAAAAAGCCGTTTCATTTTAAGAATAACGATATAGAGAGCCTCATAAAAAGCCGATTAGTACCTCATACTTTTGGGGTCGTACTTGTGATACTTTTTATCCGATGTTTGGTCATTGCGATTGTATTTGTCGTGGGGCTTTCTGCCTGCACGATGGATTTGTCATTGACCCAACTTGAGGGTGGCAGCTCCCTTGCTCCAGAGAGCATATCTGTCGATGGAACTTTGACCGTTTCCAGTTTGCAGTTCACTGATGATGCCACTCCGAGTTTAACTTTCTCTGTTTCTTCGATCATTCCCACGGAAATGAAAATCACCAACAATGCAACCTGCAGTGGTGGCGCGTGGGTCGCCTATTCTGGAACGGTCACCGGGTACGCACTGACGGCTTCTGATGGGGCTAAAGATATTTCGGTGCAGTTTAAAAATGCAGCGGGAACGGTGACTTCCTGTGCGAGTACTCACATTGTTTTGGATACATCGACGCCGACCAGTCCCACATTGGCGGTGGTCGCGGATTATACCGATGGCAGTTCCGTGAACTTTGTAAACAGTGCTTCGCCGACTTTCAATCTAAGTGCGGTGGATGCGACACTTTACCAAATGCAGCTTTCTAATTCGGCGACGTGTGCGTCGGGAACTTACGAAGATTATGCCGCGAGCAAGGCTTGGCCATTGACGGCAAGTGACGGCCTTAAAAGTATTTCGGTCAAATACCAGGATCGCTTTTCACACGAATCAGGTTGTGTGACGGTGGATGTGGTTCTGGACTCCACGGCCAGCGTGGCTCCGACTATCGCCCAAGTTGAGGGCTCCGAAGGTGTCGGATCAATTTCTGTTTCGCCAAAAGTATTTGTGAAAAATGTCGCGGCCAATGAAGTGGCCGATGCAACTCATAGTGGCTTTCTGGATTATCAGGCTCGCATAGTGCGGGTCAGTGATTCGGTGGAGGCACAGACGTGGACATCGGTGGGTGCAGGTCCCCTGTTACAACTAACAGGTTTAACTTTGGCGGACGCAACGGTTTATCGTCTGGATATTCGCTCGCGTGACAAAGCAGGGAATGTATCTTCAGTATCGTCAGTGACTTGGACAAGTTCTCTCGTTCCGTTCTATGTAAAGTCCTTGCAAAATGTGACAGCATCAACTGAGTTTGAAAGTGATTCTTTTACCCTGACGGGGGGAGCTGGCAGTGTGAATGTCAGCGTTACTAGTGGTGCAAAAGTTTGTATCAGTCCTTGCGCGAATTGGGCTGCTGCGGGCGGGAATGTGACAGCGACCGTAGGTGATACTCTTTCATTGAAAGCCTTCTCTCCTGCATCTGGAACTTTGACCTCTACGATTACTGCAGGTTCTTACACGACGACTTGGAAAATTTCGACGACTGATTTGTGTCCAACCAATTACATTCTGGTTCCCGGTGAAAATGGAACTCGTCAGGGCGAGTTCTGTCTTGCGAAGTACGAAATGAAAATTGCGGGCGATGCAGATGGCTATCAAGCTTACAATGTCAGTTTTGTGGCTGATTCACGTGCGAGCGGAACTCCGTGGCGGCTTTTAAATGTGGATCAAATGATCACGAGCTGTCAGGCTTTGGGTGCCGGCTATGACCTGATTAGCAATACGCAGTGGAATACCGTGGCTCGAAATATCTCGGCTCAAGCAAGCAACTGGAGTTCAGGAATTGTCGGCACAGGGCAATTGAACCAAGGCAATCGTTCCAACTCTTCTCAAGAGGAGGCCTCGACAAATGATGCCGAGGCTTGTGTGAACTTATCAGGATTCACTTATCCAGCGGCCTCTGCGACATGTTCAGATACGGTTTGGCATAATTTCCGTCGCACTCATAAATTAAGTAACGGTTCCGTGCTGTGGGATCTATCCGGAGGATCCTGGGAGGGTGTGAAAGACACTTACCCAGATACATACGCATCGGCCGATGCTTTCTTATCCGCGATGACTGATGGAACTTTCTTTAAAATGCTTTTGGGGGCGCAGGGTAAAACTTGTGCAGATCCCTCGAATGCCACTGAGCGCTGCGGTTTTGGATATGCATATCTTTCTAATGCTCGCCCGGCGAGTGCGATTTTCAGAGGCGGCAGTGCCAGCAATGGTCGCGAAGCCGGTGTGTTTGCGATCGATTATGACTACAGTCGAACATTCACCGACGGCGCGCACAGTTTCCGTTGTGTAGCTCCGCTAACTAATTAGTGAAAAGATTTCTATGCACCTGAGTTCCGATGAGTCGTGTCACAGGAACAGGGGGTTTGAATGAAAACCGCGAAATGGATTTCGCTGTTCCTGTTGTTTGTATGTTCTCATGGATGGGCTGTTCAATATCAATCTTCAACTTATTCTGAAAAATTGGCAGTGAAGAAAAATCCATTGAAAGGGCTGAGCTTGGTGGTTCCAGGATTCGTGGTTCACGGAGTGAAACCATCGGAAGCGGCCTCCGCCAATATGCCACGCAAAATCGATGGCAATGGTAGCACTGTGATGACACCTGGATTTGGCTTGGAATATGTCTACCAGGATGGGTTGATGTTGTTGGGTGCCGTGGTGAAAGATTGCTATGACAATCTTGCCGGCACATTGCAGATCGGTGAAATGTTTCAGGTTTCCGACAGAACCCAGTGGGGACTCACATTTGGAGTTTATGCGCGCCAAACACCAACTCGTTGTTCAGTGAATTCGAACGGACGACAAAGCACGACGGAATGCTATGACATTGATGGCTACCGTATGAAATTTTTGACCTCAGTGAATGGTCATTCTGTGGACATTATTCCGACACCGTTTTTTCACTTTTCTACAGCTATTTTTAAGTCCCGCGACTTCCGAATTGATTTTAAGGTGATGAGCAATGTTGTTCTAAATGAATTCGGGTTTGCATTTCCATTTTGAACCAGCGACTCCATGTAATGAGTCAATGTGTCGTTTCGCATTGGAAATACGCAATAAGAAGAGATTCGTTCAATGTTTTGTTAAGATAGAGGAGTGAAATTTCATAGCACGATCTCCTTCTTGTTATTGTCCTTAGCGAGTCTTACGGCTGTTGCCAAGGATTTAGACGTCCATGTTTTTTATTGGAGTACGCGTATTGAAGCTCAAGTTTCGATGCGCCGTGGCCTCGAGGAAGAAATTAAAAAGTACAATCAAACTGCCGCCCGAAGCATCAACCTGATCCCGCACGTGGCGGGCGAAGGGCGTTTGGGAGTTTCCAATCAAATTCATCAATTGGAAAGTGCCATTGAAGCCAATCCGGATGCATTGATCGTTCAGCCCACAGATATATCCACCGTCAGTCGCGCAGTTCAAGATGCGGGACTCAAGAAAATACCGGTCTTCACTTTCGATCAGTTTATTTTAAACGCAAAAGTTCAATCCTATGTATCAAGCGATAATTATCAAGCGGGATGGAACAACGGAATTTATATCGAAAGTCTTTTCCCCAGAGGACAAGAAATAAAAATCGTGCTGTTTGAATACACGCGCGTTTCTGCCGGGATCAATCGCATCGATGGATTTTTTGATGCTCTTCGCAGCCGTAACCGAAAATTCGTGGTGCTAAAGCGCTATGAGTCCGTGGATCCTGTAAGTGCCTCCGACGCCGTCACCTCTATGCTGAAAGAGTTTCCTAAAAAACGCAGCATTGATTTGGTTTTCACGGTGAATGATGGCGCTGGCAATACGGTCGTCGAAAAACTTTGGAACAAAGGCAGAAAAGAAATTCTCCACGCGACCATCGACGGAGACCCTGTGGCTGTGGGTAATATCAAAGACCATCGTTTGACGGTGATCGACTCGGCTCAATTTTGTGGAGAAATGGGGCGCGAAATTGCCAGACAGGTAATTGCGTATTTTTCTGCAAAACCTGTGGTGCCGAAGTTATTAATTCCGACTTTTCCAGTGACTCGGGAAACTCTCGCTCAATTTAAAGGATGGTTGTCAGTACCGCTTGCACCGCCAAAAAGTTTTTCTGATCCGCGTTCTATTGAACCCATGGCTTCGTTAGCCAAGGACATGGGCAATGTGACGATTCGTATTGGGATGGCGGCTCACTGTCCTTATCTTTGTGATAAGGGTGGAGATCAATGGACAGGGTATGTGTATGATATTCTGAAAGACCTCGCCGCTAAGAATAAGTTTCAACTTAAAATCGTGAATCTGCGCAACAAGGACCTTACAACCGCTTTGAAAGACAAGAAGGTGGATTTCGCGGTTTTACCCAGTTATCTGGTTCGCTATCAGCCGGGATTTGAAATTGCTCTGACCAAATTGGGTGTCAGCTATACTGGTGCTCTTTTTACTCCGGGAGTAAAATTGCGATTGGTGGATAAAAACTCTTTGGAAAATATGCGTGTGGCCTTTGCCACTCTGGGACAGGAATCAGATTTCAGTCTGGATCCAGAAGAGTATAAAAAGTCGATCAAACTTGAAGGCGTGGAAGTCGCTGATAAAGTCATCAAAGTGATCGGTGAGCGTCGCGTGGATGTGGCTTTGGGAGATTACAACGTGATTCGCTACACTCTGCTACGCCGACAACTTTTGAATCTGGAGCTGCAGGCGACGTCGCTGACGGGATTTAACACTTTGAGTTTAGTTTCCAATGCCGGCGATACAGCGCACGCGGATTTGCCGATCAGACTACAGAAGTGGTTTGCCGACGCACGAAGCTCCGACAAGCTCCATAAGATCTTAATCAGATATAATCTCAATGATTGGTCAGAATTCGAATACTAGATTACTTTGCCGGGATTCATGATGTTATCAGGATCAAATACTTTTTTGATCCCTTTCATCAATTCAATCTCGGCATTAGAGCGTGTATAGTTTAAGAATGACTTCTTAGTCAGACCTACACCGTGCTCGGCACTGATCGAGCCCTGATACTTTTTAACCGCATCAAAAACCATCACGTCGACCTTGCGACATTCTTTGACGAAGTCTTCTTTGCTCATGCCATCAGGGCGCAAGATATTGATATGCAAATTGCCATCACCAATATGACCGAACCATACAACTTCCCAAGTAGGGTAAGCTCCAGCTAAAACTTTATCCAAATCCACCATGAACGGCGGAACTTTGGAGATAGCGACAGAGATATCGTTTTTATAAGGAGAATATTTAGCTAACGACTCAGAGATATCTTCACGGTATCTCCAGAACGTCGAAGCCTGCGTGTCGGATTGAGAAATCACGCCGTCAATAACCCAGCCGTCTTCAGCGCATTGGCCGAAAACTTCCAACGCCTTTTCTTCGTCGTTTTCAGAGCGGATTTCCACTTCTGCCAAGACATAGAATGAAGCAGAGGTCTCAAGCGGAGCTGGCAAGCCTGTGTTCGCAAGAACTTTTGCCAATGCTTTGTCTGAAAACATCTCAAACGCCACAAGTGATGTCTGAGTTTTAAATTTGCCAAAAATTTTCATTACCGCTTCAAGGCCGCTGACTGCCATCACCAAAACTTTCATTGGTGGTGGGGCAGGGGCCAGGCGAATTGTCGCCTCGGTGATAAAGCCAAGAGTTCCTTCAGCACCGATGAACAAATGGCGAAGGTCATAACCCGTCGCATTTTTCACCAGGCCATTATTCAGATCCAAGATTTCGCCCGTGCCAGTCACAACTTTAAGACCCGCCACCCAGTCACGAGTCAAACCGTAACGAACAACTTTGATACCGCCCGCATTGGTAGAAATGTTTCCACCCATTTGCGAAGAACCTGTTGCAGCGAAATCCACCGGATAGAAAAGATTTTTAGAATGAGCGAACTCTTGCAGAGTTTCCGTCACCACACCCGCTTGGATGACCACTGTCTGATCAACAGCACTGAAGTCCATGATCTTGTTCATTTGATCAAAGGAAACAACTACCTCACCTTGAGTTGCCACCGCAGCACCGGATAAACCTGTGCGACCTCCTGAGGGAACCAAGGCGATTTTATTTTTGCGTGCCCATTTTACCAGGGATGCCACATCTTCAGTTGTGTGAGGAAATACGATGGCTGTAGCCTTGATGTCGAAATAAGTCGTCCAGTCTTTGCCCCAGTATTTTAAACTTTCCTCGTCAGTTTTGATTTGGTCTTTTTTTAGAAAGCTATCAAGTTCGAGGAGAGCTGGTGACATGCTGTAATCCTATTCCTGGTCGTGAACGGGTCGGTAAAAATCTTTCAGTGTTCTTATTCTAAAGAATGCGTAGATAGGACACAAGCCCCAAGCCGCAGTGAACAGACCGTAAATACCGATGTAAGTCCAGAAAGGACCACCGGCGAAAGCGTAGGCGGTCAAGCCTACGCCAATTAGAAACCTAAGGACTCGATCCCAGACAGCGACATTACATCTCATGTTGAGTCTCCTTTGCCTTAGGCTTCGGCGGGACAGGGACTACTTAAGTAGATCCTGCAATTCGCCAGATTGGTACATTTCCATCATAATGTCAGAACCGCCAACAAGTTGGTGGTTAATGTACAATTGAGGGATAGTCGGCCAGTTGCCGTACTCTTTGATACCAGAACGAATTTCTTCGTCTTCAAGTACGTTCACATCGTGAAACTGTACGCCGATATCCTGAAGAATCGCGCAAGCACGTGCAGAAAAACCGCACATTGGAAATTGTTGAGTGCCTTTCATGAAAAGCACAACTTTGTTACCCTTAACGATGCCGTCAATTTTTTGTAGAGTTGGAGACATAAAAACCTCTTATTGAATAATTATCTTAAACGATTTTTGTTTTGATGGAGAGTGCGTGCACTTCACCAGTTTTCAATTCTGGTCCAAAGCAAGCCATCACTTGTTGGTGTTGCTGGATTCTTGTTAAGCCCGCGAATTTTGAGCTTTCCACATAAACTTCCCAATGATCTTGAGTTCCAGTCAGATCGAAAATCTCGATCTTACAATTAGGGTAAGTCTCTTCGAGGCGTTTTTGCATTTGTTCTTGAGTCATAGAGCAGGAACCTACCAGAGGCTTCCTTCCAAGTCCAGTGGCGCTTCGCCAGATCGGTTGGCTCTTCGTTGCTTCTCGTCGGCGTACGAGGAGTACGCCTTCCTCGGCGCGCCTCGATCCAACCGATCTTGCTGTGCGCATGTGGTTTTTGGGTATGGGGAAAGGGGATGGGGACCCGAGGGGAGTGGTTTTTTGGGGTGTGGCGGTGGGGCTTGTTTGACTTGATGCGGCGGTGTAGGATGGGAGGCCTATGTTTGGACATTCTCAGAGGCTTATTAAGATCTTTTCTTTGATTCTGCTTACGATGCTTTTTTATGCGGTGGCGCGGGCGGAGTTTATGGTTTGGAATTGGAATTTATTTCATTCTAAGTCGGTGGGGGATATTTTTTGGGCGTTCTTTGTGGGGATGCGTTTTGATTTGTCGGCGGCGTTTTGTGGTGTTGCGCCGGTTTTGCTTTTAAGTTTCTTTCCTTGGCCCGTTCGCTGGAATCCTTTGTGGGAGAAGGTAACTTGGGGGCTTTTCTGTTTAATCAATGTTCCGTTTTTGATTCTGAATTTGGTGGATACAGAGTTTATTAACTTTGTTGGCCGCCGCTTTACCTATGACACGATTTTTATTTTGAATGAAGCTCAAGGCAAGATGCTGAACTTTGTCGGCAGCTATTGGCTTTTGTTTTTGATCAATACGTTCATTGTCGCGGCCTTTATGCTTCTGGCATGGAAACTTGTCCATCGTTCGGGGAAAGTACACTGGCAAAATCATTGGCAAGCCTGGAGTGCCCATAGCGCGATGGTATTTATTGCGCTGGCTTTTGCTGTGGTGGGTATCCGCGGGGGATTTCAGCGTAAGCCGATCAACTTTGTGAATGCCAATGTGTTCACCGCACCTTTGTTGAACAATCTGGTTTTGAATTCCACTTTCACGTTTATCAAAAGCTATGGGGCTAAAGAAATAAAGCATGAAAAGTATTTTGCTGATCGTGAAGACATGCTGAAGCTTTTGAATGGTTCCCGGGTCGGTTCCAGTCTGGATAGACAGGGCAGACCCGCACCTCCGCAAAATATCGTCATCATCATGCTGGAAAGTTTTGGTTCGGAGTATCTGGGACCGGTGGATGGAGAAACTCGTACACCGTTTCTGGATTCTTTGATGAAAAAGTCCCTGGTATTCGAGCATGCCTACGCCAATGGACGCCGCTCGATCGAAGGTGTGGCGGCAGTCATGGCGGGCATTCCTGCTTTGATGAGCGAACCCTTTATTTCTTCTCATTTTACTTCGAATTATTTTCTGGGCTTGGGAACTTTGCTTGCGGATAAGAAATACTCCACCAGCTTTTTCCACGGTGGCCACAACGGAACGATGTACTTTGATTCTTTCATGCAAAGTGCCGGTGTTGAAAAATACTATGGTTCAACCGAATACGGAAACGCTGCCGACGATGATGGAGTGTGGGGTATCTGGGATGAGCCGTTCCTGCAGTGGATGCTGACGAAAGTAAATGGTTTTAAACAACCATTTATGACTTCTGTGTTCACGTTGAGTTCGCATCAACCGTTTAAAGTTCCAGCGAAATATGTGGATACCTTTAAAGAAGGTCGCATTCCAATTTTGAAAACCATTTCCTATACGGATATGGCGTTGGAAAAGTTTTTTACGGAAGCTGCAAAGCAGCCATGGTTCAAAAACACTTTGTTTGTGATCACAGCGGATCACACATCTTTGCATTACCTTCCGGAATACACGAATGAAGTCGGGGATTACAAAGTTCCGTTGTTCTTTTATCATCCAACATACAAATTCCCAAAAGTCGACACCAACATGGTCGTGCAGCAGATTGATATTTTACCGACGCTTTTGGATTTCTTAAAAATCCCCCAAAAAGAAACGAACTACATGGGAAGCTCTATCTTTGTTAGTGGCGACAAGGTCGCGGTGACGTTCAACGACGGCGTTTATCAGCTTTTAGCGAACGATTACCGCTTGCGCTGGGTTCTGGGTAGCAGTGAGCCCGAGATGTTTAGCATCAACGACAGAAACGGCGATAAGGCCCTGACAGAGCCCGCTGCCCGTAAGGCCGAACTGATTCAAAAACTAAAAGCTAATATTCAGTATTTCAACGAAGGCATGTGGGACAATAAATTGTATTATCCCACTCCCGCACGATAACTAAGCGGATTTTTTTTGAAAGGCCGAGCGTTGCATCTCGACGATGGCGCTCATGATGGCGAATTCGCTGGCGTTGGCGATGTGATTGAATTCCAAACCAATGACCATGTCGTCGCCTTGCACGCGCAAGTTTTTGACGAAGCCTTGCACGGGAATGGGATCGCGTTCGCCAATAAAGATAACTGCTTCCACACGGTCATCCAGACGCAAAGTCGGCATATCGGCTGTCAGCAGTACAGCACAACCCTCTGTGGAAACATCCAGCAGACGGCATGTTGTGTTTGATTGCTGTTGATTCAAAGTCGCGATCATGCAATCCGCTTGGAAACCCGTCGGTAGGGTGTAGCGGAAGTTTTTTCTTCTTTGCAAATGAAACAAGTCTTTAATCGTTAGGTTCACGCCGCCCTCGAAAGGAATCGCCGTGGCTTCGAACATGTATTTTTCGTTGTTCACGCGGAAATAGCACGTCAGCACTTTGTTGAACGAGAATTTGAAACTCCCGCCATCCGTTAAAATGCATTGGATCTGGCCTAAGTCATTCATGGAAATGGCATGCACATGCTCAGACTCGTCTTCGTTGCCTTTCAAAAGGATATCCCCTTCGATAGCAGTCAGTTGCTCGAAAAGATATTTTCGCTGCTCCTGATTATTGACGGCTTTAAAAACAACCACAGGTCCCATGATTATGCCGCGCTGACCAGTTTATGGCCGCACTCTCCACAGAATTTAGCTCCGGCTACCACTTCAGATTTACACTGAGGGCACTCGGGGCCATTAGATTTCTTTTTAGGTTTCTCTTCTTTTTCATTCAGATCAACGTAACCACGCTCGTTCCATTTATCGATCTCGCGAAGCATTTTCCAGCTTTGCAACATGGAACGGAATTCTTTGATTTCGAATTGCAAAAGAACGCCTGCGCCCACCGTACGGCGCTTCATAAAGATCCCTTTGCCTTCCAGGCGAGTGAAGTGATCGTTATTCAAAGCAAAGCCCAATTCGTTAGTACAGTATTCAGAAAATTTAGCGAATTCCACACTGGTCACACCAAAACGGTCGACTTCAGGGGAATCACCAGTCACTTTCAAAAGACCATCCAGCAAGTTCAAACACACTTCGTCTACACGAAGAAGTTCAGACTTACCCGCACCTTTGAAATAGTAATATTGGAAGAATTCAAAGAAAGCTTCAACCAGCCCCAAATCCAAAAAGTGAACTTTTTGGATTTCGTCTGCACCCTCTGGATTGTCAGCAGGTTTGCCCATTTCATACAAAGCCAGTTTTTGCTTTACCAAAATGTTGATCACTTGCTCGACACGTTTTGGACTCTCGGCAAATACGCGTTGAGCGTATTGCTTCATCATCATCCATTCCACAACCACACGGCCAGGAAGAACGTTTTTGTCGCCTTTATGATTTGCTGTATGGAAAACCGCACCGAAGGCTTTTGCCACTTGGTCTTCAGGACACGGCGAAGAGTCTTTTTCAAGCTTTGAAGAACGCACTTCATTCACGCCCATGCGCAAACGCTCTGCCAGTGATTTGATGATCACTTTCAACATTTGCGGAGCACCTTCATAAAGTTGCTTTAAAGTATCAACCGGGATTTCTAAAACTTTCGTTTCAGCAGTAGCAATGGCTGCGGTTGGATGAGTTTGCGCACCCAAAATGACCTGGTCGCCAAGGAAATGAGAAGGACCCAGTTGGAAGAACTCCACGTTCTTTTTCCCACGGATCAAGCATTGCGAAGCACCGCCTGATTGGATCAGGTAAACCGATGTGATTTTGTCGCCATCCTTAAAGATGACTTCGCCTTTTTTAAAGCTTTTTACGGACATAGCTCACTCCTCAAAAAGTTTTCTCAAAAAAGTTATCGGCTTAAAAAGCCCATAAATTGAGGCAACTAAGGAGTGGCTTTGGTCCAGTTTCTAGCGCAATGATCGCGCGCAAGGATTGGTCATCAGTTCGTTCCCTAACTGAAGCATCACGATTTGTCCTCGACCATCATGGACGAAGCGAATCCAGTGACTCAATCGATCTGAAAGTTGAATTTTGATGTCTTCACCTATCCCAGACCACTCATTTTCGACCTTTTTTAGGCCATATTTCGCACCCATTGGGATCTTAAAATGGGTGGTTTTGCCGCCCAATTTCGAAGAATCATAGTCGACTTCGATAAATTCGACCCATTCTGAACCGCTGGAGAACTTGCGAACTTCTCTGCCAGGGTGGACTTTCAGGGTGCAGGAAAGATGGTTGGCCAGTCGATTTCCCAGTGTTTTAGAGACGAAATCGAACATTTCGCGATCCAGGATTTTATCGGTAGAGGGGTCATCATTTATCATGGGAATGATTTCTTCAGAGTGGGCCGAGAGGGAAAATAGCAGACAAAGCAGGGCTAAAAGAGTGGTTAGCTTCATTAAGGTCCTCCACCGCAGAATATAAGAAGGCCTCTGGTGTCTGTCGAGATCAGAAAATTTATAGGATCTATAAGGAAATGACCCTGTTGGGTTGCTGTCAGACACGGTTTCCGCTATAAATGCCCCCATGGAATACTTCTTTAGCGCGGCCCCCGAGGTCCACCAAAAAAAGGAAAAAGCGAAAGCTCGCGAGCTTCGTCAAAGCCAATGGTGGCGTCAGGAATTGGGCAAAGGCCTTTGCTATCACTGCGGAGAGAAATTCAAGGCTGCAGAGCTGACGATGGATCACTTGATTCCTATCGCTCGCGGGGGGAAATCCACTAAGAATAACTGTGTTCCTTCCTGTAAGGACTGCAACAGTAAAAAGGGTTATAAAACCCGCGCTGAAATGGCTATGGAAGAGTTGAAAGCGTCTTCTCAGTCAGCCGATGTTTCTACAGAGGAAGTCGTCGCAGGGACGACTGAAGCCTCTGAATCAGAAGACTAAATCTATCTTTTTACCATCTCGGGATTTTTGTTTCGAATTAAAGTCATCGCACCTGAAAAAACACCCTTTTTCCATAGCGGAATCAGCCATTCCATTTCGGCGATACAAAGCAGTTTTTCCAACGTCGCTTTTTCTTTAATAACATTCGTTCCCAGGCCCGGCGCCATGCGAACAGGCATCTTTTGCCCATAGAATTCCATCACTTTTTCGACCATTTTTTCGTGCTCCCCAGGGGCTCTTTCGTACAGGTGATACCATTTGCGGCAGCACAGGTCCTCGAATGTATAGGTGGTGGTCTCTAAGAGATTAAAAGTACGGAACAATTGCACGTGATTTAACGAGTACATTTCAATCATTAAATCAGGGGCATTATCAATCAAGGCAAGGTCTTCGGGAGTGATAGTCATTCCCAGCACGTCCAGCGCCGTCATTACCATCAGACGATTGTCATTTAAAGAACCATTTAGCTCACGCACGCGAGAGCAGATCTCCGCATACAAACGCAGATTTTCAACCACGGCCATTTGCTCTTCGTTAGACAGCTGCGTGAAGTGGGGGAGTTGAGGATCGGTATACGCACGAAAGAGAATTCCTTCATCTTCAATCAACTCCGAGATGATCTGGGAATAATAGCGAAATGGCGCGGTAGAGCTCATGGAAATATTATGGCTTTACAAACTGAGGAATGGAATCAGGATTCCAATTAATTACGACAGTTAAAACCGCGTCCAGAGATTGGTTTTTAAAGACCGGAATTAGCCACTTTGTTTCCGTCAGATAAATAAGATGCTCCAAGGTGTCTTTTTCGACAATTCTCATCGGGCCGGCATCTGCTGGTTTACGAACGGGTTCTGTTTGCATAAAGAACTCTGTCGCTGCCTGAATGATTTTATTTTGGTCTTCAGTCGGTCGTTCATAAAGATGGTACCACTGACGACAGCACAGATCTTCGAACGTATAACTGCTGGATTCAAAGATGTTTAAAGAGCGGAACAAGTGCATTCCGTTTTTATTATAAATCTCGATAAAGTGTTTATCTTCAATCAGGTTTAAATCCTGAGGATGTGCAGTCATCCCCGAAACGTGTAAAAAAGTTTCTACCATCAGGCGATTGTCAGTGAGAGTGCGGTGATGCTCTTTAACGTTCACGCAGGCCAGGACATAAAGCTTTACGCGGGCGATAACGTCCCATTGTTCGTCGGGAGTCAGGCGGCTGAAGTGAATAAGATTGGGATTTGCATAAGGTCGGATAAAAATCCCCTCATCCTCAATCAATTCAGAAAATGATTCGGCTAGCCGTTTAAAGACGGCAAGCGGAGAGTCGCTGCTTGTCATAGTCGCCTGCATTCCAAAAACGTACCCGAGTTGCGCAAGTAAACGAATGTTAATAGAGGCGGTCATGTATTCAATCAAGGCATATTACATATGTTCGCCTCGCATTTAAAACTACGTCGCGCAGTGTTGAGCCTTTGGTCTTGATTTGTCCACCCGCGTTGAGACTAAGCTATCAAAGTCATTGCATTAAAATTCGTTAACATCGTTATAAGGACTAAGCGACTGTGAGCAAAATTACCAAAAGTAGTACAGCTGAATATTTTGCTAAAAACCTCCAGCAAGTCGGGTTCTCGTCTCCTTTAAAAGCCGTTTTGACGACTTTGAAAGAAGCCGTAGACAACTCGTTGGATGCTTGTGAATCTTCCGGCATTTTACCTGATTTGTTAGTAGAGATTTCTAAAGTTGGATCTGGTTCAACTAAAAATACTGATTTAATTCGCATCGTTGTCGAAGACAACGGTCCCGGAATCGAAGCCGAAGATTTGGCGAAGGTTTACGGGGAATATCTTGCCTCTTCAAAGTTCGGTCGCGGTCAATGTTCACGTGGACAACAAGGTATCGGTATCTCTGCAGCCACAACATGGGCTCAGATGACCAATGCACGTGGTGTGAGCGTTACTTCTAAGACTAAAAAAATGCGTAAAGCCGTGTCTGCTCAGGTGGACGTGGACATCAAATCCAACACGGGCCTTGTGAAAAACAAGGAAACGACGGATTGGGATCGCGATCATGGAACTCGTGTTGAATTCATCCTGGATGGACGTATTCAATTGAACGGTGACGGTGGTATTTTGACTTACATTGAGGGTACTATTTTGGTGAATCCTCATATGACAATCACGTACAAATTGAACGAAGGCGACTTTGTTACTGTCACTCGTGTAAGTACCGAAGTTCCTAAAGTTCCCGAGGCTTCCTTGCCTCATCCGCACACGTTTAAATTGGGTGAATTTATCACTCATTCTACACTATTCGGTAAAACGACTTTGTCTAAGTTCTTGAAGACTGGTTTCTCTCGTATTTCAGATCAATCTATCTCTGATTTCGTGAAAAAAGGTCTTCCAAAAAACCTTCTTGAAAAGCCTTTGACGGCATTGTCTGAAGAAGACTTCAAAAAGGTCTTCCAAGCGGTTCAAAATACAGATTTGATGGCCCCTTCAACGAAGTCAGTTTTGACTGTTGGTGAAGAAGCCCTTTCTAAATCTATCACTCGTTTGGGTGAGATCGACTTCTTTGCTGTTGTGACTCGCAAACCGACTATTTGTGACTTTAAACCAGTGGTTGTCGAAGTAGCGCTAGCGCGTTTCAAAGACCGCAATCAGCAAAACGATTCTCCGGTAACACTTCTTCGTTTCGCCAACCGTGTACCACTTCAGTTCGATAAATCTGGATGTGCGATCACGTGGGCGATCGAATCTGTGAACTGGAAAACGTATGGTTTGGCTCAACCTAAAGACTCTTTGCCACTAGGTCCTTATATTTTCGCGATTTCTATCGTTTCTCCGTTCATCAAGTTTAAGAATGCCTCGAAAGAAACTATCGATGCATCTGAAGAGTTGGTGGCAGAGATTCGCTTGGCACTGATCCAGGCAGGTCAAAAACTTTCTCGTCACATCAAAAAAGAAGTGAAAGAAGCAGACCTTGAAAGAAAATTGGCTCATATCGAACAATTCGGTCCGATCCTTGTAGAAGGTTTGGCGAGAATTATCAATGCACCAGAGTCTCGTAAGAAAAAAGCTGAAGAAGGTTTGAAAAAACTTTTGGGCCGTGATTCTGAAGAGGCAATTGCAGACCTGGAAGCAGCAGAATCCAAGCTTTTGGCACAAAAACAGCGCGAAAAGAAAAAAGGGATTGATCATGGCGATGAAGAGGAAATCGATGTGATTTCAGCTGACGACATCCATGAAGAGGCAGCTCAAGGAACTAAAAAAACTACGACTAAAAAGGCCGTTGGCACTCAAAAAGCCGTAGCTACGACTAAGAAAACGACTGGGAAAAAAGCGTAATGGCAAAATTACTTAGCGTTCGCGAACTGAAAATTGATATTCCTAAAGAAGCCCGCATCTTGGCAGACAAGATGTTGAAGGATCTTGAGTCTTCAAAACGTCCAGTTTTGGAAGCTGTTAAGACTTCATTGGACAACTCTTTGTATAATTCCAAAGTGGGTTACTTAACTCCGGGTGATAAAGTTGTTCGTACGGAACTGAACGTTTCGTCGGTACAAAAACTGGCTCGTGTGGTCTTCGTTTTGGAAATTCTATTGGGCAACTTGGAAATTGGCTCTGTAAATACAAAGCGTGAGCTTTATTACATGTGCAAAGGCTTGATCAAAGGGAACTCTCGTTTGAAACCGTTGGATTTCGATGATCAATCTGAATCAGATTCTATCATCGACTTTATCGGTGACATGCTTGAAGTGTACCGTGAGGAATTGAATTGTTTCGCCAATGATCGCGGTGGACAAACTTATTCTCAACAATTGGTTGTGACTGAAACTTTGAATGATGGGGATAAAGCCGTTGTCGATCTTTCGACTTTGGGTACGTCTCCATTCCAACCGAAAAATAAACCACAAGCTTTGAAGTTGAAGGCGAAAAAGAAAATCGACTTCTGCCTGATCGTTGAATCTGAAGGTACGGCGAATACGCTGGTTTCAATGGGTTTCACGAAACGTAATAACTGTATCGTGATGGGTGCTCAAGGGGTTCCATCGAATGGTGTACGTGGTTGGTCAAAATTGATTCAAGACGAACTTGATGTTCCGATGTACTTCTTCGGAGATCTCGATGCGTACACAATGCAAAACATCTTCCGTACATTGAAAGCGGGTTCTGCGGCATCTTTGATCCGTAACTCTCACTTCTCTGCACCGAATGTTAAATTCCTGGGTGTACTGCCAGAAGACGTTAAGAAGTATGATCTTCCTCACTACAAAGTGAAAGAATCCGATCCTGCTGAAGCCCGCGCTTTGAAAAAAGCGAAAGACGCTTTGGAAAACGATCCTTTCTTCCTGGATAAAAAGAACAAAAACTTGGCAGATATCCTGCGCTGGTTGATCAAAGAAAAGATTCGTTGCGAGCAACAATCATTCTTCTCGGTGGATCCAAAAGATCCAATCAAGACAGAAAAACTGATCTTGGAAAAAATTAAACGCGGTTCTTACGTTTAATATCAAAGGCAACCTCCGGGTTGCCTTTTTTTTAGGAGAAGAAAGATGTTTCGTGTTTTTGTTGCTTCTGTGTTGCTCAGTTCGCAGATTGCGTGTGCTCACCAGTCTCAAGATTTTGCCAAGACTCCACCGGTCCCTTATGAGGGCGAAATTTTAGATTTTTATTCAACCAAGGATCCTTACGGAGAGTTTTCTAATTTTGCGGCGTATCCGGTTTTTGTGGATGGGGAGTGGTGGAAGACTTCCGAGCATTACTATCAGGCACACAAGTATGACCAACCGGAATTGATCAAGTGGGTGCAAGAGGCTGATACTCCCATGGAGGCTGCTAAACGTGGTCGCGATGGAACTATTCCTAAGAGGGCCGATTGGGACCTGCGCAAAGACGGGTTTATGGAAAAAGCGGTTCTGGATAAATTCACTCGTCATGAAGAATTGAAAGTTCTTTTGCTTTCCACTGGGAAGGCTCGTCTTTTTGAGCACACCAAGAATGATTGTTATTGGGGAGACTGTGGCGATCGTACAGGTAAGAACAAACTGGGTCTTTTACTCGAGCGCATTCGTCAGGATTTAAAAATTCAGTAGAGTGATGCAGCATCACTACCCAAAGTGTTCCCTTGGCCTAAAATGTTAGACGGAGGGAAAATGAAACTTAAAATTTACTTTTTGCTGGGATTGTCTTTGATATTGAGCGCCTGTGCTTCGAACCAGGAAAAGCAGGAATTGAAAAATCCACTGGAGGTTTTGAACGGCCAAACCTACAACGCCCGCGAAGACTCACAATTGGGTGGCATTCCCGTCACTGGAACTAAAAACAAAGTGACGCGCATCCACGGTGTGATCCTTCAAGGCGAAGGTGTCACAGCGACTCCCGTTAAATTTATTTCTGTAAGATTGCTGGATGATGACGGTGTGACGATTGCCAATGCGACGTCAGACATCAAAGGTGCGTTTGTTCTTTCGGGTATTTTCTTTAACGGTCACTACATTGTTGAAATCACTTCCAAGAAATTCAAAGGTGCCACTCGCGTGTATGTGAATCGGTACGAACAAGAGATCACGATTCAAGCAACGCCCGTTAAATAACTAACTGTGACGCGCTATTGCTACCAAAAGCGCGTCCGTACCCTAAGATAGACCTATGAAGAACTGCGTTTATTTATTTGTAAGCCTCACAGTTGCGATGATCTTGGGATCTTGTGCTCACGAAGACGAGCAAAAGCCTCAGGACCTTGCGACCGATCATTTTGAAGTTTCCCAACAAGGTGGAGACGATAAACTGGTGCGTTCTTCTGGCGTCAACGGCATCACGGAGCAGGTTGTTCTCAATGGAGTTCTGCGCGTGCGTGGCGTGAGTCAAAAATACATGAATGGTGTTGTTGTTCACCTGATTGATCGCGACGCCACGATTTATGCCCGCGGGCGTGCGGCCTCCGACGGTTCTTTTCAGCTTTCGGGAAATATTCCTAAAGGTTTCTATCTGATCAAAGTCATTGATCGCAGATTCAAAGGCGAGTTGCCAGTTCATTTGAACGGGATCGAGCTTAAAAACCTCACGGTTCCCGTTCAAACTGTAATTCGTTAAAACCGGCCTTAGCGGCGCGCTGAGGGCGGAAGTTCTCCGGGCCCATAGATGATGCCCTGGAAGTTTTTGCACAAGTAGACATAGAATGTGCGCGCGTGAATGCCATGACGGAAGGTCATCAGCTTATCGCGGTTACAGCTGTCGAATTTTGCATACTCCAACGGATCACGGTCGTATTTTTCAGTAGTGACGACAATCGCGTCTTGGCCTTCCATGTTTTTCATTTCTTCCACAGGCTGCATCACGGTGTAATTGCTGACTGTGGAATTCAACATGTAGATCTTTTCCTTCGAGCCCCAAGTTGTCTGCGCAGTCGTCTCGTAACGGAGTGCCGCTAGGAATGGACGATGTCCTGACTCTGCATGAATCTCGCGTTGACGACGTTTTATGAAGCGACCCAGATCTTCCCAACCAGTAAACTCATTTGAGAAATCATAAGTGGTTTGCCATTCCGCTTTTGGGGCAAAGAAATGAAATGCTTTCGGAACCCACGGATACGCAAACGGCGTGTAAGCGATCAGAGCCAGTGGAATAAAGAACGCCAAGATTCCGTATGTGAATACTTTGCTGCGAGTCTTTATGATCTGTTTCTGCCCCCACATAAGGCCTTGTGACCAGATAAAACCAGCGCCCATCAAAAGTAAAGTGTAAGCGGCCCCTGGCCAGTGCGGTTTGTAGTCAGCAAAGAACGGTTGTGGATAAAACACTGCGATCGACGGCACTGTCATGCAGAATAGGAATCTCCAGCGAGCTTCCGCGCGTTTTATGATGGAATTGATAAAGGCCATCACGATCAGCACATACAAGAATGGCGTGCAGAACAAAAGTTGGGCTGCAAACCAGCCACCCCAGCGACTGACTTTGAATGTGTCTCCGCTGTGACGATCGTGGAATTGATAACGGAAACCCGGCCAGTCATGAAGATGGTTCCACCAGAAAATCGGTGTGCACAGAACAGTCGCAATTAAAAAGCCCACCCACGGCCATGGAGAAAGCAGGTCTTTGCGGCGATTTGGTGTCATCAGCAAATACAAACCAAAACCTGGAGCAATCAAAGCGATGATGAATTTGGAATTTAATCCCAAGCCCATGATCACACCCAGCCACAGCCAAGTTTTTTTCGTGGACCAACGTTGATCATCCTCGCGCACGCCTTGCCAGAATACATAAGCGGCAGCAACGAACGCTAAAGCGAAGGGAGGTTCCGGAGAAGCCACATATCCACCAAAGCCCCAGAACGGGGACCATAGCATCACAAAGCCGACAAAGATCGCAGCCCAGTCATCGAAAAGATCGCGAGTGAGTTTGTACAAAAGAACAATGGTCGCAGTAAAGCACAAGAAGCCTGGCAATCGCACGCCCAGTTGATTATCGCCAAACAACGAAGTCGTGATCGCCTCTAGCCACGCAATCATTCCAGGATGATCGAAATAGGATAGCTGCAAATCTTTAGCCCAAGACCAGTGGTAAGCCTCATCATCAATCAAGCCAATGCTTAGACTAAAGAAGGCCCTGAAAAACAGAGTCAGAATGAAAAGGATAAGAACTTTTTGTTGAGTGGATCTTTGCTTCCAATATTCAGCAATCACAGAGTTATTCTCCAGGTTTTACGGAAGTCATTTTGTTAAACATCTGTCGTAGCCCTTCGGCGTGGGTCATGGCAATAATTCCCCTCGATGAAGCTGCGTGTAAAGTGCTATCTTCATGGCATGAGAATCAGAACGTTTTTATGGCTTCTTAACCTGGGGTTCCTTGTGGGCTGCGCAGGAACTTTTAAGTACTACGATCCAAATCTTCCCCACCATGGGAAGACGGGATTTTTAAATAATTATGACAACTCGCCGAAGCCAAGCGTGATGAAGTGGTATTGGCAGCGATTGACCACGGACTTCCCAGAGGAAGACCCCGCCGGAGCCCCGATGGTACCGGTCCATCTTGAGGCTTTGAAAAATCCTCGGGGATTGACACTCACATGGTTGGGGCATTCTTCGGTGCTCATACAAATGGATGGCATGAATGTCCTGACGGATCCGGTTTTTTCGGAGAGAGCTTCTCCGGTGTCTTTTGCCGGTCCGAAGCGCTATGGGAGTTTGCCCTTGTCCGTCAATGAGCTCCCGGCGATCGATGTTGTCGTTGTTTCCCACGGTCATTACGATCATCTGGATTTAAATTCTCTAAAAGCGATTTTCGATTTGAACGGGGGGCGCACGCGTTTCCTGGTTCCCCTGGGAGATAAAGCTTTGCTGGAAAGCGAAGGCATTCGTAATGTACAGGAGATGGATTGGTGGGAGAGTTTCCAGGTGGGGAAACTGAAGGTGACCTTCACTCCGGCGCAGCATTGGTCTGCACGCTCGCTTTTTGAGCGTAACGAGACCCTGTGGGGAGGATGGATGATCACGGGGCCCTCGCGTCAGGTCCTCTATACCGGAGATACGGGCTATTCTAAAGATTTTCAGGACATCTATCAGCGCCTAGGTGCGGTGGATGTTGCTCTTATTCCAATTGGTGCCTATTCTCCTCGCTGGTTCATGAAGCAGCTGCACGTCGACACCGATGAAGCGGTACAGATTCATCGGGATTTACATGCTAAGGTGTCGCTGCCGGTTCACTGGGGTACTTTTAAACTCAGTGACGAGTTGATGACTGAACCTCCGGAAAAATTGCGGGAATCTTTGCAGAAAGCAAAACTTCCTTTTTCAGTTTTTCCGGTGATGAAACGTGGCGAAACCTTCCACTTTGAAGACGCCGTTGTAAACAGGGGATTTAAAAATGAGTCAGTACAGAATTGAACATGATCTTTTGGGCGAAAAGCAAGTTCCTGCGAATGCATACTATGGCATTCATACTTTGCGCGCGATGGAAAATTTTGAAATCTCTGGATTGAAAATTGGTCAGGATGAACTTTTCGTGCGCGCTTTGGCTTTGGTTAAAAAAGCAACGGCGATGGCGAACGGAGAGCTTGGCACTATTCCCAAAGACGTTTCAAAAACTATTGTTGAAGCTTGTGATGTTATTTTGAAAGACCCGGTTAAATGGGGCCCGCAATTTCCTTCGGATGTTTTCCAGGGTGGAGCGGGGACTTCCGTGAACATGAATGCTAATGAAGTGATCGCCAATGTGGCGCTGGAACTTCGTGGTTTGCCTAAGGGTGATTACAAAACAATTCACCCGAATGATCACGTGAACAAATGCCAATCGACGAATGACGCTTATCCAACGGCGTTCCGCGTGGCTTTGTACGAGCACATCAGTGTCGCTGTGAAAGCGGTCGATGTCTTGGCAGAGGCCTTTGATAAAAAAGGCAAAGAGTTCTCAAAAGTTTTGAAAATGGGTCGTACTCAATTGCAAGACGCGGTTCCCATGTCTTTGGGACAAGAGTTCAATGCCTTTGCGACTTTGCTTAAGGAAGACAGCCGTTTGCTTAAGACAGTTCAGAAATTTATCCTGGAAGTAAACTTGGGTGCCACGGCTATCGGTACTGGTGTCAATGCTCCTGAAGGTTACTCGGCATTGGCAGTCAAAAAGTTGGCAGAGGTGACGGGTTATCCGTTCATTATTTCTGAAGACTTGATTGAAGCGACCAGTGATTGCGGTGCTTACGTTATCATTTCGGCAGCGTTGAAGCGCACAGCTGTGAAACTTTCTAAAATCTGTAATGACTTGCGTTTGCTAAGCTCGGGTCCGCGTGCGGGCTTGAAAGAAATCAATTTGCCAGAGTTACAAGCGGGATCCTCGATCATGCCGGCAAAGGTAAATCCAGTGATTCCTGAAGTTGTGAACCAAGTGGCGTTCAAAGTGATCGGCAATGATTTGACCGTGACCTTGGCAGCCGAGGCGGGACAATTGCAATTAAACGTAATGGAGCCAGTGATCGCTTCCAGCATGTTTGAGTCGATCCAGTTGCTGACGCAAGCTTGTTACACTTTGAAAAACAAATGTGTCGACGGCATCACTGCGAATGCAGATCGCTGCCGAGAAAACGTGATGAACTCCATCGGTATCGTAACATACTTGGATCCAATCATCGGTCACGCCGAAGGTGACCTGATCGGGAAAATCTGCGCGCAAACCGGTAAAAACGTGGCCGAGGTTGCACTTGAGCGCGGTGTTGTCACGCAAGCCCAATTGGACGAAATCTTCTCGACCGAGAATTTGCTAAATCCGAAGTACATGGGCAAAAAGCATTAATGGTTAATTTCGAAATTCGCCGCGCGGCTCACGGTGATGAGCCGCACATCGCGAAAGTTCACAAACCCGAAACGCTGGGCTTGTGTGGTCGTGGTGTAGAGGCTCCATCGTCGGCTTTATCCTGTTCGTTTTTCCACGCGACGACGATCGTGACTCTTACATCGAATTAGGTGCGATCTACGTGCTGAGGCCCCACCAATGTGGGGTTATCGGTCACGCGCGAGATTTTAAATCACGCCCATAACTCAACCAATTGCTCCTGGCTAAGTCCGCGCAATCGAGTTTTCGAATAAGGTCTGCCATTCGCCTCGCACTCATTCAGCTGAATATAATCCCGTACGATCCGGTAAGGCTTGTACCCCTTCACCACGCGACTAAAAGGCCGATACTTCCAAACCTTCGGCCCTTCGTTCTTCGTATCGAAGGTATCGGTCAACCTTTGCGCAAATTGCCCGGCCAATACCCGTAAAAAACTCTGCAGCTGTGACCGCTGTCCGCCGCGCACAAGCACATGAATGTGGTCATGCTGCACTGAAAATTGCTCAACCTTCACGTAAAATTTGAACGCATATTTTTTCAACACCCGTGTAAGCAGTGAAAAATTCCTCGGATGTCGAAGCCCCTTTTTTACGGCGGATTTATTTACTTTGAACACCAGGTGTATTGGATCCTTTGTCGACAAGGGACGAGCACAGCGACCCTTGGACGATTTTCGAAGGGTACCACCGTGACAATGGCGATGTTTCCAATGAGTTTTGAGAGGGAGAAATGTTTGTTGCTTCATACATACTGCTTTCGAACTTGAAGTGGAGTGACCGGTACCCCCAAATGGGGAGTGGAGCACGTACACAGCAAAACACGTTCGCAGCTTACACCGGTTTTGGGCGAATCGCAGGGTGAGTTCTGCCGGGCCTCGGATTGGAGGCAGAGGTCACGCGGATGTTTTAGCGTGACCGATACCCAGAGAGAGTGACTTCAAACATTTGTTCATTGGCGTCGTGGTTCGTTTGATTTTCTGTCGGAATATCGGAGCAGAAAAGAATTTTTGAAATTGTCAGAATTGCAATAAAAACATAATATAGTTTAATGACTTTTCTGCTGCGGATCTCGTTGGTTGTTTTTATTATTTCACTTGGTGCGAATTCTTTTTCTGGGGATATTGATGCCCGTGCCAAAAAAGTTAAAACATACAATGGTGGTTTGGGATTTTCCTTTGATTATTCCGACGAGCAATTCGGGGACCTTTCCTGTGTCGATTGCGATGACGTTGAAAAAGATGGCAGTCCTATTTTAAATCTCAATGCAAAAGTAAATCCACCGGGAGTCGTGGAAATTGTCTATGGCGGTTCGCTATCCACCAGCTCTACCAAAGAATATCTCGATGATCGAAAAAAGTATGATTACGAGATTTTTCACCTGGAGCGACTGCAGGGGCATTTGGTTTTTGACGTATTTTTGCAGGCTCTGCCGGATGCTCATCCTAATTTTGAGACCAATGGTTCCAATTTTACCTGGAAGGCGCGCGGTTTTTGCAACGGGCATATGTTGACTGTCACTTTTGATTACTACCCAAAACCGGATAAAACCAAGCGGGCCGACATCAAGTCTTCTGGTGTGCCACCCCAGCATTACTATGATTTTCTGCGTTCCGTTCGTTGTGCAAGTTGGAGCGACGTGCCTTCCGAGAAAACTTTTAAGTCACCATCAGGTGCCGTCGAAGTTGTCGTAAAGGCCGAAAAGAAAATCACCAGCGGAAATGAGTTTCATATTCTGTACACGTATTCGTTCAAACGTGAGGGCCACACTGCAAGTCTGCAGTCACCTGACACCGTTGCTGGTATTCCTCATTTCGAGCGCGCTTTTAGTAGATTAAAATGGTCCCCTGATGAAAAGACCGTGCAACTGTATAATCAGGTGCGTTCATTGGCTCCGGGTTCAAAATGGGCAAACGCCACCACCAGTCGCGGAGAGCTTTCATGGTTGGATAATAGATACGCGCTTCAGAATCAGGAAGAGGACTGTGGTCGAGGCTTTCTGTTGTTCGATGCGGAAAAGGGTAAAGAGCTCGCGCTTGAGCCGAAAACTCCCAATGTTTCGTTTTCTTTCATCGGTAAACCCGAGCGTAAAAAAGTTCAGGTGCTGTCCACGACAGGAATCTGTTCCGCTGCTCGAGTGGTGGAAAATTGTTTTGAATTGGATTTCAAAAAACCGGTGCTGAAGAAAATCAGCTGTCCGAATGGGGCAAAAAATAAAGGCCCATCCTAGGCCCTTGAACTTCAGGTTAACGTGATCTGAGGTACGAGGGCACTTGTCTTTTAGCTGTCACTGAAAGAGGTTAGGGAACTAGTTCCGCTTCTTACGAGCCTGAGAACGATGCTCTTCGTGCCACGTTTTTCTTTGTGTGTGGTGATGCTCTTTTGCTTTTTCTGATTTTGGCAGATTCTGCAAAGAGGCTTTCAATTGTGAATGCAGTGGCATCAAGCTTACGCCAGACAACAAAAGATTGCGGTACTGTTTCGTGAAACTGTCTGGTTCTGGATTTTCTTCAAACAACAGGCGTTCAATTTCAGCGCGCGCAGTTTCGCCGTGCTCTTCAGAAATCATCTCGAGCTCTGTCATGATGTCGATGTCAGCCATCAAGGATGTCAATTCGCGCAACCATTTATAACGTTCAGCCGTTAGCAGAACATTGAACCATTCATTGGGTTGCGCCTCATAACCCACTTCGCTGTCGAATTGCTCTTTCAACGAATTCAAAACTTCTTTTTGCAAAGCCCAAAGAGCTTGGCGAACTAACATGGCATGGGAGTGATGTGATGATTTGGTCATGCGTTCACTCTACCGTATTGCACGGGCCATGTCACATCGACGCCCAGCTTTTTGGCAGCGTGTAACGGCCAATAAGGGTCACGGAGCATCTCCCGGGCCATTAAAATTAAGTCAGCCTTCCCGGATTGCAGAATTTCTTCGGCATTGTGAGGATCTGTAATCATTCCCACGGCCCCTGTGGCGATGTTGGCTCCATTGCGGACGCCCTCTGCAAAGGGAACCTGGTAACCGGGACCCACAGGAATTTGGGCTTTCGGAACACTGCCACCGGTCGAGCAGTCGATCAGATCCACGCCCTGTTTTTTAAGTTCCTTCGCAAAGGCAATGCTTTGTTCAAGATCCCAACCATTTTCCACCCAGTCTGTGGCAGAAATTCTGACAAATAAAGGAAGTTCTGCCGGCCATAATTTACGAACCGCTGCCGCGACTTCCAAAGGAAAGCGCATGCGATTTTCCAAACTGCCACCGTAATCGTCAGTGCGGTGATTGGATAGGGGAGATAAAAACTCGTGCATCAAATAACCATGGGCCATGTGCAGTTCGATTAATTGAAATCCGGCCTGCAAAGCCAAGTCTGCCGAGTGCACGAAGTCTTGAATCAATTGCTTAATTTCTGGGATGGTCAAGGCATGGGGAGTGTGCCAACCTTCGGCGAACGGGAGGGCGCTGGGGCCCATGGTGGTCCATGCCCCTTGTTCTGGAGTCAGAGGTTTGCCGCCTTTCCAGGCAAGATCGGTGGAAGATTTACGACCGGCGTGGGCTAGTTGTATTCCCGCCACAGTGCCTTGGTTTTTCATAAACTGAGCAATGGGTTTAAACTTTTCCAGCTGCTCCTCGTTCCAAAGGCCTAGACAGCCTGGAGAAATGCGACCGTCTGGACGAACCCCCGTTGCTTCTACGATAACCAGACCCGCTCCACCGACGGCACGAGAACCCAGGTGAACCATATGCCAGTCATTGGGCACGCCGTTTACGGCTGAATACATGCACATGGGAGAAACCGCGATGCGATTTTTAAGTTCAATTGAACGAAGTTTAAGCGGGCTAAAGAGTCGAGACTGATTCATTTCTTACCTCGGTTTGCAGCATCCCTTTTTTTCCAAAATCAGACAATAGACTTGGCAAAACGAAACGTGTCACCTAAACGCTATTGGACTTGGCGACAGTCTTTTTTCAGTGCTAACATTAACAATTGTTACCCCACAATGGGCTCTGGAGGAAGAATGAAATTAGGGAAGAATGTATTTACAGTTTTAGCTGCTGCTTTGATGGTTTTAACACTTTCAATGCCATTCGCTGCTGAAGCGAAAAAGAAAAGCGGCAAAAAAGCTAAAACAAGCCACTCACAAGTTTCTAAAAAGAAAAAAGGTGGCAAACACGCTAAGAAGGCAAAGAAGAAAAAGTCTGAATCTGCTGATATGTCAGCTCAGGCTCCTTCAGCACCGGCACCAGCAGCAGGCGATGCAGTGGGTGTAGTTGAACCGCCACCACTTTAGTATTTACTAACTCAAAGTCCTCCGCCGGGAGGGCTTTGAACTTTGAAGAGTGAACGTTTTGAAAGCAGTCTTGTTTAAACTTAGAAAAGTTCTTTTTAAAGCTGCTCTGCTTTTCGCTGTAACCAGTATTGGTTTGGTTCTTTTGTATCGTTTCGTTCCTGTTTATGTGACACCTTTGATGGTGATCCGTTCCGTTCAATCCGTATTTTCAGATAAATTCGTCGGCATCAATCATGACTGGGTCCCTTTGGAGCAAATTTCACCAGCCATGCAAAAAGCTGTGTTGAAAGCCGAAGACTATCGCTTCTTTGATCACAATGGTTTTGATTTTGATGCGATCGAAAAAGCCATGAAATATAACAAGACCCACAAACGCAGTCGCGGTGCGAGCACAATCTCACAGCAAACGGCAAAAAATGTTTTTCTGTGGCCGACCCGTGATTGGTTTCGTAAAGGACTGGAAGCTTACTTCACGGTGCTCATCGAGTTCACCTGGCCCAAAGAGCGCATCATGGAAGTTTATCTTAATGTGATCGAGATGGGTCCCGGCGTTTATGGTGTTGAAGCAGCTTCGCAAAAGTACTTTAAAAGAAGTGCCAAAAATATTTCTGCAACTCAGGCAAGTTTGATCGCTGCTGTTTTGCCGAATCCACGTCGTTTTCGCATTGATCGTCCCTCCAATTATGTTGTTCGTCGTCAGCAACGCATTCTGTATCGCGTGAGTCCACCTTTTCCTCGCGAAGAGCGCGCGTCCTTTTTGGATTTTCTGGATTTAAAGTTTGAATCCGACGAAGCTCAAGACTAACACTTCGGTAATTCACCCGTTGCGTAAATTCATTTCTGATACTTAATCTCTGCGATTTTTTCTTCACATATATTTTTGTTTACTCCGATTTTTCCGAATGAAAATGCTAAAAATCTGTTCTCATGATTGACCTCAGGGAGCAAACGGAACGTGTTCGGCGAGTGTTCATTACAAAAATATTCATATCCAATTCCATCAGCTCAGGGATACGAATTTATTCCAACACACAACTGCATTCTTGGGCTTACTCGAACGTTGGCACTTACGCCTGAGGGTGCGCAGACTATTTGGAGAAGAGAATATGAATACTAAACGCGTACTAATCGTGTTGGCATCGCTATTTCTAAGCTACGCCTCTCATGCAAATGAGTTCGATGAAGGATCGGGGGAGTTCGATGCTCCGGCAAGACCGGGATACAGTGAAGCGGATATTCAGAAGAAGATCGAGAACGAGATGGCCATCGCTTGTTCTGGGAATTTGTGCAAGGTCGTAGGCCAGGATAATCAAGGATCTGGTTGGACGGTTCAGTTTCAAGTCGGATACGGTAACAACAATAACAACGGTAACGGCGATACGATTTATATCGGCGGAAACAATAACAACGGCAATAACGATGCCTATGCCAGTGTGACCGTGACTTACAGAAATTTCAAATGTCATTCCAACTTGTTGGTGACACCCGCAGTTTATCGCTTTGTGAATACTTACCTTTACAACATGGTCAATTCAGACGGTTCTGTGAAGAGAAACTTCTCTCCTGCTGATCAAACGGTGATTTTGTTTTACACGACAATGTTGAACAAGGTCAGCGCGTGCGGCATGGGTGGCGTGGTTAATTAGGAGCTTTTATGAGCATCAGCGGATCTATTCGTGCATTGGTTGTATTGATGTCTGTCCTGAGCACCTATGGTGTTCAGGCGCAAGCGGCGGCTGCGACGACATCGGTGCCGAATCTTCAGTTAAATAATCTAAGAATCGCGAACAGAGCCCAATGCGCGGTGGATTCCGAGTTTCCGACCGATACGGCATTCATCGTGGTCGACGGCTATAATGCCGGGAAGCTTTCCTACTCCCTGGCCAAGAATATCGGAGGCGATGTCGCTCAAATGAGCACTGAAGGGATGCAGGATTTCCGTGTTGCCGTATCTTTGCTAACAAAGACAATTGCAAACAAACTTTTCACGGGTGCTTTACCCATGCTTCCGCTGAATCTGAAAACTTCCAAGCTAGCCAAATACAATGCGCTGGCAGCCAAGTGCGAAAAGAAAACGTACTGTCCTGAGTTGAATACTTACCTTGCAAAAATTTGGGATAATTCCGAGGGAGCAGGAGTTCCTTGGGCAAGTATTGATAACTTTAGTGCCTCGCAGTTTTTGAAAGCTAAGAAAGCCGACAGAATTGGTTGCTACTATATTAAAAAATTCTCTGGGCTTCAGGGGAATCTGCACACCACGGAATTGGATGCAGCCTCTTTGCAGGATATGGCTCAATCCTATTTAAAATCGGATAAAAACATCACGGCTTGCGAAGACCGGGATGCGACTCTGGATTCGCGCAATGCCATGATTCAGTTGAATCTAAAATTGGATGGCGCGGGCGACTTTAATTCCTATGGTTTTGATTTTTGGAACAGTTTGAAAATCTATCTTTCCTTTGCCTGGAGATATTCAAATCTTCCAGCGCAAGTCAGCCCACATATGGGCGAG